>NZ_CP146022.1:6424624-6730559 GCF_036967205.1 Streptomyces sp. Q6
GCGGGGCCTGCCCGACGAGGTGCGCGCGGCGCTCCCGGCGATCGCTCGCGCCGGAGCCGTGTCCGGACCGCTTGCGGGACTGCGCACCGCGCTCTCGCTGTTCGGCGCGTCCCGCGGTTTCCGTCCCGTCTACGACATCGACGCCGACCGGCGCCGCGCGGACACCCTCGCGGCCGCGGCCGTGGTCCCCACGATGTTGACGGCACTGCACCGGCTCGGTGAGGGCCTCGACCCCGTGGAGCCGCGCGAGGACCTCTCGTACGCGGCCAACTACCTCTACATGTTGACGGGTTCGGAGCCCGAACCCGCCCATGCGCGGGCCATCGAGCAGTACCTCATCTCAACCATTGATCACGGTTTCAATGCATCAACTTTCACCGGGCGCGTCATCGCGTCGACCGGAGCCGATGTCACGGCCTGTCTCGTCGGGGCGGTCGGTGCCCTCTCCGGGCCGCTGCACGGAGGGGCGCCCAGCCGTGCGCTGGACACGCTGGACGCGATCGGCACCCCGGACCGCATCGATGCCTGGATTCGCGAGCGCGTGTCGGCCGGTGACCGGATCATGGGGTTCGGGCACCCCGTCTACCGCACGGAGGACCCGCGTTCGCGCATGCTGCGCGGCATCGCGGAGCGGTTCGGCGGACCGCTCGTGGAGTTCGCCGTCGAGGTCGAACGGCACGTCGAGGCGATCCTGGCGGAGCTGAAGCCGGGCCGCGAACTGCACACGAACGTGGAGTTCTACGCCGGCGTGGTCATGGAGCTGTGCGGGCTGCCGCGCACGATGTTCACGCCCACGTTCGCGGCGGCCCGGGTCGTCGGCTGGAGCGCCAACATCCTTGAGCAGGCGGAGGATTCGAAGATCATCCGGCCTGCGGCGCGCTACGTCGGGACGGAGCCGCCGGTGGCGGTGCCTGTCATGCCGTGACGAACGGCCGCGGCGGCCGACCCGGGGTTGTGGGTCGACCGCCGCGGGCGGAGGGTGATCAGGCGTCCGGGATGTCGCTCTTGGCGCGTACCAAGGTCTCCCGGTTCACGATCACGATGCGCTCGTAGTCAGCGACGCCCGCGTCCTTCGGAAGTTCGTTCCTGAGGTCCGCGGTCGCCTCGGTGCCGATCACGGCGAAGTTCCCGTCGCTGAGTTCGAATACATCGGGGCAGGTCGCGCCGGAGGTGCTTCCACGGGCGCTCGGGGGCACCCCGATGCGACGTACGATCTTCAAGGGAAACCGGTTCCTTCTGGGCATGGTGACGTGAGGCGTCACGCGTCGTGCGCCTGGGTGGGGCGCGAATAGCCTAGCCCTGATTCCAGGGGGAGTTGGCGACTGTCACCGGGATGGGCGAAGGCCTTCGAGTCCCCGCAGACCAAGGCCCCCGGACCGGATCGGGCCCAGGGTCGACGCGCTCGTTCTCACGCCTGGGGTGGCTCGCCCACCACCCACCACTCGTCCGTCTCCGCGTCCTCCAGTTCCTTGAAGAGCGCGTCGGCGATCCGCCCCATCTCCGCCTCCGTGGACCTCGGGTCGAGCGAGGCGCGATGGTGGCGGGTCGCCTCCCAGTAGTCACGGATGTACGCGCTCTGGAAGAGCTCCCGCAGGCGTCCGAAGACCTCGCGTTTGGTCAGCGCCCCGGAGTCGTACAGGTGGAAGACCTGGACGTACCAGAGGTTGGCGTACAGGAACTGACGCCGCTTCTCCGGGGAGAGGTCCTGGCCGTAATTGTCGATCACGACGGCCAGCGACGGGTCGTCCAGGGCCTTGGTCAGCAAATCCCAGTGCATGCGTTGCTGATGCGCACGTGCCTGTCGGTGCCGCTCGGCCGCGGCCGACTTCCGGGCCGGGCGGCCGAACCGCTGCCAGAGGTGCAGGCCGGCGGCCCCTGCGATTCCGCCCGCGACCGCGGCGGACACCGTCCGCCACGCTCCATAACTCTGTGTGGTCATGTCAACCCCCGATTCAGGCGACCGTCCGCCGGTCGTCGGGTGCGGGGCGACAGTGGTGGGGACCGGCGAAGCGGTGGGCGGCGCGCTTGCCGTCTCCCAGGGTGCCGAGCGGCTCTGATCGGCAGGGAGGCGGAGAGGAGGCGCACGGAGGGATGCTCAGGTCGCGAAAACCGGCGCCATGTCCAACGTGTGCCCCGCGAGCGCCGTTAGCAATCGTTCACTACGCGGCCTTTCTACGCGCTCGTATCCTGGGGCGGCATTCATTCTCCGTACGAGAGCCGGTCCTCGAGCCGGTGCACGCTTCGGCGTGAGAGAGGTCGCGTGTTGAGCAAGGTGAACCCGCAGCAGATCCCCGTCGTCGTCCTCGCGGGCTTCCTCGGATCAGGGAAGACCACCCTGCTCAACCACCTTCTGCACCGCAGCGGAGGCACCCGTATCGGCGCGATCGTCAATGACTTCGGGGCCATCGAGATCGACGCGATGGCGGTCGCGGGCCAGCTCGGTGACTCCACCGTGTCGCTCGGCAACGGCTGTCTGTGCTGCGCCGTGGACGCGAGTGAACTTGATCTGTATCTGGACAAGTTGACTCGTCCCGTCAATGACCGTCATGCCATCGACGTCATCGTGATCGAGGCGAGCGGCATCGCGGAACCGCAGGAACTGGTGCGCATGGTGCTCGCCAGCGAGAACCCGCGGATCGTGTACGGCGGCCTGGTCGAGGTCGTCGACGCCGCCGAGTTCGATGCCACGCGCGAGAAGCACCCGGAGGTGGAGCGGCACCTGGGGATCGCCGACCTCGTCGTGGTGAACAAGGCCGACCGCGTGGAGGAGGCCGAGCGGGAACGGGTGCTGAGTGTCGCGCGGGCGGCCGCGGCACGGGCCGCCGTCGTGTCCGCGTCGTACGGGCGCGTCGACCCCGAGCTGCTCTTCGACTGCCGCCCCACGGAGGAGCGGATCGGACAGTTGTCGTTCGACGACATGCACCGGCACGACGACTCCTCACAGCCGCACACCGGGCATCTGCACTCCGCCTACGAGAGCGTCGCGTTCACCTCGGACATGCCGATGGACCCGCGCCGGCTGATGGATTTCCTCGACCGCCGGTCCGACGGGCTGTACCGCATCAAGGGCTACGTCGACTTCGGCACCGCCGACGTCCGCAACCGGTACGCCGTGCACGCCGTCGGACGGTTCCTGCGGTTCTATCCCGAGCCGTGGCCCGCGCAGGAGCCCCGGCTGACGCAGCTCGTCCTCATCGGCACGGACATCGACACCGAAGGGCTCCGCAAGCAACTCGACGCCTGTACGAGCGACGCCCCGCACACCGTGGACGAGCACAGCATGTGGGGCGTTCTCCGCTACGTGCAGGACAAGGAGTTCTAGGCGGGTCCCGCCACCACCGACACCGTCTTCGCGAGGGAGAGACCCGAGCCGTCACGGCGCGGGTCCATCTCCGGCAGCTCGGCCGGTGTGCCGTTCTTCTGCGCCGCGCGCGCGGGCGCCGGGCCTGCCCAGGCCAGGCTCAGGCAGTCCTCGCCCTTCAGGAACCGCTGGCACCGCACACCACCGGTCGCCCGGCCCTTGCGCGGATACTGGTCGAACGGCGTGAGCTTGGCCGTCGTCTGCACCGAGTCGTCGAGCGTGCCGCGCGAGCCCGCCACCGTGAAGACCACGGCGTCCGCCGCCGGGTCGACCGCCGTGAACGAGATGACCTTCGCGCCGGTCGCCAGCTTGATGCCGGCCATGCCGCCCGCGGGACGCCCCTGCGGGCGCACGATGCTCGCCTGGAAGCGCAGGAGCTGGGCGTCGTCCGTGATGAAGACCAGGTCCTCCTCGCCGGTCCGCAGCTCCACGGCGCCCACGATCCGGTCGCCGTCCTTCAGAGTGATGACCTCCAGCTCCTCCTTGTTGGACGGATAGTCGGGCACCACGCGCTTGACGATGCCCTGTTCCGTACCGATGGCGAGGCCGGGGGAGGACTCGTCCAGCGTCGTCAGACAGACGACCGTCTCGTCGGCCTCCAAGGAGGAGAGGAATTCGGAGATGGGCGCGCCGCCGGAGAGGTTCGGCGTGGCCGCCGTGTCCGGGAGCTGCGGCAGGTCGATCACGTTCAGCCGCAGCAGCCGGCCCGCGGAGGTGACCGCGCCGATCTCGCCGCGCGCCGTCGCCGGCACCGCGGAGACGATCACGTCGTGCTTGACGCGCTTGCCGTCCTCGTCGTTCGTGAACGGCTCCCCGTTCGCCGTGCGGGCCAGCAGACCCGTCGACGACAGCAGGACGCGGCACGGGTCGTCGGCCACCTGGAGCGACGACGCGGCCACCGGGGCGCCCGCGGACTCCAGGAGCACGGTACGCCGGTCGGAGCCGAACTGCTTCGCCACCGCGGCCAGTTCGGAGGAGACCAGCTTGCGCAGCTCCGTGTCCGAGTCGAGGATCCCGGTCAGCTCGTCGATCTCGCCGTTGAGCTTGTCGCGCTCCGACTCCAGCTCGATACGGTCGAACTTGGTGAGCCGGCGCAGCGGCGTGTCCAGGATGTACTGCGTCTGGATCTCGCTCAGCGAGAAGCGCTCGATGAGGCGCTCCTTGGCCTGTGCGCTGTTGTCGCTGGAGCGGATGAGGCGGATGACCTCGTCGATGTCCACCAGAGCGACGAGGAGGCCCTCCACCAGGTGGAGGCGGGCCTGCTTCTTGCTGCGGCGGAACTCGCTGCGGCGGCGCACCACGGTGAAGCGGTGGTCCAGGTAGACCTCGAGGAGCTCCTTGAGGCCGAGGGTGAGCGGCTGACCGTCCACCAGCGCCACGTTGTTGATGCCGAAGGACTCCTCCATCGGCGTCAGCTTGTAGAGCTGCTCGAGGACGGCCTCCGGCACGAAGCCGTTCTTGACCTCGATGACCAGGCGCAGGCCGTGCTCGCGGTCGGTGAGGTCCTTGACGTCGGCGATGCCCTGGAGCTTCTTCGAGCCGACCAGTTCCTTGATCTTCGCGATGACCTTCTCGGGGCCCACCGCGAAGGGCAGTTCGGTGACGACGAGACCCTTGCGGCGCGCCGTGACGTTCTCCACGGCGACCGTCGCACGGATCTTGAAAGTGCCGCGACCCGACTCGTAGGCGTCCTTGATGCCGGTCAGGCCGACGATCCTGCCGCCGGTGGGCAGGTCGGGGCCGGGCACGAACTTCATGAGCGTCTCGAGGTCGGCGCCCGGGTGCCTGATCAAGTGCCGGGCGGCCGCGATGACTTCGCCCAGGTTGTGCGGCGGCATGTTCGTCGCCATGCCGACCGCGATGCCCGACGTGCCGTTGACCAGCAGGTTCGGGTAGGCCGCCGGGAGGACGACGGGCTCCTGCTCCTGCCCGTCGTAGTTCGGTGTGAAGTCGACCGTGTCCTCGTCGATCGAGTCGGTCATCAGGGACGCGGCGGCGTCCATCTTGCACTCGGTGTAACGCATGGCGGCCGGGCGGTCGTCATTGCCCAGCGAACCGAAGTTGCCGTGGCCGTCGACCAGCGGCACGCGCATGGAGAACGGCTGGGCCAGGCGCACCAGGGCGTCGTAGATCGACGCGTCGCCATGGGGGTGCAACTTACCCATGACCTCGCCCACGACGCGGGCGCACTTCACGTAGCCGCGATCGGGGCGCAGGCCCATCTCGTTCATCTGGTACACGATCCGCCGGTGGACGGGCTTCATCCCGTCCCGGGCGTCGGGCAGGGCGCGCGAGTAGATGACCGAGTACGCGTACTCCAGGTAGGAGCCCTGCATTTCGTCGACCACGTCGATGTCGAGGATCTTCTCCTCGAAGTCGTCGGGCGGCGGGGTCTTCGTGCTGCGGCGGGCCATCGCTGCTGCGGCTCCTTCACCAACATGAACAGGTACATGAACAGATACATGAACGGGAACTGTCGCGGACCATTGTGGACCGCCCCACTGACAACCCTGCCCGCGACCCGTCCGTACGGGCTGCTTCGCGGTCCTCACGAGGGTCCCTTGCTCGCTTACGGCGTAGACCGAGCGGGAACTTCGTCAGGGGTCGGCACGCTTGCATACAGTGGCAGGACTGGCAGCAGCTCTGTGGTTTGCTGCGTGTTTTGCGTTCTCCGCGATCGAAGGGACGTACATGCCCATGGGTCACACGGCCACCGCCGAGGCCGGCTCCGGCGGCCTGACAGCGACCGAGCACCGGCTGGCCAACGGCCTGCGCGTGGTGCTCTCCGAGGACCACCTGACCCCGGTCGCCGCGGTCTGCCTCTGGTACGACGTCGGCTCGCGCCACGAGGTCAAGGGCCGTACGGGCCTGGCTCACCTTTTCGAGCACCTGATGTTCCAGGGCTCGAAGCAGGTGCACGGCAACGGCCACTTCGAACTGGTCCAGGGCGCGGGCGGCTCGCTCAACGGTACGACGAGCTTCGAGCGCACGAACTACTTCGAGACCATGCCCGCCCACCAGCTGGAGCTCGCGCTCTGGCTGGAGGCCGACCGCATGGGCTCGCTGCTCGCGGCGCTCGACGACGAGTCGATGGAGAACCAGCGCGACGTCGTCAAGAACGAGCGCCGGCAGCGGTACGACAACGTGCCCTACGGCACCGCGTTCGAGAAACTGACCGCCCTCATGTACCCCGAGGGCCACCCGTACCACCACACGCCCATCGGCTCCATGGCCGACCTGGACGCGGCCACCCTCGAAGACGCGCGGAACTTCTTCCGCACCTACTACGCGCCCAACAACGCGGTGCTCTCCGTAGTGGGCGACATCGACCCCGAGGAGACGCTCGCCTGGGTCGAGAAGTACTTCGGTTCCATCCCCGGCCACGACGGCAAGGCCGCGCCGCGCGACGGCTCCCTGCCCGACGTCATCGGTGAGGAACTGCGCGAGGTCGTCGAGGAGGACGTGCCCGCGCGCGCCCTGATGGCGGCCTACCGGCTCCCCGAGGACGGCACGCGCGCGGGTGACGCCGCGGACCTCGCCCTGACCGTGCTGGGCGGCGGCGAGTCCTCGCGGCTCTACAACCGCCTCGTCCGCCGCGACCGCACCGCCGTGGCCGCCGGGTTCGGTCTGCTGCGCCTGTCCGGGGCGCCGTCCCTGGGCTGGCTCGACGTGAAGACCTCCGGTGACGTCGAGGTGCCGGTGATCGAGGCAGCCGTCGACGAGGAGCTCGCCCGGTTCGCCGAGGAAGGCCCCACCGCCGAGGAGATGGAGCGCGCCCAGGCCCAGTTGGAGCGCGAGTGGCTCGACCGGCTCGGCACCGTCGCGGGCCGCGCCGACGAACTGTGCCGCTACGCCGTCCTGTTCGGCGACCCGCAGCTCGCCCTCACCGCCGTACAGCGCGTCCTGGACGTGACCGCCGAGGAGGTCCAGGAGATCGCCAAGGCCCGCCTGCGCCCCGACAACCGCGCGGTCCTCGTGTACGAGCCCACGGCACCCGCCGAGACCGAAGACGACAGCGACGAGGAGGCGGGCCGGTGACCGAGCAGCTCGCGACCATGGACTTCCACCCCCAGCCGCAGGCCGGCGCCGCCAAGCCGTGGGCCTTCCCGGCCCCGGAGCGCGGTCAGCTCGGCAACGGCCTGACCGTGCTGCGCTGTCACCGCCCCGGCCAGCAGGTCGTCGCCGTCGAGGTCAACCTGGAGGCGCCTCTGGACGCCGAGCCCGCCGGGCTCGACGGCGTCGCCACGATCATGGCGCGTGCCTTCAACGAGGGCACCGACAAGCACTCCGCCGAGGAGTTCGCGGCCGAACTGGAGCGCTGCGGCGCCACGATGGACGCGCACGCCGACCACCCCGGCGTCCGCGTCTCCCTCGAGGTGCCCGTCTCCCGGCTCCCGAAGGCGCTCGCGCTGCTCGCCGACGCCCTGCGCGCGCCCGCCTTCGCCGACAGCGAGATCGAGCGCCTGGTGCGCAACCGCCTGGACGAGATCCCGCACGAGAGCGCCAATCCGGCCCGCCGCGCAGCCAAGGAGCTCTCCCGGCAGCTCTTCCCGGCCACCGCGCGGATGTCGCGCCCGCGTCAGGGCACCGAGGAGACCGTCGCCGCCATCGACGCGGCCGCCGTACGCGCCTTCTACGAGAAGCACGTACGCCCCGCCACGGCCACGGCCGTGGTGGTGGGCGACCTGACGGGCGTCGACGTCGACGCCCTCCTGGGGGACACGCTCGGCGCCTGGACCGGCGACACCACCGAGTCCCGTCCCGTCGCGCCGGTCACCGCCGACGACACCGGACGGGTCGTCATCGTGGACCGCCCGGGCGCCGTGCAGACGCAGCTGCTCATCGGCCGCATCGGACCCGACCGGCACGACCGTGTGTGGGCCGCGCAGATCCTCGGTACGTACTGCCTCGGCGGCACCCTCACGTCGCGTCTGGACCGTGTCCTGCGCGAGGAGAAGGGCTACACCTACGGGGTGCGTTCCTTCGCCCAGGTGCTGCGTTCGGCGCCGGACGGGACGGGCGCCGCGATGCTCGCCATCAGTGGTTCCGTGGACACGCCGAACACCGGGCCGGCGCTCGACGACCTCTGGAAGGTCCTGCGCACGCTGGCCGCGGAGGGCCTCACGGACGCCGAGCGGGACACCGCGGTGCAGAACCTGGTGGGGGTGGCCCCGCTCAAGTTCGAGACCGCCGCGGCCGTCGCCGGCACGCTCGCCGACCAGGTCGAGCAGCACCTGCCGGACGACTACCAGGCCACGCTGTACCGCCAACTGGCCGCCACGGGCACCGTGGAGGCCACCGCGGCGGTCGTGAGCGCCTTCCCGGCCGACCGTCTGGTGACGATCCTGGTGGGAGACGCCGCGCAGATCGAGGAGCCCGTCAAGGCGCTCGGGATCGGCGAGGTGAGCGTCGTCGCCGGCTGACCGGACGCCCCGTACGACACCACGAAGCCCCGCAGGCCCCATAGGCCTGCGGGGCTTCGTGGTGTCGCTCACGTCCACAGTTGTCCATCTCTTGAACAGACTTGGATCGCATATGTCCGAATTGAGGTGGAGGTTGCCTGTCTGCTCTGTGGCATGCACTACAAAAGCCGGGATCCGTTTGTTGATTGAAAGATGTCCCGCTTAGCGTCGGTCCGGCTGCCCGCCAGACACACGTCGCGCCCGCGACACCGGGCAGTCATCGCCGAGTCCCCCAGGCGCGAGCCAGGGGAGCCGGGGACCCACCGCAGTCCCTGGGGTGAATCGGGCGCTCTTCCCGCGAGGGGAGGGGGCCCGTAGGAGACCTTCCTGCTCCGAACCCGTCAGCTAACCCGGTAGGCGAGAGGGAAGGAAAGGAACAGCCCCTTCATGGCGTTCACCCGTGCCACCGGGAAGCACCGTCGTCCGAGTCGCCTCACGCGTACCACCGCGCACGTCGCGGGCGTCGCGGCGCTCACCACGACGGGTGTCATCGGAGGCCTCGCCGCCCCGGCTCTCGCCGCCGACACCGCGGCCGCCGAGCAGAACGGTCTGACCCAGGCCATCGCCATCGGCGACTCCCTGGCCGACCAGATCGACGCCCAGGCCTCCGCCCAGAAGAAGGCCGCCGCCGAAGCCGCCGCCGAGAAGAAGGCGGCCGAAGAGGCGAAGAGGAAGGCCGAGGCCGAGAAGCGCGCCGCCGAGGCGAAGGCCAAGAAGGAGCGCGAGGCCAAGGAGCGCGCCGCCCGTGAGGCCGAGCGCAAGCGCCTCAACACCTACGTGGCGCCCATCTCCAACTCGTACGTCTCCACCGCCTACAAGGCGAGCAGCGGCCTGTGGTCCTCCGGCAGCCACACCGGTATCGACTTCCACGCCGCGAGCGGCACCGCGGTCCACGCCGTCGGCTCCGGCACCGTCGTCGAGGCCGGCTGGGGTGGTGCGTACGGCAACAACATCGTGATCAAGATGAACGACGGTACGTACACCCAGTACGGTCACCTGTCGTCCATCGGTGTCTCCGTGGGCCAGTCGGTCACCCCCGGCACCCAGATAGGCCTCTCCGGTGCCACGGGCAACGTCACGGGCCCGCACCTTCACTTCGAGGCCCGTACGACCGCCGAGTACGGCTCGGACATCGACCCGGTCGCGTACCTGCGCTCGCACGGCGTCAGCGTCTGACCCGTTCGACGGACCTCACGAAAGCCCCGGCTCATCGAGCCGGGGCTTTCGCGCGTGCAGACCACTCCTGTCCAAAAAATATCCATGGATTCAGGGCTGCCGTCGGAAATTCAGGGACGGTGGAATAGAGTCATTGGACAAGCGCGCTGATCGAGTGTCAATCGCGCTTGCAGGGGCGTCAATCGACCGCGTTTCGCGGGGATTAAGGCGGAGGTCGGGTCATGCGCATTCCCGCGCACTCGGTATGCACGGCGATCCGCGACGACATCGTCGCGGGTGTCTACGAGCGCGGCGGCAGGCTCACCGAGGAACTGCTCGCGCGCCGCTACGGAGTCTCGCGTGTGCCGGTCCGTGAGGCGCTGCGCACCCTGGAGGCGGAGGGGTTCGTCGTCACGCGCAGGCACGCGGGCGCGTGCGTCGCGGAGCCCACCGAGCAGGAGGCGGCCGATCTCCTGGAGATCCGCATGCTGCTCGAACCGCTGGGTGCGGCCCGCGCGGCGCAGCGCCGCACCGAGGCCCACCTCAAGGTCCTGCGCGGCCTGGTCAGGCTGGGCCAGGAGCGCTCCAGGCGAGGTCAGAGCGAGGATCTGCGCTCCCTCGGCGGCTGGTTCCACGAGACGCTCGCCCAGGCCTCGGGCAGCCCGGGTCTGATCGCCCTGCTCACCCAGCTCCGCCACAAGATCGCCTGGATGTACGCCGTGGAGACGCCGGCCCAGCCCGCCGAGTCCTGGGCGGAGCACGGCGCCATCGTCGACGCGGTGGCGCGCGGTGACGCCACGCGCGCGCGGACCCTGACCGCCCTGCACACCGAGCGGGCCACGGCGGCCCATCGGCTGCGCGTTCCCCGCGCGGGCGATCGTGTGAGGACTT
Organism: Streptomyces sp. Q6; assembly: GCF_036967205.1. NCBI lineage: Bacteria > Bacillati > Actinomycetota > Actinomycetes > Kitasatosporales > Streptomycetaceae > Streptomyces > Streptomyces citrinus. The sequence goes on from NZ_CP146022.1 coordinate 6,435,494, forward strand.
CGCAACCTCCTGTAAACACGGCGGGGCTCCGCCATTAACAGGGGGGCCGTATACAAAGAAGTGCGCTATTCGCCGAATGGGTCGCGGAGTAATTGATGCTGCCCATTGATTTCCGGTGCGCGCTTTCCCGTACGTGAATTCAGGTGCGGCCGGGGGGGAAAGTAAAACAGCGGAGCCGCGCGACCCCGGGGGGAATCGCGCGGCTCCGCTGTTATTGCTGAGATCGATGACTCAGACGGTCTCGGGAAGCTCCTCGAGTCCCTCGGCGACCAGCTTCGCCAGACGGTCGAGGGCGGCATCCGCACCCTCGGCGTCGGAGGCGAGGATGATCTCCTCGCCGCCCTGAGCGCCCAGGCCGAGCACCGCGAGCATGGAGGCGGCGTTGACCGGGTTGCCGTCGGCCTTGGCGATCGTCACGGGGACGCCGGACGCGGTGGCCGCGCGGACGAAGATGGAGGCGGGGCGGGCGTGGAGGCCCTCGGCCCAGCCGACGTTGACGCGGCGCTCAGCCATGTGATGCTGCCCTTCAGGTGTCTCACGGTTGTCTAGACCATTCTCACACACCGGCGAACGTGCTCGACGCGGACCCAGGTCCCCTGCGCGCACGGCCGTTCGGCCCTCCATAGCCTGCCTGCCCCACGCGCACGACGCGACCCGTACGACGAGCCCCCGCTTGTCGGTGGGCCGCCCTACCCTTGCGGCATGGAGACCCCGTCGGACCGGCACGCCTACCCCGCCCACTGGGAGGCCGACGTCGTGCTGCGCGACGGCGGCACCGCGCGGATCAGGCCGATCACCACCGAGGACGCCGAGCACCTGACCAGCTTCTACGAGCAGGTCTCGGACGAGTCGAAGTACTACCGCTTCTTCGCGCCCTACCCGCGTCTGTCCGACAAGGATGTCCACCGGTTCACCCATCACGACTACGTGGACCGCGTCGGACTGGCGGCCACGGTGGGCGGCGAGTTCATTGCGACGGTGCGCTACGACCGGATCAACGCGCAGGGCAGGCCCGCCTCCGCGCCGGCCGACGAGGCCGAGGTCGCCTTCCTCGTGCAGGACGCCCATCAGGGGCGTGGCGTGGCGTCCGCCCTTCTGGAGCACATCGCGGCCGTCGCCCGCGAGCGCGGCATCCGCCGGTTCGCCGCCGAGGTGCTGCCCGCCAACACCAAGATGATCAAGGTGTTCACGGACGCCGGATACACGCAGAAGCGCAGCTTCGAGGACGGCGTCGTCCACCTGGAGTTCGACCTGGAGCCCACGGAGGCGTCGCTCGCCGTGCAGCGCGCCCGGGAGCAGCGCGCCGAGGCCCGATCCGTGCAGCGCCTCCTCGCCCCCGGATCGGTCGCCGTGATCGGCGCGGGGCGTACACCCGGGGGAGTGGGCCGCAGCGTTCTCGACAACCTGAAGGACGCGGGCTTCACCGGCCGCATGTATGCGGTGAACAAGGCCTACCCCGAGGACTTCAAGGAGCTCGACGGCGTCCCCGCCCACCGCTCCGTCCGTGACATCGACCCCGCCGAGCCCGTCGACCTGGCCGTCGTCGCCGTCCCCGCCCCCGACGTCCCCGAGGTCGTCGCCGAATGCGGCGAACGAGGCGTACAGGGCCTCGTCGTCATCTCCGCCGGCTACGCGGAGAGCGGCGCCGAAGGCCGCGAGCGCCAGCGGGAACTGGTGCGCCAGGCCCGCACCTACGGAATGCGCATCATCGGGCCCAACGCGTTCGGGGTGGTCAACACCTCACCCGACGTACGGCTCAACGCCTCGCTCGCCCCCGAGATGCCCCGCCCCGGACGCATCGGCCTGTTCGCCCAGTCCGGCGCCATCGGCATCGCCCTCCTCGCGCGGCTCCAGCGGCGCGGCGGGGGAGTCACCGGCCTCACCGGCGTCTCCACGTTCGTCTCCGCGGGCAACCGCGCGGACGTCTCCGGCAACGACGTCCTCCAGTACTGGTACGACGACCCGGACACGGACGTCGCTCTCATGTACCTCGAATCGATCGGCAACCCGCGCAAGTTCACCCGCCTCGCCCGCCGCACCGCGGCCGCGAAGCCCCTCGTGGTCGTCCAGGGCGCCCGGCACAGCGGCATCGCCCCCACCGGGCACACCGTGCGCGCCACCCGCCTCCCGTACGCCACCGTCTCCGCGCTCCTGCGCCAGGCCGGCGTCATCCGGGTCGACACCATCACCGAACTCGTCGACGCGGGGCTCCTGCTGGCCCGCCAGCCGCTCCCGGCGGGCCCGCGCGTCGCCATCCTGGGCAACTCCGAATCGCTGGGTCTGCTCACGTACGACGTCTGTCTCTCCGAAGGGCTGCGGCCCAAGCCGCCCCGCGACCTCACCACCGAGGCCTCCGCACAGGACTTCCGTGCCGCCCTGGAGGACGCGCTCGCGGACGACAAGACCGACGCCGTCGTCGTCACCGCGATGCCGACCGTGGGGGAGGACCCGACCGAGGACGCCGAGCTGGCCGCCGCCCTGAGCGCGGCCGCCGCGACCGTGCCCACGAAGCCGGTGCTCGTCGTCCACGTGGAGCTGGGCGGCCTCGCCGAGGCCCTGTCCGCCGCGGCGAGCACCGGGCCCAACGCCCCGGGAGCGCAGCCCGCGGCCCGGCCCGCACCCGCCGCCGAGGACGCCCCCGGCACCACCCGGCGCCTCATCCCCGCCTACCCCGCCGCCGAGCGCGCCGTCCGCGCCCTGTCCGAGGTCGCCAAGTACGCCCAGTGGCGGCGCGACGCGGCGGAGCCCGGCAAGGTCCCCGAGTACGACGACATCGACGAGGCCGGGGCCGCCGCCCTCATCACCGAACTGCTCGCCGAGGAGGACGACCCGCGCGGCACGGAGCTCGCCCCGGACGCCGCCCGCGAACTGCTCGCCCGCTACGGCGTCGACGTACGCAGGACGCTGCCCGCCCCCGACCCCGACGAGGCCGCCGCGGCCGCGCGTGCGCTCGGCTACCCGGTGGCCCTGAAGACGACGGCCCCGCACCTGCGCCACCGCCCCGACCTCGGCGGCGTCCGCCTCGACCTCGCCAACGAAGGAGAGCTGCGGCGCGCCTACGAAGAGCTCGGGGAGCGGCTCGGGGCGCCCGCCGAGCTGCGGCCCGTCGTCCAGGCGATGGCACCGCGCGGCGTCGACACCGTCGTACGGGCCGTGATCGACCCGGCGGCCGGAGCCGTGCTCTCCTTCGGCCTCGCCGGCGCCGCGTCCGAACTGCTCGGCGACACCGCCCACCGTCTGATCCCGGTCACCGACCGGGACGCCCAGGGCATCGTCCGCTCCATCAAGACGGCGCCGATCCTCTTCGGCTGGCGCGGCTCCGCACCCGTCGACACGCCCGCGCTCGAAGAACTCCTGCAACGCGTGTCCCGCCTCGTCGACGACCACCCCGAGGTCGTCGGCGTCGCCCTCGAACCGGTCGTCGTGGCCCAGCACGGACTGTCCGTGCTCGGCGCGTCCGTCCGGCTCGCGCCCCCTCCCGCCCGCGACGACCTCGGCCCGCGAACCCTGCCCGTCGCGTACTGACCCGACCCGCCCGGAGCCCTCACGCAGAGTTATCCACAGGGGCAACGGCAGTCTCTTCCCGGGCCTTAGGATGGACCTCATGGCCAAGACCAGTACGACGACCCAAGGGTTGCGAGCGGCGATCGAGCGCAGCGGCTACTACCCGGCCCTCGTGGCCGAGGCGGTGGAGGCCGCGGTCGGCGGCGAACCCATGTCGTCGTACCTCGTGCACCAGGAGACCACGTTCGACGCGAACGAGGTCCGTCGTCATGTCACGGTCCTGGTCCTGACCGACACCCGCTTCATCGTCAGCCACACCGACGAGCAGGCGGCCGACACCACGTCCCCGACGCCGTACGCGACGACGTCCACGGAATCCGTGAAGATCGGCCGGATCTCCTCCGTCGTGCTCAGCCGCGTCGTCGCCAACCCGGAGAAGTACGTGCCGGGCACGCTGCCTCGCGAGGTCGTCCTCACCATCGGCTGGGGCGCCGTCTCCCGTATCGACCTGGAGCCCGCCGCCTGCGGCGACCCCAACTGCGAGGCGGACCACGGCTACACGGGCAGCTCCACCGCCGACGACCTGAGCCTGCGCGTCAGCGAGGCGGGCGACGGTCCGGAGACCGTGCGCCAGGCCCTCGCCTTCGCGCAGGCGCTCTCCGAGGCCACCGCGGACGCGGGACGCTGATGACGCAGGCCGCCTGGGACGACGTAGAGCCGCTGCCCGTCCACTCCGCTCCCGTCCCGGCGTACGGCTCCGGCTCCCTCGCCGACCTGCTGCCCACCCTCGGCGCCCACCTCGGCGTCCCCGACTGCACGGCCGCGATTCCGGAGCTCGCTCCGGTCGACCGCGCCTGCGTCTTCCTCATCGACGGCCTCGGCTGGGAGCAGCTGAAGGCCCACCCGGACGAGGCGCCCTTCCTGAGCTCGCTCATAGCGTCCTCACGCGGCGGCACCGGACAGCCGATCACCGCGGGATACCCGGCCACCACCGCGACCTCCCTCGCCTCGGTCGGTACGGGACTGCCGCCCGGCGCCCACGGCCTGCCCGGCTACACCGTGCGCAACCCCGACACCGGCGAGCTGATGAACCAGCTCCGGTGGAACCCGTGGACCAAGCCGCAGACCTGGCAGCCGTACCCGACGATCTTCCAGCGCGCCCACGACGCGGGCGTCCACACGGCGCAGGTCTCCGCGCCCGCCTTCCAGTCGACGCCGCTCACGAAGATCGCCCTCAGCGGCGGCACCTTCCACGGACGTCTGTCCGGCGAGGACCGCATGGACCTGGCCGCCGAGCAACTGGCGGCGGGGGACCGGTCGTTGGTCTACACGTACTACAGCGAGGTCGACGGCAAGGGGCACCGCTTCGGTGTCGACTCCGACCCCTGGCGCGGCCAGCTCATGTACGTCGACCGGCTCGCCCAGCGCCTCGCCGAGCAACTGCCGCCGCGCAGCGCGCTGTACGTCACGGCCGACCACGGCATGCTCGACATCCCCTTCGACGAGCAGTCCCGCATCGACTTCGACACGGACTGGGAACTGCGCGCGGGCGTGGCCCTGTTGGGCGGCGAGGGCCGCGCGCGCCACGTGTACGCGGTGCCGGGCGCGCAGAACGACGTCCTCGCGGTGTGGCGCGAGGTGCTCGGCGAGCAGTTCTGGATCGCGAGCCGCGACGAGGCGATCGCCGCGGGCTGGTTCGGTCCGCAGGTCGACCGGCGCGTGTACGAGCGGCTCGGTGACGTGATCGCCGCCGCCCGCGACGACGTGGTGATCATCGCGTCCGAGAACGAACCGAAGGAGTCGGCGATGGTCGGCAACCACGGCTCGATGACCCCGGTGGAACAACTGGTACCGCTGCTCGAAGTGCGCTCCTGACTCCGCGGCCCGCCCCCGCTCCTCCCTCCCGACCCCAGCTTCGAAAGGTGCTCGACTCCCCATGCCCGAGCTTGTGTTCTTCTCCGGAACGATGGACTGCGGAAAGAGCACCTTGGCGCTCCAGATCGAGCACAACCGTTCGGCACGGGGACTCAAGGGCCTGATCTTCACACGGGACGACCGCGCCGGCGAGGGCAAGCTGTCGTCGCGGCTCGGCCTGGTGACGGACGCGGTGGAGGCGGGCGCCGGGCTCGACCTGTACGCGTATGTGGTGGGGCAGTTGTCGCGGGGCGACAAGGTGGACTACGTGATCGTGGACGAGGCCCAGTTCCTCGCCACGGAGCAGATCGACCAACTGGCCCGCGTCGTGGACGACCTGGACCTGGACGTCTTCGCCTTCGGTATCACGACGGACTTCCGCACGCGTCTCTTCCCCGGCTCGCAGCGCCTGATCGAGCTGGCGGACCGGATAGAGGCGTTGCAGGTCGAGGCGATGTGCTGGTGCGGCGAGCGCGCCACGCACAACGCGCGCACGGTGGGCGGCGAGATGGTCGTCGAGGGCGCGCAGGTCGTCATCGGCGACGTGGACCGCCCGGCGGCCGAGGTCGGCTACGAGGTCCTGTGCCGCCGCCACCACCGCAAGCGCATGACCAGCGCCTCGGCGCACGCGGCGGCCCTGTCGCCGGACGTGCTGCCGGTGGGAGGCTGAGCGACGGGCAGGACCTAGTCCGTCCGCGACGTCACGAGCGCGAACTGCGCTCCCTCGGGGTCGGCCACCGTGGCCACCCGCCCGTACGAACCGTCGCGCGGCGGCTTGATCACATGACCGCCCAGGTCCGCGACCCGCTCCACGGCCTCGTCCACATCGGCGACCTCGAAGTACGTGATCCAGTACGCGCCGCGATCGCGCGGCAGGGCGTTCCCCACGCCGTGCACGGACGCCACCGGGTGCTCCTCCAGGAGCAGCGTCAGGTAGTCGAAGTCGGCGGAGACCACGGCCTCTTCGGCGTATCCGAAGACCGCCTGGTAGAACTTGCCGACGCTCGCCGTCTCCCGCGTCACCAACTCGTTCCACGCCACCGCGCCCGGCACCCCGGTCACCGCCATGCCCAGGTGCGCCGCGGCCTGCCAGACGCCGAACACCGCGCCCGCCGGGTCGGAGCCGATCGCCATCCGGCCCGCCTCGCCCGCGTCGAGCGGGCCGACGCCCACCGTGCCGCCGCAGTGCCGGACCGTCTCCGCCGTCGCGTCCACGTCGTCGGTGGCCAGGTACGGGGTCCAGGCGACCGGCAGGTGGCGGTCGGGCGGCAGCTGGCCGATGCCGGCCACTTCCTTGCCGTTCAGGAGCGCCCGCGCATACGGGCCGAGCTGCTGCGGCCCCGGCCTGAACTCCCAGCCGAACAGCGCCCCGTAGAACTCCTGGCTCGCCGTCAAGCTGTGCACCATCAGACTCACCCAGCACGGTGTGCCCGGTGCGCGCCGGGCTGCTGCCTCGGTCATCGTCACTCTCTCCTCGGACTCCTCTAACCAGGACCTTCGGCCCCGCACTCGGGGCCCCGCGTGTCGCATCACGCCCGTGCTGATGGTGGCACTCCGTGCCGCGCGGCGCTCCCTGGCCGCGCCGAATCCACCGGACTCCAGGCAGAGGATGCCCGATTCGGTGTTTCGCATGCGTTGCGACGCCATGACCCGACCGTGTCCGGTCGGTGCACGCTCGGTAGTCGATCGAGCACGCTAGCCGAACCGCGCCGCTCGTACCAGACCATGAGCAAGGATGGCCCTCATGAATGCCATCATCTCCGCATCCGAACTTGCGAGCGAGTTGGCGGGGGACACTCCGCCGGTGCTGCTCGACATCCGCTGGCAGCTGAGCGTCGCGAAGGCCGCTGGAGAGCCCGCTTTCGACGGTCGCGCCGAGTACGCCAAGGGGCACTTGCCGGGCGCGGTCTTCATCGATCTCGACGCGGAACTCGCAGGTCACGCGGGTCCGGGCGAGGGACGGCACCCGCTGCCCGATCTGGCGGACCTCGGGGCCGTGCTGCGCGCCGCGGGCGTCTCGGCCGACCGGGACGTCGTTGTGTACGACGGTGGACAGGGCTGGGCGGCCGCTCGCGCCTGGTGGCTGTTGCGCTGGACGGGGCATCCGTCCGTACGCGTCCTCGACGGCGGCCTCGCCGCCTGGGACGGTCCCCTGGAGACCTCCGCGCCGTCCCCGGAGCCCGGCACCTTCGAACCTGCACCGGGTGCCACCGGCCTGCTCGACGCGGACGCCGCGGCGGCCCTCGCCCGCTCGGGGCTGCTCCTGGACGCCCGCGCCGCCGAGCGCTACCGCGGCGACGTGGAGCCCATCGACCGCGTCGGCGGCCACATCCCGGGCGCGGTGTCGGCCCCGACCACGGAGAACGTGGCGGCGGACGGCCGTTTCCACTCCGCCGCCGAACTCGCCGACCGCTTCAAGTCCCTCGGCGCCACCGGCGATCCGGGTCAGGTCGGCGTCTACTGCGGCTCGGGCGTCTCCGGCGCCCATGAAGTCCTCGCCCTCGCGGTGGCGGGCATCGACGCCCAGCTCTACGTCGGCTCGTGGTCCCAGTGGTCGTCGGACGAGTCCCGCCCGGTAGCGACGGGTCCGGACCCCCAGTGACCCCGTCCCCGTACGTGGCCAGGGCCCACGCCGACTGACCGGCCCTGCCCCGGTACGCGGCCGGGGCCCGAGGCGGCTGAGCAGCTCTGCCCGTGAACGTGGCCGGGGCCCGCGCCGACTGAACGGCACGGGCCCCGGCCACGTACTACTGACTGCGCAGCACCGGGCGTGCCCGGCGGAGCGCTACTCCTGCTTCTTGCGCCGCGTGCCGAACACGATCTCGTCCCAGCTGGGCACCGCGGCCCGCCGGCCGGGGCGCACCCCGTCGGCCTCGGCCTGCCGGTCGGTGGTGCCGGTCAGACGGTCCCGGTGGCCCGCGACGGAGCGCGGCATCAGGACATCCGCGTACGCCGATCCGGCACCGGCCGACGCGGCGGGTGCCGCCGGCTCTTCCAACTCGGCTGCCGTGGACGGCTCGGGCTCCTCCGGCGGCGGCTCGGGAGCCGTCGTCGGACGGTCGGGCACGACGATGTCGCCGCGGTAACTGGGCACCGCCTCCAGGAGGCTGGTCAGCGAGTCGCGCTCCGAGGCGGAGGCGATCGCGGGCAGGTTCTCCTCGGGCGCCGGCGGGCCGACCTCCGGCGGCGGTGGCGTCGGACGCTCCAACTGCCGGTCCAGGGCACGGTCCAGCGGCCGGTCCCTGGGCAGCCGCGCGATGCGCGGTACGAACGGGAACGTGGGTTCGGGCGCACCGATGTCGTCGGACTCGCCGATCAGCGAGCGCGCCTCGTCGTCCACGGCCTGGACGAGCCTGCGGGGCGGGTCGTAGGTCCAGCTCGCCGAGTGCGGTTCGCCCGCGACGCGGTACACGAGCAGGACTTCCCAGGTGCCGTCGTCGCGGCGCCAGGAGTCCCACTGGACGGTTTCCTTGTCGGCGCCGCGCAGCAGGAGTCGCTCCTGCACCGCCTCGCCGAGCTGGGGGCCGGTGTTCTCGCCGGGACGGCGCACGGGGGTCTTCCTGGCCCGCTCGGCCATGAAGGCACGCTCCGCGAGCACGGGGCCCTCGAAGCGGCGTACACGATCGACCGGGATGCCCGCGAACTGGGCGACCTCCTCGGCGGAGGCGCCGGCCCGTATGCGCGCCTGAATGTCGCGCGGGCGGAGGTGGCTCTCCACCTCGATCTCGATCTGGCCGAGACGCGGACGGTCGCCGCGCACGGCGGCCCGGAGGCGCTCGTCGATCGGAAGCGTGTACTCCGTGCTGTCCGCAGCCTTCAGCACCAGCCGTGTGCCGTCGTTAGAGACGGCCACGACACGCAGTTCGGGCATGGGGACCTCCCGGGTGGTGCCTGCCGACGTCACGTGCGTCGCTGCTTCCGCTAGTCGAGTGTGGCCTGCCCGGGTGCAGCCTGCCACAACCTTGCCGAGTTGCCCGGCGTGTCGGGCATCGACCCGAGAGCGCCGTTATGGCACGGTTACCTATTCGCAACGCTAAGTGACCGAGTACGTCACCCTGTGCAACGAGCCCCCTCCCGGCGGTCCTGGAAGGCCCCGGACACCCTGGCGGGAGACCGGACCCAGGGCTCGCAACAGTACTCCATTCGGGCCACTTGCGTGGATCGGCACGCCGCCGAACTTCTCACGGGGAACGGGAGTTGGGTACGGGGCATGGGCCGCCGGCGTCCGATTCGCGGGAGATGCGCGTGGCGTGCTTCACGGAATCTCCAGAACCGGAACCATTCGCTTCGGCTGTACGTCCCTTTCTCGTGTGACACGGGAAGTTTCACGTAGTCTCGTGAGCTTCGCCGTGAAACAGGCGCGATGTCAGGATGTGTCGAGAAAGGCAGGCAAGGTCCGGAAATGGGCGAGAAGCCGGAGAACTCCAAGGACGGTCAGGGCGAGCCCGAGGAGAAGAAGCGGCTGGATCTGAGCGTGCCCCAGGTGGCGGGCAGTGCGGTCGCCGCCGTCGTGGCCGCGAAGCTCGCCTCCAGCTTCGGGGTCTACGGAACGATTCTGGGTGCCGGTCTGGTCAGCGCCCTCGCGACCTGTGGCGGCACGGTCTTCCAGCACTTCTTCAAGCGCACCGGCGAGCAGATACGCGACGTCGCGGTGCACACCAAGCCGAAGGCACGCCAGGTCCCGGTCACCGCCGACGGGCGCCCGGTGCCGCGCACCTTCCGCTCGGACGACGCGATGGACGCCACGAAGGCCATGGCCACCGGTGCCAGGCCGCCGGCCGCGCGACCCGCCACCGGGGCGCTGCCGACGACCACGACCTGGGGCACACCGCCGGCGGCGGAGCAGCAGATATCCGTCGACCGGCACATGTCCGACGACGCGGGGACCCAGCTCCTGGACACCGGCGCGGTGGCCGACCTGCTGCCCGACACGTTCGAGAAGACCCAGCTTCTGGACACGACCGACCCCGAGAAGACCCGATTCCTGGGCACGGTCGACCCCGAGAAGACGCAGCTCCTGCGGTCCGACGCCGTCGACGAGGCCACGCGCCTGCTGCGGCCCGCGAGTGAGCCGTCCCAACCCCCGCTCCCGTCCGAGGAGTTCACCGACGGGACCGTGCACCGCACGCGCATGAAGAGCTGGAAGCGGCCGCTGATCGCCGCCGCCGTCGTGTTCGGCGTGACCATGGGCGGCATCACCACGTACGAGCTGGTGTCCGGGCAGAGCTTCAGCGGGGACAGCGGCAGCACGACCTTCCACGACGCCTTCTCCGGCCGTTCGTCCTCCGGTGGCGACGATCCGACGCCCAGCACCTCGCAGACGCCCTCCGGGGACAGCAGCACGGGCTCGGACGACGGCTCGCGGCAGAACGGCGACGACTCGTCCACGGACGGCAGCACGGCGCCCACGCCGACCCCCAGCGACGGCACCGGCACCGGGTCCGACACGGGCTCCGACTCTGACAGCGGTTCCGGCGGCGACTCCGGTGCGGACTCCGGGGACAGCGATACGACACCGACCCCGACGCCTACGCCGACCCCCTCGCAGAGCACGGGTTCGGGCGCGGACACCGGGTCCGGCAGCGGCTTCGGGGAGACCCCGGCCGAGTAGCGGTCAGTCGCCGAGGACCCGGCGCAGGTAGGCGTTGCCGAACAGCCGGTCCGGGTCCAGGCGGTCGCGCAGCGCCGTGAACTCGCCGAAGCGCGGGTAGACCCGCGCGAAGTACTCGGCGTCGCGCGTGTGCACCTTGCCCCAGTGCGGGCGGCCCTCGTGGGCGGTGAAGATCTGCTCGGCCGCCGTGAAGTACCGCTGGTACGGGGTGCCCTTGTACATGTGGACCGCGATGTACGCGCTGTCGCGGTCGGCCGCCGTGGACAGCGCGATGTCGTCGGCCGGGGCCGTGCGGACCTCCACGGGGAAGCTGACGCGCAGATTCGAGCGGTCCACCATGGACTTCAGCTCGCGCAGCGTCTCCACCAGGGCCGCGCGCGGAACCGCGTACTCCATCTCCACGAAGCGCACGCGGCGCGGAGATGTGAAGACCTTGTAGGGAATGTCCGTGTACGTGCGGGCGGACAGCGCCTTGCTGGAGATCTTGGCGATCGTCGGGATCGTGGCGGGCACGGCGCGGCCCAGCGAATTGACTGCCTGGAACAGACCGTTGGAGAGGATCTCGTCCTCCCAGATGCCACTGAGCCGGGAGACCGGCGCCTCGGGTCCCGCGCTGCGGTTGTTGCGCTTGGTGTTGCAGTTGCCGGTGTGCGGGAACCAGTAGAACTCGAAGTGCTCGTTCTCGGCGTGCAGCTCGTCGAAGTCGGCGAGGACCTTGTCGAAGGTCATCGGCTCCTCGCGCGCGGTGAGCAGGAAGACCGGCTCCACGGCGAAGGTGATCGCGGTGATGATGCCGAGCGCGCCTAGGCCGATGCGGGCGGCGGCGAAGACCTCGGGGTTCTCCTTCTCGGAGCAGGTGATCAGTTCACCGCTCGCGGTGACGAGTTCGAGTCCCTTGATCTGAGCGGCGATGGAGGCGGAGTCGCGGCCCGTGCCGTGGGTGCCGGTGCTCGTGGCGCCGGAGACGGTCTGCTCCATGATGTCGCCCATGTTCGTGAGCGACAGGCCCTCGCGGGCCAGGGCCAGATTGAGTCGCTTGAGCGGCGTACCGGCCTCGACCGTGACGGTGCCGTTCTCACGGTCGATATCGCGGATACCGGTCAACAGTTGAGGGCGTATCAACACCCCGTCGGTCGCCGCAGCCGCCGTGAACGAGTGGCCGGTGCCGACCGCCTTCACCTTCAGGCCGTCCTGTGCGGCCCTGCGGACGGCCGCGGTGAGTTCTTCCACGGACGCGGGCGTCACCTCGCGCACCGGGCGGGAGACGACGTTCCCCGCCCAGTTACGCCACGCTTCGCTGCTCTTCGTGCTGCCCGTCTGCGCCGTGCTCATCGGTAGGTCCTCCCCGCTGCGGAACCGGCTGCTTCAGCCGGCGGTAGCCGAGGAACGCAACCAGGACCGCGACGATGCCGGAGACCCCCGGCACCCCGTACCCGGCCCGCGCACCGTAGGCGTCGATCACCCACCCGGCCACGGAGGAACCGAGCGCGACCCCGACCGCGAGCCCGGTGCTCACCCACGTCATGCCCTCGGTCAGTTTCGCGCGTGGTACGTGCTGCTCGACGAGGGCCATCGTCGTGATCATCGTCGGCGCGATGGACAGGCCCGCAACGAAGAGCGCCACGGCCAGAAACGGCAGGTTCCCGACCAGTTGGAGGGGGATCATACTCACGGCCATCGCGACGACACCCACCAGCCACCTGGGGGCGGGCGCCCCCTTGAAGTGCAGCAGGCCGAACACGGCGCCCGCCACGCAGGAGCCGGCCGCGTAGATCGCGAGCACCACACTGGCCATCGACTTGTGACCCTGCTCCTCCGCGAAGGCCACCGTCACCACGTCGACCGCTCCGAAGATCGCGCCGGTCGCCACGAAGGTCGCCACCAGGACCTGCAACCCGCGCGCGCGGAGCGCCGATCCGGCACCCTGCTGCTCCCGGGGGTGCGGGGCGGGTTCCGTGGCCCGCTGCGAGGTCAGCCAGAAGACACCGACCGCGAGGAAACAGCCCGCGAGGAGAGGCCCCGCCTCCGGGAACCACGCCGTGGAGAGACCGATCGAGATGATCGGCCCGAAGATGAAGCACACCTCGTCGATCACGGACTCGAAGGAGTACGCGGTGTGCAGCTGCCGCGGGGTGTCCCGGTACAGGACCGCCCACCGCGCGCGGATCATCGAGCCCACACTGGGCACACAGCCGATGAACGCCGCACACAGGAAGAGCGTCCAGTCCGGCGCTTTGTACGTGGCGCACAGCAGGAGCGCGGAGACCGCGGCGAGCGAGACGAGGGTCGCCGGGCGCAGCACGCGCCGCTGCCCGTGCCGGTCGACGAGGCGGGAGATCTGCGGCCCGATCGCGGCGGCGGACAGCGCCACCGTCGCCGACAGGGCGCCGGCGAGGCCGTAGCGGCCGGTGAGCTGCGAGACCATCGTGACGATGCCGATGCCCATCATCGACAGGGGCATCCGGCCCAGGAACCCGGCCACCGAGAAACTCTTGGTCCCGGGCAGGGCGAATATGGCGCGGTAGGGGCTGGGCAACGGGACTCCGACAGGAACAGTAAGGCGTGAACTCGGCTGACACAGCTTACGCGTGTCCCAGTTCGACGGCATGGCGGTTTTCCGCCTGTCAGTGACGGGTGGCAGGATCGAACACATGCCAGAAGCGCCCGCCCCCACCTCCGACGCCCGCCCCTACGACGCCCTGCTGCTGCTCTCGTTCGGAGGCCCCGAGGGCCCCGACGACGTGGTCCCGTTCCTGGAGAACGTGACACGCGGCCGCGGCATCCCCAAGGAGCGGCTCAAAGAAGTAGGCCAGCACTACTTCCTGTTCGGCGGGGTCAGCCCGATCAACGACCAGAACCGGGCCCTGCTCGACGCCCTGCGCAAGGACTTCGCCGACCACGGCCTCGACCTGCCGGTGTACTGGGGCAACCGGAACTGGGCGCCGTACCTGACCGACACCCTGCGCGAGATGGTCGCCGACGGTCATCGCCGCATCCTCACTCTCGCGACCAGCGCGTACGCCTCGTACTCGGGCTGCCGCCAGTACCGCGAGAACCTGGCGGACTCCCTCGCCACCCTGGAAGCGGAGGGCCTGGAGCTGCCGGCGGTCGACAAGCTGCGGCACTACTTCAACCACCCCGGCTTCGTACGGCCCATGGTCGACGGCGTCCTGAAGTCCCTCGCCGACCTCCCCGAGGACGTACGGGACGGCGCTCACATCGCCTTCACCACGCACTCCGTACCGGACGCCGCTGCCGACACCTCCGGGCCCGTCGAGGATCACGGCGACGGCGGCGCGTACGTGAAGCAGCACCTCGACGTCGCGCGGATCATCGCTGACGCGGTGCGCGAGGAGACCGGCGTCGAACATCCCTGGCAGCTCGTCTACCAGTCGCGCTCCGGAGCTCCGCACATCCCGTGGCTGGAGCCCGACATCTGCGACCACCTGGAGGAGCGGCACGCCGCCGGTGTGCCGGCCGTCGTCATGGCGCCCATCGGCTTCGTCTCGGACCACATGGAGGTCATGTACGACCTCGACACCGAGGCCACCGCCAAGGCCGCCGAGCTCGGCCTCCCGGTGCGCCGCTCCGCGACCGTCGGCGCGGACCCGCGCTTCGCCGCCGCCGTCCGGGAGCTGGTCCTGGAGCGGGCCGCCGTCGAGTGCGGCGCGCAGGTCACGCCCTGCGCCCTGGGCGCCCTCGGCGCGAGCCACAACGTGTGCCCGGTGGGCTGCTGCCCGGCCCGCGCGCCCAAGCCCGCCGCCGCGGGCGCCGACAGCCCGTACGCGTAAGGACGCCAGATGACCGACCTGAAGGCAGAGCTCCTCGACGTCGCCCTGGAAGCGGCCGCCCGCGCGGGGGTCTTCCTGCGCGACGGCCGCCCGGCCGACCTCGGGGTCGCCGCCACCAAGACCAGCGCCGTCGACGTCGTCACCGAGATGGACATCGCGTCCGAGAAGCTGATCACCGACTACCTGGCTGAGCGCCGCCCCGACGACGGCGTCCTCGGCGAGGAGGGCGCGAGCGCCCAGGGCACCAGTGGCGTCGAGTGGGTGATCGACCCCATCGACGGAACGGTCAACTACCTTTACGGGCGCCCCGATTGGTCCGTCTCCATCGCGGCCCGCAAGGACGGCGAGACGCTCGTCGGCGTCGTCGCGGCGCCGATGCGCGGCGAGACGTACCGCGCCGTCCTCGGTGGCGGCGCCCATGTGAACGACCGTCCCGCGCGCGTGCGCGTGGCGCCCCCGTTCGAACAGGCCCTGGTCGGCACCGGCTTCGGCTACCTGGAGTCCCGCCGCGTCCACCAGGCCGACGTCGTACGGCAGCTCGTGCCGCGCGTGCGGGACATCAGGCGGGGCGGCTCCGCGGCCATCGACCTGTGCGACGTGGCGCTGGGCCGCATGGACGCGTACTACGAACGCGGCCTGAATCCTTGGGACTTCGCGGCCGGCGACCTCATCGCGCGGGAGGCCGGCGCGCTGACCGGCGGCCGTCCCGGCGAGCCGGTCTCGCCCGAGCTGACGATCGCCGCGCCCCCCGGCCTCTTCCAGCCACTCCAGAACTGGCTGGAAGAGCTCGGCGCCTGGCACGACTGAGCCCCGCGACCCCCGAGGGCACACGAAAGGGCCCCGGCACCTGCCTGGATCGAACAGGTGCCGGGGCCCTTCGCTGTACCCGTCAGACGCTCGAGGCGTGGATCTCCACGCCGTGCTCGGCGGCAAGGCGGTGGAGGTCGTCCAGCTCGCCCTGCTCGACCTCGGCAAGGAAGTCGTCGCCGGTCTCGCGCGCCCGCGTCAGGTCGGTCTCCGCCGCCCTTATGCGCTGCAGCAGTCCTGCGGTGAATGCGTCCATGGTTGCGCCCCCTCGTCCTGGGTCGTGGGTCGGTGGCACGGGGGTGTGCCCGGTGGAAGGGGCGATCACGAATCGAGCCGCCCTGCGGGAAGCGAACTCGACAGCGGCTCGTGGCATGCCACATACAAAGCGTGATCGCGGGTGTACAGCCGTCCTCCCCAGGGTCCCTTCCACAGAAACCTCAACGCCTTGAGAAATCCGGCATTCCCGGGACGCCTGGCCGCCTTACAGCCGGTTTATGGCCGAAAGGGGCAGGATGGAGGCTCACACCCCATGACACGACCCGCCCGCGTGCGCCCGAACGCTGCCCGTGGGTGACCAGAGGAAGGACAAGCGACGTGCGCGTACTCGTCGTCGAGGACGAGCAGCTGCTCGCCGATGCGGTGGCCACCGGACTGCGCCGGGAGGCCATGGCCGTCGACGTCGTGTACGACGGTGCGGCCGCCCTCGAGCGCATCGGCGTCAACGACTACGACGTGGTCGTCCTCGACCGTGACCTGCCGCTCGTGCACGGCGACGACGTCGCCCGCAGGATCGTCGAGCTGGGCATGCCCACCCGCATCCTGATGCTGACCGCCTCCGGCGACGTCAGCGACCGCGTCGAGGGCCTGGAGCTGGGCGCCGACGACTACCTCCCCAAGCCCTTCGCGTTCAGCGAGCTGACGGCCCGTGTGCGGGCCCTCGGACGCCGTACGAGCGTGCCGCTGCCGCCCGTCCTGGAGCGCGCCGGCATCAAGCTCGACCCGAACCGCCGCGAGGTGTTCCGGGACGGCAAGGAGATCCAGCTCGCCCCCAAGGAGTTCGCCGTCCTCGAAGTGCTGCTGCGCAGCGAGGGCGCCGTGGTCTCCGCGGAGCAGCTCCTGGAGAAGGCCTGGGACGAGAACACGGACCCGTTCACGAACGTCGTCCGTGTCACCGTCATGACCCTGCGCCGCAAGCTCGGCGAGCCCGCCGTCATCGTCACGGTCCCCGGCTCCGGCTACCGGATCTGATCCCTCCATGGCCACCACACCGGCGCCGCCCAAGGCGCCACCGAAGCCGACCTGGAAGCCGGGAGCGCCGGTCGAACCGCCCTTCCCCTGGCTGCGCCCCACCATCCGCATACGGCTCACGCTGCTCTACGGCGGCATGTTCCTCATCGCGGGCATCCTGCTGCTGTCGATCATCTACCTGCTCGCGGCCCAGGCCCTGAACGTCGGCAGCGAGCTACCGTTCAAGATCGTCGAAGGCACCGTCTCCAGCAACACCTGCAACATCCCGGACGGCACCAAGCTCCCCGCCAGCGAGCTGAACGACGTGCTGAGCAAGTGCGTCAACGACCAGCGCCAGCACGCCCTCGACGTGCTCCTGAGCCGCTCCCTGATGGCGCTGCTCGGCCTCGCGATCATCGCCTTCGCCTTCGGGTACGCGATGGCGGGACGCGTCCTGTCCCCGCTGGGCCGCATCACGCGCACCGCCCGCCGGGTGGCCGGAACGGACCTCTCGCGCCGGATCGAACTGGACGGCCCTGACGACGAGTTGAAGGAGCTCTCGGACACCTTCGACGAGATGCTCGACCGACTTGAGCGGGCGTTCACGGCGCAGCAGCGCTTCGTGGGCAACGCGTCGCACGAGCTGCGCACCCCGCTCGCGATCAACCGCACGCTCCTGGAGGTCCACCTCTCCGACCCGGGCGCCCCGGTGGAGCTCCAGCAGCTCGGCAAGACGCTGCTCGCCACCAACGAGCGCAGTGAGCAGCTTGTGGAGGGCCTGCTGCTGCTCGCCCGCAGCGACAACCAGATCGTCGAGCGCAAGCCCGTGGACCTGGCCGAGGTCGCCTCCCAGGCGCTCGACCAGGCCCGCGCGGAGGCCGACGAGAAGGGCGTGGAGATCCGCGGCGAGCGCAAGGAAGCGGTCGTCCAGGGCAACGGCGTCCTCCTGGAACGCATCGCGCTGAACCTCGTACAGAACGCGATCAGGTACAACGTGCCGGAGGGCGGCTGGGTCGAGGTCGACACCGAGGCGCAGCACGGCCAGGCGGTCCTCGTGGTCGCCAACACGGGCCCGGTGGTCCCCGCGTACGAGATCGACAACCTCTTCGAGCCGTTCCGGCGGCTGCGCACCGAGCGCACCGGGAGCGACAAGGGCGTCGGTCTCGGTCTGTCCATCGCCCGGTCCGTCGCGCGCGCCCACGGCGGGCGCATCGCGGCCGAGCCACGCGAGGGGGGTGGGCTCGTGATGCGGGTCACCCTGCCGATCTAGGCCGATCCGACGTGCGGCGGCGGGACTGATCTGAGATGCTTCCGCCGACGCGCTGCGGAGTTCGCTTTTAGCGGAATTTTCGGGACCTGCGCCTACGGAGATCGTGTGTGATCGATCACATGGGCGAATTTTCCGGAATCCACTCTCCGTGATCGCAAAAGCCGTCGGAAAGCCGGGAAAATCCGGGTTTTCGGGCAGCTTGATCACGGGAAGTACACGGGGTGGCGCCCGTGCAGTGCGGCATTCGGACCGTGTACGGTCCGCTTCGCCACTCCAGCCGATCACTCGTGAGGGATCCGGTTGGGTGTCGATTGAGTAACAGACCTTGATGTGAGGCAAAATCTCCGCCTCAGGTCGGGCACAAGTCCGGCCTCTCATGCGTTACGTGCGCTGAGACACCGCCTACACCCAGAGGGGGAGAGCGACATGGCAACGGATTACGACACCCCACGCAAGACCGATGACGACCTCAACGAGGACAGCATCGAAGAACTGAAGTCGCGGCGTAACGACAAGTCCGCGTCGAACGTCGACGTGGACGAGTTCGAGGCGGCCGAGGGCCTGGAGCTTCCGGGCGCCGACCTCTCGAACGAGGAGCTCGCCGTTCGTGTCCTGCCCAAGCAGCAGGACGAGTTCACCTGCATGAGCTGCTTCCTGGTGCACCACCGCAGCCAGCTTGCGCGGGAGAAGAACGGGCAGCCGATCTGCCGCGACTGCGACTGAGGCAGGGTCGGGCATGACTGGCTCGACCCCGCCCTGGAAGCGCCGCCCCCGGAAACACCTCCGAGGTGCGGCAGAAGGCCCGTCAGAGGCCGTGCGTGACGACGAGCGAGGCTCTTCCGACCCCGGAGCAGCCTCGCTCGAACCGGCACATCGGTACGAGCACGGTGAGACGGGCGCCCCGGCGCCTGCCGACGTCGTACTTCACGACGCCGACACGGCGGCCGTGGGGGACGACGCGCGGCCGGCCAGGCGGCGCGTCGACGCCGTCAAGGACGGCGTACGCAAGGGCGGCAGTGCCGCCAGAACGGGGATACGCAAAAGCGGCGTCATCGCGAAGACAGGCATGGTCAAGGGCGGCGCCGCCGCCCGGACCGGGTTCGGTCATCTCGCCGACCGGATCATCGACATCGCGCCGCGGGTCCCCGTACGGGACCTCGCGACGCTCCGCAGACACTTCCCGGGCCTGGGGCCCGAGGAGATCGCGGACAAGCTGGTCGCCGGCGCGGCCAACGCCTCGTCCACGGTCGGCGCCGGGATCGGGGCCGCGGCGATGCTCCCCGTACCGCCCGCGATGCCGACCGAACTGGCCGCGGAGGTCACCGGTGTGGCGGCGATCGAGCTGAAGCTCATCGCCGAGCTGCACGAGGTGTACGGGGTGCGCCCGCCCGGCACCATCAAGGACCGCAGCAGCGCCTATCTGACCTCGTGGACGCAGGAGCGGGGCATCGACGTCGCCAAGCCGATGTCGGTCAACGCGGCGCTCGGCGGGCAGATGAAGCGCGAGCTGCGCCAGCAGATCATGAAGCGCACGATGCGCAATCTGCCGAGCCTGACGCCGTTCATGATCGGCGCCGCCGTCGGGGCGACCATGAACCGCAGGGACACCAAGAAACTCGCCGACCGCGTCCGCAAGGACCTGCGGGGCATGCAGGTGCCCTGGGACCAGCTGTCCGGACTGGCACCGCTGGAGACCCCGAAGGACGCCCTGGAGATCGAGGGCGGGACCGAGGGCTGAGCCCCCGCTGTCGCGGCCCCGCGGCCTCAGGCGCCGAGAGCCTTTGCCAAAGCTTCAGGTTCGCGGGTCGACACGTACACGTACGGGGTCGGGTCCGTCGGATCCGTGATCTCGGCCCGGATCGCCGTCGGGACGTAGCTGCGCAGAAGCATGAACGCGCGCGGGTCCGCCTTGTACGTGCGCCAGGCGCGGGCCTCCTCCGCGTCCAGGATCTCCACCGGGCCCAGCGCGGACAGCGGGATCCTCGCGTCGCCCGCGACCAGCGAGTCCGCCACGACACGGACCCGGATCGAGCCGTACGAGCTGGTGATCACGGCCGCCACCAGGAGGCCGCCGACGAAGCCGCCGAGCAGCGGGAGCGTCCCGAAGGGCAGCAGGATCAGCCCGCCCGCGACGCCCACGAGGAAGGTCACGAGCCACCAGGAACGGGGCGCGGTGAGGCGTTCTTCGTAAGGCGTCGTCGAGAGGTCCATGCGGACAAGCTTGGCACGATGCGTGAAGCCATAGGACGCGCGGGTAAGGTCTGCGCCTGTGAGTGGTACTTCAGCAGCTCTGACGCCCCCGGCCGACGCCATAGCGCCGGTGCGGCACCCCGACGCGCCCGCCCCGGGCGAGCTCCTCGGCGCGCACTACGGACACTGTTTCGGCTGCGGCGGCGATCAGCCGCACGGGCTGCATCTGGAGGCGCGCGCCGGTGCCGGTGTCGACGTCACCGCCGAGTTCACGGTGCGCGCGGCGCACCAGGGCGCGCCCGGTCTCGCACACGGCGGCCTGCTCGCCACCGCGCTCGACGAGACGCTCGGCTCGCTCAACTGGCTGACCCAGACCATCGCCGTGACCGGACGCCTTGAGACGGACTACGTACGCCCGGTACCCGTCGGCACCGTGCTGCACCTGTCCGCCGAGATCACCGCCGTCGCCGGGCGCAAGATCTACTCGACCGCGACCGGCCGGATCGGCGGCCCCGACGGGCCCGTGGCCGTCCGCGCCGACGCCCTCTTCATCGAGGTGAAGGTCGACCACTTCATCGACAACGGCCGCAAGGAAGAGATCCAGGCGGCCATGAGCGACCCGGACCAGGTCCGGCGTGCCCGTGCCTTCGAGGTGAACCCGTGACGCTTGATGTGCTGATCCGACGCGTCGACCCCGACGTGCCGCTGCCCGCGTACGAGCACCCCGGCGACGCGGGAGCCGATCTGCGCACCACCGAGGCGTGCGAACTCGCACCCGGTGAGCGGGCCGTGCTGCCCACCGGAGTGTCTGTCGCGCTCCCCGAGGGGTACGCGGCCTTCGTGCACCCGCGATCCGGTCTCGCCGCGCGCTGCGGCATCGCCCTGGTGAATGCCCCAGGGACGGTGGATGCCGGGTACCGTGGAGAGATCAAGGTGATCGTGGTGAATCTCGACCCGCGCGAGAGCGTGCGGTTCGAGCGCTTCGACCGGATTGCCCAACTCGTCGTTCAGCAGGTCGAGAGGGTGCGCTTCCACGAGGTGGCGCAGCTTCCCGAATCGGCGCGGGCCGAGGGGGGTTTCGGGTCCACCGGCGGGCATGCCTCCGTGGGTGGCTCCGCCGAGACCGTCGGAGCCGTCGATGGCTCGGGCGGTCAGCAGGGTGGGAATCGATACGCTTCGGTCGTATCTGACCGGGAAGGACAGTGACGTGTTCGGACGTCGCAAGAAGAACAGCTCCGCTGAAGACGCAGTGGACGCGGCGGGCGAGGCCGAGCAGGTCGTCGACAATGCCGACGCGGACGCCGAGGCCGGGTCGGAGCGTGTCCGCCTCGAGCCCGAGCCGCGCCCCGACGGCCCGTGGGACGATTCCGAGGTCCGCGAGCCCGGCGAGGGCCGGGTCGACCTCGGTGGACTCTTCGTCCCCGGTGTAGAGGGCATGGAGCTGCGGGTGGAGGTCGCGGGTGACGCGATCGTCGCCGCGACCGTGGTCCTCCAGGACAGCGCCATCCAGCTCCAGGGTTTCGCCGCCCCCAAGAAGGAGGGCATCTGGGGCGAGGTCCGCGAGGAGATCGCCACGGGCATCACCCAGCAGGGTGGTGTGATCGACGAGGTCGAGGGTCCGCTCGGCTGGGAGCTGCGTGCCCAGGTGCCGGTGCAGTTGCCGGACGGCACGGGCGGCTTCCAGGTCGTGCGCTTCATCGGTGTGGACGGCCCGCGCTGGTTCCTGCGGGGCGTGATCTCCGGTCAGGGCGCGGTGCAGCCGCAGGCGGCCGGCCTGCTCGAGCAGATCTTCCGCGACACGGTCGTGGTGCGCGGTGACGGCCCGATGGCCCCGCGCGACCCGATCGTCCTCAAGCTCCCGGACGACGCGCAGATGGTCGCCGAGGGCGCCGGACAGGAGGGCCCGGAGGGCTCGCGCTTCGGCGGTGGCATGGGTCAGCTGGCCCGTGGCCCGGAGATCACCGAGGTGCGCTGACGCTCTCCAGCAGTCGTACGTGGCCAGGGGCCGCGCATCCTTCGGGATGCGCGGCCCCTGGCCTTTTCCGTGGTCCGGGCCGCTCAACTGCCGTTCTTTCTTCAGGTATTGACGGAAGCCTGGTCCGTACCTAGGGTCACCGCCCAGCGTCATGTTCATGTCGACGCCCCGCGTTCACATACGAGAACGGATGGCCCCCACCATGCAGGCTCGTCACAGAAGATCGCGCACCACCCCGCTCGCCACCCTCACCGCACTCGCGGCTGTCGTCACCGGCGTCGTCGCCTGGCCCGGCGCCGAGCGCGCGGACGCCGCGCCCACCACCTTCGCGCACCCCGGAGTCACCGTCTCCAAGGGGCAGTTGGACTTCGCCAAGGCCAAGGTCGACGCCGGGGCGCAGCCCTGGAAGGGCGCCTTCGACCAGATGATGGCCAGCAAGTACGCCGATCTGAACCGCACGCCCAAGCCCCGCGCCGTCGTCGAGTGCGGCTCGTACTCCAACCCCGACTACGGGTGCACCGACGAGCGCGAGGACGCCATAGCCGCGTACACCGACGCGCTCGCCTGGTACATCACGCGCGACGAGCGGTACGCGAAGAAGTCGATCGCGCTCATGGACGCCTGGTCCGCCACCCTCGCGGACCACACCAACAGCAACGCGCCGTTGCAGACCGGCTGGGCCGGCTCCTCCTGGCCCAAGGCCGCCGAGATCATCACGTACACGTACAGCGGCGGCTGGGCGAACGAGGGCCGCTTCCGGACCATGCTGCGGGACGTCTACCTGCCCGAGATCATCAACGGCTCCAACTCCAACGGCAATTGGGAGCTGTCGATGATGGAGGCCGCCGTCGGGATCTCCGTCTTCCTGGAGGACAGGACGTCGTACGACAAGGCGATGGCGAAGTTCCGGACACGGACGGCCGCGTATGTGTACCTGGCCTCGGACGGGGCGCTGCCCAAGACCGTGCCGAGCCAGAACCTGGATACCAAGACGAAGATCGTCAACTATTGGCAAGGTCAGTCAACCTTCGTGACGGGGTTGAGCCAGGAGACCTGCCGCGACTTCACGCACACCGGGTACGGCATCTCCGCGATCTCGCACATCGCCGAGACCAGCCGCATCCAGGGGCAGGACCTGTACGGCACCGACGTCGGCGAGCGGCTGCGGCAGGCGCTCGGGTTCCACTCCAAGTACGAGCTCGGTGAGGCGCCGCCCAGCTGGCTGTGCGGCGGCACCGTCGACCGCGGCCTCGGACCGGTCACCGAGGTCGGCTACAACGCCCTGCACACCCGCCTCGGCACGGCCATGACCAACACCCAGAAGCTCACCGAACAACAGCGGCCCGCGGGCTCCAACAACCTCTTCGTCGCCTGGGAGACCCTCACCCACGCGGAGAACCCCAGCTAGAAGCCTCGAACCGGTCTCGACCATTGCCCGGCCCGGCGCCGCGTGACCATACTGGCGCCCGGCCGGGAACGTACGTACGGGGGAGTGGGCGCATGACCGAGAGCACCGAGGCGGGGACCGCCGTCCTGGAGCAGGACGGCCGCGGGCCGATGGTCGTCGTCGAAGGGCTGCGCCGCTCGTACGGGACCGGCGCCGCCGCCGTGCACGCGCTGCGCGGGGTCTCCTTCGAGGTGCCGCGCGGTGAGCTCGTCGCCCTCAAGGGGCGCTCCGGATCCGGCAAGACGACGCTGCTCAACCTCGTGGGCGGCCTCGACATGCCCGACGAGGGGAGGATCACCGTCGACGGGCTCGATCTCGCGGAGCTCGGCGAGAACGGCCTCCTGGAGCTGCGCCGCGACCGCATCGGCTTCATCTTCCAGTCCTTCGGCCTGATCCCGATCCTCTCCGCCGCCGAGAACGTCGGCGTGCCGATGCGGCTGCGCAAGGCCGACCCGCGCGAGCGCGAGGAACGCGTCGAACTGCTGCTCTCCCTCGTCGGCCTCGGCGGCCACGCCAAGCAGCGGCCCGGCGAGCTGTCCGGCGGGCAGCAGCAGCGCGTCGCCATCGCCCGCGCGCTCGCCAACCGCCCCGCGCTGCTCATCGCCGACGAGCCGACCGGACAGCTCGACGCGGAGACCGGGCTCGCCGTGATGGAGCTGCTGCGCGCCGTCGTGCGCAGCGAGCAGGTCACCGCGCTCGTCGCCACCCACGACACCACCCTGCTCGACCTCGCCGACCGCGTCCTGGAGCTGAGCGACGGCGAGATCGTCCAGCACTGAGCCGGTTCCCACCGGCATCAGGGTTGCGTCAAAGCCAGCCGCCCACCAGGCATCCGTCCCATTTGTCGCCCTCGTCGGCCGTAAGGTCGAGACTGCGTGCAGCAGCGACTGGAAGACAATGGGGCCATGGGACGCGGCAAGCTTCGGATCTACCTGGGCAGCGCCCCGGGCGTCGGCAAGACGTACGCGATGCTGTCCGAGGCGCACCGCCGCGTCGAGCGTGGCACCGACTGCGTCGTCGCGTTCGTCGAGCACCACGACCGGCCGCGCACCGAGGTGATGCTGCACGGCCTGGAGCAGGTGCCGCGCCGCGAGATCGCGTACCGGGGGTCGCTCTTCCACGAGATGGACGTCGACGCCGTCCTGCTCCGGGCGCCCGCCGTCGCCCTCGTCGACGAGCTCGCCCACACGAACGTCCCCGGCTCGCGCAACGCCAAGCGCTGGCAGGACGTGGAGGAGCTGCTCGCCGCCGGCATCGATGTCGTGTCGACCGTCAACATCCAGCATCTGGAGTCGCTGGGCGACGTGGTCGAGTCGATCACCGGTGTGCGCCAGCGCGAGACCGTCCCCGACGAGGTCGTGCGCCGCGCCGATCAGATCGAGCTCGTCGACATGTCGCCCCAGGCCCTGCGGCGCCGCATGGCCCACGGCAACATCTACAAGTCCGACAAGGTCGACGCGGCCCTGTCCAACTACTTCCGCCCCGGCAACCTCACCGCCCTGCGCGAGCTGGCCCTGCTCTGGGTCGCCGACCGGGCCGACGAGTACCTCCAGGAGTACCGGGGCGAGCACAACATCCGCACCACCTGGCAGGCCCGTGAGCGCATCGTCGTAGGACTGACCGGCGGACCCGAGGGCCGTACGTTGATCAGGCGCGCGGCCCGCCTCGCGGAGAAGGGCGCCGGCGGCGAGGTGCTCGCCGTCTACATCGCCCGCAGCGACGGGCTCACCGCCGCCTCGCCCAAGGAGCTCGCCCTCCAGCGCACGCTCGTCGAGGACCTCGGCGGAACGTTCCACCACGTCATAGGCGACGACATACCCTCGGCTCTCCTGGAGTTCGCGCGCGGCGTCAACGCCACCCAGATCGTCCTCGGCTCCTCGCGCCGCAAGACCTGGCAGTACGTCTTCGGACCCGGCGTCGGCACCACCGTCGCCCGGGAGTCGGGCCCCGACCTCGACGTGCACATCGTCACGCACGAGGAGGTGGCCAAGGGACGCGGGCTGCCCGTCGCGCGCGGCGCCCGGCTCGGCCGGTCCCGGATCGTGTGGGGCTGGCTCGTCGGCGTCGGCGGCCCGGTGCTCCTCGCGCTGCTCCTCACCCACGCGCGCACCGATCTCGGCCTCGCCAACGACATGCTCCTGTTCCTGTCGGTGACGGTCGCGGCCGCGCTGGTCGGCGGACTCCTCCCCGCGCTCGCCTCGGCGGCCGTCGGGTCTCTGCTCCTGAACTACTACTTCACGCCGCCGCTGCACCTGTTCACGGTCGCCGACCCGAAGAACATCGTCGCCATCGTGATCTTCGTGGGCGTCGCCGTGTCCGTCGCGTCCGTCGTGGATCTCGCCGCGCGACGCACCCACCAGGCGGCCAGGCTCCGCGCCGAGTCGGAGATCCTGTCCTTCCTCGCGGGCAGCGTGCTGCGCGGCGAGACGACCCTGGAAGCCCTCCTGGAGCGCGTACGGGAGACGTTCGCCATGGAGTCCGTGGCGCTTCTGGAGCGGGAGAGCGACACCGCGCCGTGGACCTGCGCGGGCAGCGTCGGGCCGCACCCCGACGGGCGGCCCGAGGACGCCGACGTGGACATGCCGGTCGGCGACCACATGGCGCTCGCCCTGTCGGGACGCGTGCTGCCCGCCGAGGACCGGCGCGTCCTCGGCGCCTTCGCCGCGCAGGCCGCCGTCGTGCTCGATCGCAGGCGCCTCCAGGACGCCGCCGACCAGGCCCGCACCCTCGCCGAGGGCAACCGCATCCGTACGGCACTGCTCGCCGCCGTCTCGCACGATCTGCGCACCCCGCTGGCCGGCATCAAGGCCGCGGTGTCGTCCCTGCGCTCCGAGGACGTCGAATGGTCGCCCGAGGACCAGGCCGAGCTGCTCGCCGGGATCGAGGAGGGCGCCGACCGGCTCGACCACCTCGTCGGGAACCTGCTCGACATGTCGCGCCTCCAGACCGGCACCGTCGCCCCGCTCATCCGCGAGATCGACCTCGACGAGGTGGTGCCGCTGGCGCTCGTCGGCGTACCGGACCCGGAACTCAGCGTCGACCTGGACATCCCGGAGTCGCTGCCGATGGTCACCGTCGACAAGGGCCTCCTGGAGCGCGCCGTCGCCAACATCGTCGAGAACGCGGTCAAGTACAGCCCGCCCGACGAGCCCGTCCTCGTCGCCGCGAGCACGCTCGGCGACCGCGTCGAACTGAGGGTCGTGGACCGCGGCCCCGGCGTCCCCGACGACGCCAAGGACCGCATCTTCGCGCCCTTCCAGCGCTACGGTGACGCTCCGCGCGGCGCCGGGGTCGGCCTCGGGCTCGCCGTGGCGCGGGGCTTCGCCGAGGCGATGGGCGGCACGCTCGCCGCGGAGGACACGCCAGGAGGCGGGCTCACCATGGTTCTGACCCTGCGGGCAGCGCCCCGCACCCTCACCCCGGCGGCGGCCCCCGAGGCCGCCCCGCAGTCCGCTGGAACGCAGAGAGGCAGGCCCGCATGACCCGGGTGCTCGTGGTCGACGACGAACCGCAGATCGTCCGCGCCCTCGTCATCAACCTCAAGGCGCGCAAGTACGAGGTGGACGCCGCCGCCGACGGCGCGCAGGCGCTCCAGCTCGCCGCCGCCCGCCACCCCGACGTGGTCGTCCTCGACCTGGGCCTGCCCGACATGGACGGCGTCGAGGTGATCAAGGGACTGCGCGGCTGGACCCGGGTGCCGATCCTGGTCCTGTCCGCGCGGCACTCCTCCGACGAGAAGGTCGAGGCGCTCGACGCGGGCGCCGACGACTACGTGACCAAGCCCTTCGGCATGGACGAGCTGCTCGCGCGGCTCCGCGCGGCCGTGCGCCGGGCCGAGCCCACCGGGGGAGGCGAGGACGAGGGGATCGTCGAGACGGACGACTTCACCGTCGACCTGGCCGCGAAGAAGGTCAACCGCGGCGGCCGCGACGTGCGGCTCACGCCCACGGAGTGGCACCTCCTGGAGGTGCTCGTGCGCAACACCGGACGCCTGGTCAGCCAGAAGCAGCTGCTCCAGGAGGTGTGGGGCCCTTCGTACGGCACGGAGACCAACTATCTGCGGGTGTACATGGCCCAACTGCGCCGCAAGCTGGAGACCGATCCGTCGCATCCGCGGCACTTCGTCACGGAGCCGGGGATGGGCTACCGGTTCGAGAGATAAGGACCTCGAATCCGGGGTACACCAGCGGGTACGACCGTGTCACCGGCCCCGGGTACGCTTCCTGTATGAGTGCTGTTCCTCGTTCCGACAGGACGTCCGAGAAGCCGGCGGGCCGATTCCGGCGCATGCTCGACCGGCTCTCCACCTCGCAGGAGGACCTGGAGTCGGAGGAGCTGCGCGAGGACTCGCAGACCACGGGCTGTACGCGTATCGGCGACTGCCACGACCGTCAGATAGTCACGGTTACTGGTACGTTGCGCACGGTCACCCTTCGGCCACGCGCCGGAGTCCCGGCACTGGAGGCGGAGTTGTTCGACGGCTCGGCCGCCCTGGACGTGGTGTGGCTCGGCAGGCGCTCCATCGTGGGGATCGAGCCGGGCCGCAAGCTGATCGCATCGGGACGGATCTCGATGAGCCGGGGCCGTAGGGTGCTCTTCAACCCGAAATACGAACTCAGACCGCTCGGACGGGAGTAGCCGGTGACGTCCCTCGACAAGCCGACCGACCGCGAAGACCTCGCAGGCCAGGAAACCGCGGACAGGGCGGTGACCGAGGCCGCGCTCTTCGAGGCCTTCGGCGGCGTGCGGGGCATGGTGGAGACCGTCGTGCCCGGTCTCCTCTTCGTGACCATCTTCACGATCAACAAGGACCTGCACATGTCGGCCATCGCGGCCCTCGCGGTGTCCCTGGTGCTGGTCGTCGTACGCCTGGTCATGAAGGACACGGTCAAGCACGCCTTCAGTGGTGTCTTCGGTGTCGTGTTCGGTGTCGTCTTCGCGATGATGACCGGCAACGCCAAGGACTTCTATCTCCCCGGCATGCTCTACACGTTGGGGCTCGCGCTCGCGTACATCGTGACGACGCTGTGCGGGGTTCCCTTGATCGGGCTCATCCTCGGGCCGGTGTTCAAGGAGAACCTGTCGTGGCGTACACGTAACCCCGGCCGCAAGAAGGCGTACGCGAAGGCGAGTTGGGCCTGGGGGCTCATCCTGCTCGCCAAGTGCGCGATTCTCTTCCCGATGTACTGGTGGGCGGACACCACCAAGTTCGGCTGGGTGCTCATCGCTCTGAAGATTCCGCCGTTCCTGCTGGCGGTGTGGCTGACGTGGGTGTTCCTGGCGAAGGCGCCCGCGCCCATCGACGTGTTCGCCGAGATGGAAGCCGCGGAACAGGCGGAGAAGGCCGAGAAGGCGGCGAAGGCCGAGGCCGCCCGTTCCGAAGGCGGGGCGCGGCATCGCCGTGAGGCCTGAGGTCCTCGGCGGGTGCGGGAGGCGGGTCGCTCCCCGCGCCCCTGAAGGCGAGAAGCGGAGGTCCCCCCGAGCAAGGCTCGGGGGGACCTCCGCTTCTCGTGCTACGCGTCCTCGCGGCGGACCGACAACAGGTCCTCCAGCTGTTCCTCACGCGCCTGGGCCGCTACGAACAGGAGCTCGTCGCCCGCCTCCAGGGAGTCCTCCTGGCTGGGAGCCAGGACGCGGGTGCCGCGGATGATCGTCACCAGGGACGTGTCCTCCGGCCACTGGACGTCGCCCACGCGCGTGCCGGCGAGGGCCGACTCGGGCGGGAGCGTCAGCTCGACCAGGTTCGCGTCGCCGTGGCTGAAGCGCAGCAGCCGGACCAGATCGCCGACGCTCACCGCCTCTTCGACCAGGGCCGACATGAGACGCGGGGTCGAGACGGCCACGTCCACGCCCCACGACTCGTTGAACAGCCATTCGTTCTTGGGGTTGTTGACGCGGGCGACGACCCGCGGAACCCCGTACTCGGTCTTCGCGAGCAGGGAGACGACGAGATTGACCTTGTCGTCACCCGTGGCCGCGATGACCACGTTGCAGCGCTGGAGCGCCGCCTCGTCCAGCGACGTGATCTCGCAGGCGTCGGCGAGCAGCCACTCCGCCTGCGGGACGCGCTCGACCGAGATGGCGGTCGGCGCCTTGTCGACGAGGAGGACCTCGTGGCCGTTCTCCAGGAGCTCGCCCGCGATCGAGCGGCCCACCGCACCGGCACCGGCAATGGCGACCCTCATCAGTGACCGCCCTCCTCTTCAGGACCCTCGGCGAACGCCGCCTCGACCTTCTCGACGTCGTCCGTGCGCATCATCACGTGCACGAGGTCGCCCTCCTGGAGCACTGTCTGCGACGTCGGCAGGATCGCCTCACCGAGCCGGGTGACGAACGCCACGCGCACGCCCGTCTCCTCCTGGAGGCGGCTGATCTTGTGCCCCACCCAGGACGACGAGGCGTGCACCTCGGCGAGCTGGACACCGCCGGTGGGGTCGCGCCACAGCGGCTCGGCCCCGGACGGAAGGAGCCGGCGCAGCATCTGGTCGGCGGTCCAGCGGACCGTGGCGACCGTCGGGATGCCCAGGCGCTGGTAGACCTCGGCGCGGCGGGGGTCGTAGATCCGCGCCGCCACGTTCTCGATGCCGAACATCTCGCGGGCCACGCGGGCCGCGATGATGTTGGAGTTGTCACCGCTGGAGACGGCGGCGAAGGCGCCCGCCTCCTCGATGCCGGCCTCACGCAGGGTGTCCTGGTCGAAGCCGACCCCGGTGACACGGCGGCCGCCGAACCCGGAGCCCAGGCGGCGGAAGGCCGTGGGGTCCTGGTCGACCACGGCGACCGTGTGGCCCTGCTGTTCCAGGGTCTGGGCGAGTTGGGACCCTACGCGGCCACAGCCCATGATCACGATATGCACGGCCCTACCCCGCACTCCTCATAGGCCTTCTGACCTGCCTAAACGTCCTGCTCATGTCTCTCTCTCGCGGCTCGGTCCAGCCGGGGTGCGGCTCGATCTGGGCACGACGTGAACCCCGTATGGCTCGCGTCATGACCACCGTATCGGCAATGTGGGCGAAGTCCTCCTTCGCGTAGCGGCCTAGATCGTCGGTGGATACCGGGCTCACGGGTGCACGCCGCGTTCGTATTTTGGGCATCCGGAGGAGTTAAGGGGTGGTGGGTGGGCGGCCCCCCGTTCGAACGCTTACGATCCTCTGCGTGTCCAAACTGACCGACGTGCCCAAACGGATCTTGATCGGGCGCGCTCTGCGCAGTGATCGGCTCGGAGAAACGCTCCTGCCGAAGCGCATCGCACTCCCCGTTTTCGCCTCCGACCCGCTCTCCTCCGTGGCGTACGCGCCGGGCGAGGTCCTGCTGGTCCTCTCCATCGCGGGCGTGTCGGCCTACCACTTCAGCCCCTGGATCGCGGTCGCGGTCGTCGTGCTGATGTTCACGGTCGTCGCCTCGTACCGACAGAACGTGCACGCCTACCCGAGCGGTGGCGGCGACTACGAGGTCGCCAACACCAACCTCGGCCCGAAGGCCGGGCTCACCGTCGCGAGCGCCCTGCTCGTCGACTACGTCCTGACCGTCGCCGTCTCCATCGCCTCCGGCATCGAGAACCTCGGCTCCGCGATCCCCTTCGTGGTCGAGCACAAGGTGCTCTGCGCCTGTGCCGTCATCGTGCTGCTCACGCTGATGAACCTGCGCGGTGTGAAGGAGTCCGGCAAGCTCTTCGCCATTCCGACGTACGTCTTCGTCGCGGGCGTCTTCATCATGATCGCCTGGGGCGCCTTCCGCGGGCTCGTCCTCGACGACACCATGAAGGCCCCCACCGCCGACTTCCACATCAAGGCCGAGCACCAGGGCCTCGCGGGCTTCGCGCTCGTCTTCCTGCTGCTGCGCGCCTTCTCGTCCGGCTGTGCGGCCCTCACCGGCGTCGAGGCGATCTCCAACGGCGTCCCGGCCTTCCGCAAGCCCAAGTCGAAGAACGCGGCCTCCACGCTCGCGCTCATGGGCGCGCTCGCCGTCACCATGTTCTGCGGCATCATCGGCCTCGCCATGGCGACCAACGTCCGCATGGCCGAGAACCCGGCGTCCGACCTGATCCACAACGGCGTCGCGGTCGGTTCGGGCTACGTCCAGAACCCGGTCATCTCGCAGGTCGCCGAGGCCGTCTTCGGCAAGGGCAGCTTCCTGTTCCTCATCCTCGCGGCGGCCACGGCCCTGGTCCTCTTCCTGGCGGCCAACACCGCGTACAACGGCTTCCCGCTGCTCGGCTCGATCCTCGCGCAGGACCGCTACCTGCCGCGCCAGCTGCACACCCGCGGCGACCGCCTCGCGTTCTCCAACGGCATCGTGCTGCTCGCCGGCGCGGCCATGCTCCTGGTCATCATCTACGGGGCCGACTCGACCCGTCTGATCCAGCTCTACATCGTGGGCGTGTTCGTCTCCTTCACGCTGAGCCAGACCGGCATGGTCCGGCACTGGAACCGCCACCTGCGGTCCGAGAAGGACGCCAACAAGCGCCGCCAGATGGTCCGCTCCCGCGCGATCAACGCGTTCGGCGCGTTCTTCACCGGACTCGTCCTCGTGGTCGTCCTCGTCACGAAGTTCACGCACGGCGCCTGGGTCGCACTCCTCGGCATGTGCATCTTCTACGCGACGATGACCGCGATCCGTAAGCACTACGACCGGGTCGCCGAGGAGATCGCCGCGCCCGAGACGCCGTCCGACGACAGCGTGCGCCCGTCCCGCGTCCACTCGATCGTCCTCGTGTCGAAGATCCACCGCCCGACGCTGCGGGCCCTGGCGTACGCCAAGTTGATGCGTACGGACACTCTTGAGGCATTGAGCGTCAATGTTGATCCGGCCGAGACGAAGGCCTTGAGGGAGGAGTGGGAACGTCGAGGTATCGATGTCCCGCTCAAGGTTCTCGACTCTCCCTACCGGGAGATCACCCGGCCGATCATCGAATACGTGAAGGGCCTGCGCCGCGAGTCTCCGCGCGACGCGGTCAGCGTGATCATCCCCGAGTACGTGGTCGGCCACTGGTACGAGCACCTGCTGCACAACCAGAGCGCGCTGCGCCTGAAGGGCCGCCTGCTCTTCACTCCCGGGATCATGGTCACCTCCGTGCCGTACCAGCTGGAGTCCTCCGAGGCCGCCAAGAAGCGGGCCCGCAGGCGCTCCGAGTGGAACGCGCCGGGTGCGGTGCGCCGCGGTCCGGTGGAGAAGCGCCCCAAGGAGCCCACCAACAAGTAGCGACCGGTGCATGGCCGGCCGATGAGCAGCCGGACTCGTACCTGGTGAGCGGCCGGACGACAGCCACGTAGACTGGTGGGCTGTTGTCCGGCCGTTTTTTCCTACGGCCCGTCCCCTTACGTACTGGAGTCACCCCGCCATGCAGGCAGAACCGAAGAAGTCACTGGTGGGGGCCGAGTACGAGGTCGAGGTCGGACCCGTCGCACACGGCGGTCACTGCATCGCGCGTACGGCCGAGGGCCAGGTCCTGTTCGTCCGGCACACGCTGCCCGGCGAGCGCGTCGTGGCCCGCGTCACCGACGGCGAGGAGGGCGCCCGCTTCCTGCGCGCCGACGCCGTCCAGATCCTGGAGGCCTCCAAGGACCGCGTCGAGGCGCCCTGCCCGTACGCCGGTCCCGGTCGCTGCGGCGGCTGCGACTGGCAGCACGCCAAGCCGGGCGCGCAGCGCCGCCTGAAGGGCGAGGTCATCGCCGAGCAGCTCAAGCACCTCGCGGGCCTCACGCCCGAGGAGGCCGGCTGGGACGGCACGGTCATGCCGGCCGAGGGCGACAAGCTCCCCTCGGGCGAGGTCCCGCAGTGGCGCACGCGCGTCCAGTACGCGATCGACGCGGACGGCAACGCCGGTCTGCGCCGCCACCGCTCCCACGAGGTCGAGCCGATCGAGCACTGCATGATCGCCGCCGAGGGCGTCTCCGAGCTGGGCATCGAGCAGCGCGACTGGTCCGGCATGAAGTCCGTCGACGCGATCGCGGCGACCGGATCCCAGGACCGCATGGTGATCCTGGAGCCGAAGCCCGGCGCACGGCTGCCCCTCGTCGAGCTGGACAAGCCGGTCTCCGTGATGCGCGTCGGCGAGAAGGACGGCGGCGTGCACCGTGTGCACGGCCGCGCCTTCGTCCGCGAGCGCGCCGACGACCGCACGTACCGCGTCGGCAACGGCGGCTTCTGGCAGGTCCACCCGAAGGCGGCGGACACCCTCATGCGCGCGGTGATGCAGGGCCTGCTGCCCCGCAAGGGCGACACGGCCCTCGACCTGTACTGCGGCGTCGGCCTGTTCGCGGGCGCCCTCGCCGACCGCGTCGGCGAGAAGGGCGCGGTGCTCGGCATCGAGTCCGGCAAGCGCGCGGTCGAGGACGCCCGGCACAACCTGGAGTCCTTCGACCGGGTCCGCATCGAGCAGGGCAAGGTCGAGGCGGCCCTGCCGCGCACCGGCATCACCGAGGTCGACCTGATCGTCCTCGACCCGCCGCGGGCCGGCGCCGGCAAGAAGACCGTCGCCCACCTCGCGACGCTGGGCGCCCGCCGCATCGCCTACGTGGCCTGCGACCCGGCCGCGCTGGCGCGTGACCTGGGGTACTTCAAGGAGGGCGGGTACAAGGTGCGGACGCTGCGGGCGTTCGATCTGTTCCCGATGACGCATCACGTGGAGTGCGTCGCGATCCTTGAGCCCGCCGCGAAGGGTGCCTGACCTGCGCTGCGAGGTCAAGGCTGAGCTGTCCCGGTTTTCGTTCCGGCGACAGCTCCTACGACCTCCAAGAAGGCTCGGACGCGACCGCTCTGCGCCTGCTTGAGCCAGATCGGCGCGTAGTCACACGGCATGCGCTCACGGACCGGCACCCAGACGACGCCGGGGAGACGGTGGTACGGCTCCGCGTCCCTGTTGGCGAGCGAGACCCCCTGCCCCGCTCCCACCAGCAGGGGGATCTCCTGCCAGGAGGTCGCCTGGTGCCCGTGATGGATGGGGCGGCCTGAGGGCGTGTGCCGCGGAAAGTGGTGATCCGACCAGTACTGCGGTACAGAACCACCGATGGTGAGCAGTGTCACCAGGGCGAGGTCCTCCAAGGAGACGGACGCACAGCGGGCGAAGGGGTGCTCGCTGGGCACCATCAGTGCCCGTTCGCAGGTGATCAGTGTCGGGCCTGCCACCAAATCGGCTTCCTGGAGCGGAAGTTCGGTTATCTGGACGTGGACCCCTCCACTGCGGAGCGAGCTGAAGGGGGAGGAGAGCTGGATCTCCTGGATCAGCAGCTCGCAGTCCGGGTACGCCGCCTTGAACGGTTCCAGGGATCGGAGAATCAGGTTGGCCGCCATGGGGCTGGAATAGCCGACACGTAGTTCCCCGGTGACGCCTCTCCCCGCTGCGACGGCGCGTGCCAGCGCCGCGTCCATCTGCCGGCGGACGGGCAGGAGATCATCACAGAGCTGCTGTCCGACCATCGTCGGCACGACGCGGCGACTGGTGCGCTCGAAGAGCTGAACGCCGACGCGACGTTCGAGTTTGCGGATGATCTGGCTGACCCTGCCGACGGAGACGCCCAGCCGGTCGGCGGTACGGCCGAAGTGCAGCTCCTCGGCCAGGGTCAGCAGTGCCTCCCACTCCTGCCGTTCCATGATCCCCCTCATCGTTTAGCCCTGTTGCACGGTACTTCAGCAGATCGGCGTTGTTCCAGGCGCGAGCGGCGAACAAGGTTGTTGGCGTTCCCAGTCGAACGTCAAGCGATCAAGGGGTGCCGTGGCGTGGCGGAAGTTCTGAACCCTCTCGTACACACCTCCCATGGCGGGGAAGTGCAAGACGGTGCAAGGGGTATGACGAGGCGTCAGCCTGCGGTGCTCGCCGTCGGCGTGGCCGCCACCCCTGTGGCGGTCATGGACTCGTTCCTCGTGAACGTCGCCGTCCCCTCCCTGCGGGACGATCTCCAAGTCGACTGCGCGCAGGTGGAGTTGGTCGTCGGCGGAATCGCACTCTTCAGCCTGTCCTCACTCGGAGCGGGGCCTGCCCCGGCCTCCTGGCCGCTCATCGCCTTTCGCGTGATCCAGGCTGTCGGCGCGGCCTTGTTCTATCCGCAGGTGCTTGCCGTGATGCGGGACTCCCTGCGCGGACGCGCGCAGACGCGGCCTTCGCGGTGTCCGGCGCCGTGATCGGCCTCGCCTCGATCGCGGGCCAGGTCGTCGGCGGCCTGTCGTTCGGCCTGGTCCTCTTCGGTCTCGGCTGGCGCTGGATCTTCCTCGCCATCTCGGTCCCGGTGTTCGCGCTGTTCGTCCGCGGGAGCCGCGCGTGGCCCGCTGGTGCGGGCTCAGCCCGCGAGTGAGCGGTGAGCCCGCACTGCGCACCTTTATCGGTACCAGGGTTCCCTTAATGGGGCTCGCGTGCTACTTTTCCCGAGCGTAATGGTACTCAAGTCCCGTTAGAGGGTTCCTGGTCTGTCACCCCTGCCTTGTCCGTACAGGGCGCAAGCCCGCAACTCCGAAGAAGGAATGTCATGTCTGCAACCAGTGCCGAGACGCGCTCGTCCGCGTCCGCGACCTCCGACCGGGCCAGAATCGAGCCCGAATCCCAGCGACTCACCGGCCGGTTGAAGCTGGTCCTCGCGGTGCTCCTGGTCGCCCAGTTCATGCTGGCCGTCGACTTCTCGATCCTGAACGTGGCGCTGCCCGCGATCGGTGACGGCCTCGGCTTCTCCCTCGCGAACCTGCAGTGGATCGCTACGGCCTTCGCGCTCTCCGCCGCCGGTTTCACCCTCTTCTTCGGGCGCATCGGCGACCTGATCGGCCGCAAGAAGATCTTCATCGGCAGCCTCGCCCTGCTGGGACTCTCCTCGCTGGCCGGCGGCCTCGCCACCAGCCCGGAAGTGCTCCTCGCCGCCCGCGTCGCCCAGGGACTCGCGACGGCCGCGGCCACCCCTGCGGGCCTGTCCCTGCTGACGACCTCCTTCGCCGAAGGGCCGTTGCGGCAGAAGGCGCTCGGCATCAACGGCGCGCTGATGTCGGCCGGCTTCACCACCGGCGCCATCCTCGGCGGCGTACTGACCGACCTGCTCTCCTGGCGCTGGGCGTTCTTCATCAACGTGCCCGTCGCTCTCGCCGTCGTCTTGATCGCCCCGACCGTCATCAAGGAGTCCAAGCCGGCCGCCCGCCCCAGGCTCGACCTGCCCGGCGCGCTCGCCGTCACCCTCGGTCTGCTCGGCCTCGTCTACGGCCTGACCCAGGCCGGCGAGTACGGCTGGTCCCACCCGCACGCACTGCTCGGCCTGGCCGCAGGCGTGGTCTTCCTGGCCGCGTTCTTCCTGGTCGAGCGGAAGGTCGCCGAACCGCTTGTGCCGCTGCGCACCCTCGGCCGCCGCACCGTCGCCTGGGGCAACGTGCTGGGCCTGCTCGCCTTCGTCACCGAGACCTCGCTGGTCTACCTGCTCACCCTGTACCTGCAGAAGACGCTCGGCTTCTCACCGCTCGCGGCCGGTGTCTCCTTCGGCGTCCTGGGCATCGGCACCGTCGTCGGCGGCCTGCTCGCGCCGAAGGTGATCGCGCGGACGTCGACCCTGACCGCCCTGGTCGCCGGCGGCGTCATCCAGACGGTCTTCACCGCGGCCCTGCTCTTCCTCGGTACGACGACCGGCGCCTCCCTCGCCCTGCTCCTGCCCGCCACCTTCTTCGGCGGCGTCGGCAACATGCTCGTCATCGTCGGCTTCATGGTCACCGCCACCAGCGGGCTCCCGGACGCCGAACAGGGCCTGGCCACCGGCCTGGCGTCCATGTCCCAGCAGGTCGGCATCACGATGGGCACCCCGATCATGTCCGCCGTCGTCACCGCCACCACCGCGGGCGCGGCCACGGCCTCCGCCGTTCACCACGGCGTCACCGTGGCCATCGCCGTCAACGCCGCCCTGGTCCTGCTCGGCGTCGTCCTCGCGGCGCTCTTCCTGCGCACCCGCACGAACACACCGGAGAGCCGGCCCGGCTCCTGAACCCGGACCGCGCCGCAGACCCATCCGCTCGGCCCGGAAGGACCTCGCCACCATGGTTCGGGACGCGCCCACCACTTCCACGCCCTCCGCCGGGACCGCGGTCCACTGGCAGCAGGTCATGCTGCCGGCCGCACATCCGGTGCCGGCTCGCATGTACCGCCCTGGCACGGCCCGTACGTCGCAGCAGGAGCACGGCTGGCTGGTGTGGGCGCACGGCGGAAGCTGGCAGTACGGTTCCGCGGCCCAGTGGCACGCCGTCACCCACCGTCTCGCCTCCCTGTCCGGTTGGAACGTCCTGAGCGTCGACTACCGGCTGGCCCCGGAGCACCCGTATCCGGCCCCTCTGGAGGATCTCCGCGCCGCCGTCGACTGGGCGCGACAGCGCCCCGGCGCGCAGGTCTCCGTCGCGGTGGGAGGTGACAGCGCCGGCGCCACGCTGGCCGCATGCGTCGCACTGGCGGAACGCGACCGGGGTCGGCCGCTCGCGGCGCAGCTGCTGGCCTATCCACCGCTGGATCCCGACTGCACCGCCGCCAGTTATCGCCGCGACCCCCTGGGGTTCCCGCACCCCGCCCAGTTGCGCCTGGCCTGGCGCGCCTGGCGCGGAGCGTCGCCCGGCCTCGTATCCACCTCCGACGGAACGCCCCTCCACCGCACGCCGTTCGACGCCTGCTCCCTGGCCGGCGTGGCGCCCGCCGTCCTCGCCGTAGGGGCAGAGGATCCGGTAGCCGACGACGTCGTGGAGTACGCCGCCAGGCTCCGTGACGCGTCCGTGCCCGTCCGCCTCGTCCAACCGCCGCACACAGGTCATGCCGACCTGCTCCGGCCACACAGCCGCCTGCTGCCGATTCTCGGCACCGCGCTACGCGACCTCCGCTCGACGTCGCCTTCCGAGGAGGAATCCGCCCGATGACTCACACCGACTCCGCAGCCCGCGCCATCGGACCCGTGGGCCCTGAGGCGCCCTCACCACTGGCAGCCCTCGTGCGCCACTTCACCGACCTGCGCGACGGCACACACGGAGGGCACCGCGACCGGCCCGCCAAGGAAGGCCGTTTCCAGGAGGCGGCCTTCCTCCTCGACGCCCCCGCGCGCCAGGTCCTCGCCGAGTTCAACACCCACCTGCTGCTGAACACCGGAGCCGTGCACGCCACCGGCCTGCGTCGTGACCAGCACGGGGGCAGCCACGCCACCTGGAATCTGACCTGGCCCGAACAGAGTCGCGCGGGCATCTCCCCGCTCACGCTCCACGCCCACTACGGCGCGGGCTTCCACCACCCCCACCTGCGCGGCGCCACCGTCGCCGACTGGCCCCTCAACGTCTTCACCCCCGAACAGGCCGACGAACTCGTCCCCACGCTCCGCGCCATCGTCGCCGCCGACCTGCACAACCTCGTCTTCCAGCGCGACTGGCGCATCGTCCCGGCCCTCCACGCCCATCCTCGCCCGCACCACCCCCAAGGACCCCAGCCGCGATGAACGACTTCGGCCCACTGCGTCTGTCCGTTCTCGACCAGTCGCCCATCGGCGAGGGCCGGACCCCCGACGACGCTCTGCACACCACCCTCGAACTCGCCCGCCTCGCCGACTCCCTCGGCTACCACCGGTACTGGCTCGCCGAACACCACAACTCCCGCTCGTTCGCCGGTACGTCACCGGAAGTCCTCGCCGGTCCCGTGCTGCAGCACACCAGCCGGGTCCGCGTCGGCACCGGCGGCATTCTGCTGCCCCGGTACCACCCCGACACCGTCGCCGAGAAGATGAATCTGCTGCGACGCCTCAGCCCGGGCCGCGTCGACGTGGGCATCGCCCGTGGTGGCGGTCCTGCCGACGACTTCGACCAGAAGCTTCTGCGTCTGCGTCAACACCTCATGGACGAGGGCCCCGCAGATCCGCCCGTGCCGAGCACGCCCGCCGAACCGGAGAACGGTCTGTGGCTCCTCGGCGCGGGTGGGTCGACAGCCCCGCTCGCCGGAAGGCTCGGCGCCGGCTATGCCTTCGGGCACTTCTTCTCTCCCCGGAACGGGCCTGCGTCCCTGGCCGCATATCGCCGTCATCTCCCCGACGGTCGACAGCCTTCCCCTCTGCTCGCCGTGCGAGTGATCGCTGCCGAGGATCCCGAGAAGGCCGCCGCGCTCGCACAGGCCATGCTGCTGTGGAGAGCCCGCAAAGACCTCGGCCACGACGGTCCCGTCCCCGGCCTGCACACCCTCGCGCAGCACACCTGGACCTCGGAAGAACGCACGCAAGCAGCCCTGCACCGCAGCGCTGTCCTGCACGGCACCCCCGATCAGCTGCACCACCGTCTGACCGCACTGGCCCACGCCCACCAGGTCAGCGAGATCATGATCAATACGGTCACCGCAGCTCCTGAACACCGCATGACCTCCTACAAGTTGCTGGCCGACGCCGTTCTCGCCCCGCTGGCCCAGGTGACCGTCACGTGAGGGGATACCGGCAGATACTCGCCG
This sequence comes from Streptomyces sp. Q6, assembly GCF_036967205.1. NCBI lineage: Bacteria > Bacillati > Actinomycetota > Actinomycetes > Kitasatosporales > Streptomycetaceae > Streptomyces > Streptomyces citrinus. The sequence goes on from NZ_CP146022.1 coordinate 6,475,644, forward strand.
TGCCAGGGATGCCATCACTGCTGGCCGTGTCGCTTCTCGCCCGCACCGCCATCACGGCGGCCACGATGGCACTGACGATGCACGTCGTCCTGGGCCTGCACATGAGCTATGTCGCGGCCGGTGCTGTCACGGCAGCTCTCACGACGGGGCTGACCCTGGGCGGGCCGCTGCTCGGCCGCATGACCGATCGGTGGGGCCTGCGTACGGTGCTGCCGGTCACCGTCGTGGCGCAGGCCGTGTTCTGGCTGGGCATGCCGACCCTGCCGTACGGGGCCCTCTTGGGGGCCGTCTTCCCAGCGGGTCTGCTGATGGTGCCGGTGCAGCAGGTCACCAGGCAGGCGATCGCCGCGATGACGACGGCGGAGCAGCGCCGATCCGCGTTCGCGCTGGAGTCGGTACAGGGTGAACTGTCGTACATGGTGGGCCCGGCGGTCGTGATCCTGTGCGCCGCGCAGGCGCCCACCGATGTGGTGGCGTGGGGGCTCGGCGCCGCGATCGTGGCCGGTGGAGCCGGGATCGCCCTGCTCGACCCGCCGCTGCGCGCCGAGCACGAGGCGAAGTCCGGCGCGGCTGGACGGCTTCCGCGGCGAGAGTGGCTGGGCAGCGGGATGAAGGCCGTACTGACGATGGCGTTCGGTACTGCCGCGCTGCTCAGCGGCGTCGACCTCGCCGTCGTCGCCGTACTCGAGGAATCGGACCAGGTGTCCCGGGCCGCCGTGGTCGTGGCCGTGCTCGGCGTGACGTCCGTCGTCGGGGGGCTGATCTACGGCGCGCTGTCCCGGTCGCTTCCCACGTGGCTGCTGCTCGGCCTGCTCGGGCTCGTGACGGTGCCCGCAGGGTTGGCCCACGACTGGCCCTGGTTGTGCGCAGCCGTCGTCGGCATCGGGCTTCTCGCCGCGCCGACCCTTTCCGCGGTGGCCGATGCGGTGACCCGTATGGCGCCGACCGGCGTGCGGGGTGAGGCGACGGGTCTGCAATCCGCTGCGCAGAGTGCGGGTTTCGCGCTCGGATCCCCCATCGTCGGGGTGGCCATTAACAGCTCCGTGCCGGCGGGCGGTTTCGCGACGGCCGGACTGGCCGGGTTCACCGCCGCGATCATCGGATGTGCCCTGTCCCGCCGCTGCTCGTCATCTCTGCCGCTCCCTTCACCTCATCACAGCTCCCCGAACGGGTCTGCCGCACGATCGGGGGACACCTGAACCGGCTTGCCCCGCGGAGAGGGTGGGACGGATGTCGCTGTGCCCAAGCCCTGTCCGCAGGAGTTCGGCGACGACGTCGTGCGGGTCGCGAGCATCGTCATCGCGGGTACCTCCGGGCTCCTCGCGGAGACCGATCACACAGCCACCCGGGAACTCGGCCGTGGAGCTGCGCTCAGCGCGGTCGATGACCTCCGGAACCGGATGCGGCGCGGTCGCGTCGCCGTCCCCGAGGTCGCGGAGGATCACCTAAGGGCCGCCCGGTCCGTGCGTGCCCGCTACCGGGACCTCGACCTGGATCGGGCGGGCGCCCGCAGGACGTCCTCGCGCCTACGCCATCGTGACGACGACCTTGCCGGCCTTCGCGCGGCCCTTCTCGACGTACTCCATGGCCTGGAGCGTCTCGTCGAACGGGAAGACGCGGTCGACGACGGGGCGGATCTTCCCGGCGTCGATGAGCGTGGTGAGTTCGCGGAGCTGGTCGCCGTCGGCCCTCATGAACAGGAACGAGTACGTCACACCGCGGCGCCTGGCGTTGCGCCGGGTCGTGAAGCTGAGGGCCGTCATGGCCAGGCGGAGGATCGGGTTCGCGCCCAGTTCGCGGGCGAAGGCCGGGTCGGGCGGGCCCGCGACGGAGATGGCCAGGCCGCCGGGCTTGAGGACGCGCAGGGACTTGGCGAGGTTCTCGCCGCCGAGGGAGTCCAGGACGACGTCGTAGTCGCGGAGGAGCTCGGAGAAGTCCTGGGTGCGGTAGTCGATGACTTCGTCCGCGCCGAGGTCCCTGGCCAGGTCGACCTTGGCGGTGCTCACGGTGGTGGCCACGTGCGCGCCCAGCGCCTTGGCCAGTTGGACGGCGACGGAGCCGAGGCCGCCCGTGCCGGCGTGGACGAGGACCTTCTGGCCCGGTTGGACGTTCGCCCGCTCGACCAGTGCCTGCCATGCCGTGAGGGCGACCAGGGGGAGGGAGGCGGCCTCGGTCATGGTGAGGGTGGCCGGTTTGGGCGCCAGGTCGTCCTGGTGGACGGCGATGAGTTCGGCGAAGGTGCCGATGCGGTCCTTGTCGGGCCGGGCGTAGACCTCGTCGCCCACCGCGAAGCGGGTGACGGACGGGCCGACCCGGACGACCGTCCCGGCGAGGTCGTTGCCCAGCACGAGCGGGAGACGGTACGGCAGGAACGCCTTGAAGTCTCCGTTGCGGATCCTGACGTCCAGCGGGTTCACGCCCGCCGCGTGGATCTTGACCAGGACGTCGTCGGCACCTGCCTCGGGGTCGGGCAGGTCCGCGGCACGCATCCCGGCCTGGTCGCCGTACTTCTCGACCGTGAAGGCCTTCATCGTCGTCTCCGTTCCGTTTCCCGTCCGTGCGAGGCCGGGGTGTCCGTTCGTGCCGGGGCGTCCGTTCGCGCCGGGGTGGGCGAGAGTCTCAGGCCGCGTTCGGCTGGGGTGCCGCGGACAGGCTCTGCTTGACGTACCGGCTGGTCTCGTCGGCGAGGATCTCGGGCAGGCCGGTCTCGACGCCGTGCAGGGCCTGGGTCGCGACGTCGGCGGCGGCGACCTTCTGATCGGCGGGCACACCGGCGGCCATGTCGGTGTCCATATAACCGACGTGCAGCGCCGAGACGGTGATGCCGCGCGGTGCCAGCTCCTCACGGGTCGCGTCGCTCAGCGCCCAGGCGGCGGCCTTGGACGCGGCGTAGGAGCCGAGGCCGGCCGGGTGGAACCAGGACAGGGCGGACAGGACGTTGAGCACGGCGCCGCCGCCGTTGCCCTCGATCACGGGGGCGAAGGCGCGGGTCGCGGTGAGCGGGCCGAAGAAGTTGGTCTCCATCTCCCGGCGCACGTCCGCCATGTCGCCTTCGGTCAGCGTCGCGCCGGTGGAGATGCCCGCGTTGTTGATCAGCAGGGTCGCGTCCGACGCCACGCGCGCGGCCTCACGTACCGACGCCTCGTCCGTCACGTCCAGGCGCAGCGGGATGACGCCCGGCAGGTCGACCGTCTCGGGGCGCCGGGCCGCGCCGTACACCTTCGCGCCGCGCTCGACGAGCTGGGCGGCCAGGTGTCGTCCGAGGCCCCGGTTGGCGCCGGTGACGACTGCGACAGCGTTCTTGAGTTCCATGTTCGCTCCTGGTCGTGGCGGGGTGCCGTCGGCCACCCGCGACTCGTTTAGATTATGTGCACAATCTAAACACGGGCCTATGATAGATGCCAGTCGACATCCAAACGGGAGGTGGCCATGGGCCGCGTATCGCAGGCGCAGGCGGAGGAGAACCGCCGGCGGGTGGTGGACACCGCGTCCCGGCTGTTCCGGGAGCAGGGCACGCAGGTCAGCGTCGCCGACCTGATGAAGGCGGCCGGCCTGACCCACGGCGCCTTCTACAAGCAGTTCGCCTCCAAGGAGGCGCTCGTCGACGAGGCCACCGCCCACGCCTTCGCCGAGCTCGCCCGACGCCACGGCGTCGAACTCGAGCAGTACGACGGGGAGCGCGCCGATGCCCAGCGGGCGCTGATCGACTCCTACCTCTCCGTCGAGCACCGTGACGCCCCGGCGGACGGCTGTCCCGTCGCCGCGCTCGCCACCGACATCGCGCGCGAGCGCGGGGGGAGCGAGGCCCGTCGCGTCTACGCCGAGGGGGTGGCCGACTTCGCCGATTTCCTGGCCGGTGACGACCAGGACGGCATCGTCCGCCTGTGCACCCTGTTCGGTGCGCTGGTCCTGTCCCGGGCCACCAAGGGCTCCCCGCTCTCCGAGGAGATCCTCGCCGCCGCGCACGCGGCCTTGACCGAAACGGGCTGAGCGCGGGCGGACCGGTCTCGTCGTACGGCCATGGCCGGCACGCGGTGCGTACCGGCCATGGCGGGTGGTGCGGTGGGGCGCGGTCGGGTCAGGAGCGGCGGCGCCTGGCGCGGACGGTCAGGGCGCCCAGGCCGGTGAGGACGAGGGCCGCGGCCGTCCACGCGAGGCCGGCCGTCGTGGATCCGGTCTCCGCCAGCTCGCCATCGTCGACGGGCGGTGGGGTGGGGGAACCGGTGGGTGCCGGGGTGGGTTCGCCGGTGGGCGCCGGAGTGGTGGTGCCGGTGGGTGAAGGCGTCGGTGTCGGAGTGGGCGTCGGCGTGGGGGTGGGCGTCGGGGTGGGCGTGGGGGTGGGCGTCGGCGTCGGGGACGGCGTGGGGACGTCGACTGTGGTCGTGCATCCGTCAGCGGTGGCGCACGTGCCTTCGGGGCCGGTGGGGACGACGGTGTTGCGCAGTTTGTGGTCGCCCTCGTCGGGGTCGTTGACGGTGACGGAGTACGTGATCGTCGTGGACGCGCCGACGGCCAGCGGACCCGACCAGCTCAGCGTCGAGCCCTCGACGGTGGCTCCGCCGGTGACGTCGTCGTTGTAGGTGGCGTCGTCCGTGACGGCGGCGAGGTCGTCGGTGAAGGCCGCCGGGTGGGTTCCGGTGAGAGCGGTCTTCCCGGTGTTCTTCACCGTGACCGTGTAGGTCACCTTGTCACCGGGGCCCGCCGTGTCGATCGACGCGGCCTTGGCCACCGTGAAGCTGCCCGACGGGACGTCCACCGTGGTGCTGCACGCGTCGCTGGTGGCGCAGGTGCCGTCGGTGCCGGGTGTGACGGTGTTGACGAGCGTCGCCGGTGTGTCGATCGGGTCGTCGACGGTGACGGAGTACGTCAGGGTCCTGGTCTGGCCCACGGCGAGATCCAGTCCCCAGCTCAGGACGGAGTCGGCGAGGGTGCCGCCGTCGGTGGCGTCGTCGTTGTAGGCGGCGTGGGGGAGCACCTTGCTCAGGTCGTCCTCGACCCTGGCCGGCAGGGTGTCGGCGTCGAACGCCACCTTGCCGGTGTTCTTCACCTTGAGGGTGTAGGTGACGACACCGCCCGGAGCGGCCGTCCCGGGGGAGGCCGACTTCTCGACGGTGAACTCCGCCACGGGCGTCTGCACCTGGCAGTCGGCCGCCGACGTGCACGCGCCGGTGGGCCCGGCCACCAGGGCGTTGGTCAGAAGGTGGTCGCCGTTGTCGGGATCGCCGACGGTGACCTGGTACGTGATCGTGGTGTGCGCGCCCGCGGCCAGCGGTCCGGACCACGTCACCTTTCCGTTGCTGAAGGCCGCGCCGCCGGTGATGCTGTCGGTGACCAGCTCGCCGTCGTCCAGGACGTTGGCCAGGTCGTCGGTGAACGAAGCCGGCGAGGCGTCCGTGTAGTCGACCGTGCCGGTGTTGGTGACGTCGATCGTGTACGTCACCGTGTCGCCGAGGCTCACGTGCTCCGGTGCGGACACGTCGGCGCTCTTGGACACCGTGAACGAGGGGACCGCGGCGCCCGCGGGGCAGGCGGTGCTGCTGGCCTTGTTGTTGCCCAGAGCCAGGTCGTTCTCGTTGCCCAGGACCTCGGCGCTGTTGCGCACGGCGCCCGCGGTGCAGTCGGCGGGCGGGCTCGCCGGGGCCTTCCCGGTGATGACGATCGGCGGGCCGTCGGCCCCGGCGGCCAGCGCCGCTCCCGAACAGCGCACGGCGTTGCCCGTCCCGACGGCGACGACCTCGCAGCCGGGAGTGGCCGTGGCCGGGTTCTCCAGATTGTCCGGAAGCGTGTCGGTGACCGTGTAACCGGAGGAGTTGCCGGGGCCGTAGTTGTGGACGGTCAGCGTGTAGCTGAAGTCCTCGCCCGCCGTATAGGTGGCCGGACCGTCCTTGGTGATGCCCAGGTCGGCGGGCAGGCCGGGGAACGCGGCGCCGTCGTTCTGGGAGTTGGCGGGCCCCTTGGTCGTCGACACGATGGTGATCGACGGTGAGTCGGACGCCGGGTTGTTCAGTTGCAGCTGGTAGACGGTCCCGGTGACGTTGTTGGAGATGCCGATGTTGCCGTTGCCGTAGACCCACTGGGCGCCGTACGGGTTGGCGGGCAGACCGGTGACCGGGACGGACAGGACCGCGCCCGTCGCGGGGTCGATCCGGTAGAGGCGTCGACCTTCGCCGTAGACCCCCCACAGGTAGCCGTCGGCCCATACGAAGTCGGAGATGTTCGGCACGGTGGCGCTGAGAGCGATCCTGGTGGTCGTCCGGTTGGGGACGTCGATCGCGTACAGGTTCTTGTCCGCCGTCGCCAGCCGCACGTACAGGGTGTCCGCGGTGGCTCCGCCGCCGAAGGTGCCCTGGTTGTAGTTGAACTCGCTCCTGGGCAGGCCGACTTGGCCCAGCGCCGTCGCGGCACCGCCCTGGCCGATGCGCGTGAGGCCGCCGTTGTCGTTCACCCCGTACAGGTACCGGTCGGCGAGGCGGAATCCCATGGCGTTGTACCCGAACGTCGCGGTGCCCTGCTTGACGAAGGAGATCGCTTCGGCGCCCTGGACGGCCTGGTAGAGCGTGCTCGGCTCGCCGCGGGCGGGCCCCTGGGCCACGAACACCAGGGGGTCGGCGGCCGGAAAGGGGTCTCCCGCGGCGGCCTGGGCCACGGGCGTCCCCTGCACCCCGGCCATGAGGACCACCCCGACGGACGCGGTCACCGCCAGGGTTCTGTTGCGAAGCATGTTCTGTTCCTCTCCGGGTGGGAGGAGGCGCCTCCCTGCATGGACAAGTCGCCTTAAAGTGATGAAAGCTCACTTTTACTACTGGTCCGGGCATTTAGGCCCGTGTCGGGGAGGAGTGACATGCTGCCCGCGGGGGGTCGGGCGACGGCGGGAGCGGGGCCGGCCGCTCGTCGCCGGGTGGGTCTGTCCGCGGCCGTCGCCGGGCCGAGCGAGAGCGGCACCGGCCGCACGCGTGTGTGTCGGACGACGTGGCGTAAGCCGACGTGGGGCGGGTGGGTGCCGACTTCCGGCGGTCAGTCGCGCGGCCGCGGCGCGATCTCCGCGATCAAGCCCTCGACGAGCACCTTGATCTCGTCGCGGATCGGGCGGACGGCCGCGACGCCCTGGCCGGCCGGGTCCTCCAACTGCCAGTCGAGGTAGCGCTTGCCGGGGAAGACGGGGCAGGTGTCGCCGCAGCCCATGGTGATGCAGACGTCCGACTCCCTGACCGCCTCGACGGTCAGGATCTTCGGGGTCTCGGCGGAGATGTCGATGCCGACCTCGGCCATGGCCTCGACGGCGGCCGGGTTCACACGCTCGCCCGGGTTCGATCCGGCCGAGCGGACCTCGACGCGGTCTTTGGCCAGGTGGGCCAGCCAGGCGGCGGCCATCTGGGAACGGCCGGCGTTGTGGACACAGACGAAGAGCACGGAGGGCTTGTCGGGCATCAGGGTCTCTCTCGTTACATCAGCGGCAACTGATGTGACAGTATCAGTCCATGATGACGTCAGCCGACGCTGATCTGATCCGGGTGCTGGCCGACCCGCTCAGGCTGCGGATCGTGACCCTGCTCGCCCGCGAGACGCTGTGCACCACCCACCTCGTGGAGGAGACCGGCGCCCGCCAGACGAACCTCTCCAACCACCTGAGAGTGCTGCGCGAAGCGGGGGTCGTCGAGACCGAGCCCTGCGGCCGCTTCACCTACTACAAGCTGCGCCCGGACGTCATCGCCACCCTGGCCGGCCGGTTCACCGACCTGGCCGAGTCCGCCCGTGCCGCCGCCGACAACAAGAGGGCCTGTCCGTGACCCGCATCGACGATCCGTCCGCCGCCACCATCACCCGTACGACGCACCCGGCCGAGGACTCCTCGATCGTGGCGAAGCTGTCGACGCTCGACCGCTACCTCGCCGTGTGGATCCTGCTCGCGATGGGCGTCGGCCTTGGCCTCGGCCGCCTGATCCCGGGGCTGGGCGACGCGCTGTCGAAGGTCGAGATCGGCGGTATCTCGCTGCCGATCGCGCTCGGCCTGCTCGTGATGATGTACCCGGTGCTCGCCAAGGTCCGCTACGACCGGCTCGACACCGTGACCGGCGACAAGAAGCTCATGGTCTCGTCGTTGGTCATCAACTGGATCGTCGGCCCGGCCGTCATGTTCGCGCTCGCGTGGATCTTCCTGCCGGACCTGCCCGAGTACCGCACCGGATTGATCATCGTCGGGCTCGCCCGCTGCATCGCCATGGTCATCATCTGGAACGACCTCGCGTGCGGCGACCGTGAGGCGGCGGCCGTGCTGGTCGCCCTCAACTCCGTTTTCCAGGTCATCGCGTTCAGCCTGCTCGGCTGGTTCTACCTCGACCTGCTGCCGCAGTGGCTCGGCCTCGGCGACGGCCAGGGACTCGACGTCCCGGTGTGGCACGTCGCCCTGAACGTGATCGTCTTCCTCGGCGTTCCGCTGGTCGCCGGCTACCTCACCCGCCGCGTCGGCGAGAAGAGGATGGGCCGGCAGAAGTACGAGTCCGACTTCCTCCCGAAGATCGGCCCGTGGGCCCTGTACGGGCTCCTCTTCACGATCGTCATCCTCTTCGCGTTGCAGGGTGACGCGATCACCTCGCAGCCGCTGGACGTCGTACGGATCGCGCTGCCGCTGCTCGTCTACTTTGCGATCATGTTCTTCGGGTCCTTCGCCCTGGGCAAGGCGCTCGGGATGGCCTACGACCGCACGGTGACGCTCGCGTTCACGGCCGCCGGCAACAACTTCGAGCTGGCCATCGCGGTCTGCGTCGCCACCTTCGGGGTGACGAGCGGGCAGGCCCTCGCCGGGGTCGTCGGACCGCTGATCGAGGTCCCGGTCCTGATCGGACTCGTCTACGTCGCCCTCGCCCGGCGCAAGAAGTTCGCGTCCGCCCCGCTGAACACGCTGTAGGAAGGTTCTCGTGAGCGGCGTGCCCGGTGTGGGGGATGCGAGCGGCGTGGGTCGTGTGCTCGATGTGGGGGATGCGAGCGGCGTGGGTCGTGTGCCCGGTGTGAGGGACGCGAGCGGTGTGGGTCGTGTGCCCGGTGTGAGGGACGCGAGCGGCGAGGGTCATGTGCTCGATGTGGTGGTGATCGGTGGCGGCCAGGCAGGGCTCGCCGCCGGATACCACCTGCGCCGCCAGAACCTGGACTTCGTCGTCCTCGACGCGCAGGCGACGCCGGGCGGCGCCTGGCAGCACGCATGGGACTCGCTGCGCCTGTTCTCCCCGGCGGCGTTCTCCTCCCTGCCCGGCCGTCCCATGCCGGGGCGGCCGGGCGAGGGGTATCCCGACGCCGCCCATGTCGTCGCCTACCTGAGCGAGTACGAGAAGCGATACGAGCTGCCCGTCGTACGGCCGGTGCGCGTGTCCGGCGTCCATCGCGACGGCGCCCGTCTGCGGGTCGAGTCCGACAGCGGGGTGTGGACGGCCTGCGCCGTGATCTCCGCGACCGGGACCTGGTGGCGGCCGTTCCTGCCCGCGTTCCCGGGCCGCGCGGACTTCGCGGGCCGCCAACTCCACACCGTCGGATACCGCGGCCCGGCCGACTTCGCGGGACAGCGCGTCGTGGTGGTGGGTGGCGGCAACTCCGGCGCCCAGATCGCCGCCGATCTCGCGGTCCGTGACGACATCGCCCTGACCTGGGCGACCCGGCGCCCACCCCGCTATCTCGCCGACGACATCGACGGCCGGGCCCTGTTCGACGCCGCCACCGCCCGCCGCCGCGCCCTGGACGCGGGCCGCACCGACACCGGCGGCGTCGCCTCGCTCGGCGACATCGTGGCCGTGCCGCCGGTGCGCGAGGCGCGGGACGCCGGGCTGCTCACGGCGTCACCCCTGTTCGCCCGGATGGAACGCGACGGGGTCGCCTGGGCCGACGGCAGCCGCGCCGAGGCCGACGCGGTCATCTGGTGCACCGGGTTCCGGCCCGCCCTCGCCCACCTCGCCCCGCTCCGACTCCGGGGCACCCGTGGGCACATCGCGACCGACGGCACGCGCGCGGTCGACGAGCCGCGCCTGCACCTGCTCGGCTACGGCGACTGGACCGGCCCCGCCTCCGCCACGCTCATCGGGGTGGGGCGTCCGGCTCGGGAGGCCGCCCGGGAGATCGCCGGCCTCGTCCGCTGACGGGCCGGGCGGGGTGCCCGGCCAGGTACTCGGGCTCGTTGCTCCCGTCAGGTCACGCGACGCTCCCGTCAGGTCACGCGACGCTCCTGTCAGGTCACGCGGCTGAGCGGAGCGTCAGCAGCTGACCCATGGCCGCCAGGACGGAGGGCTCGACCCGGTAGTACACCCACGTGCCGCGCCGCTCGGAGGTGAGCAGGCCGGCGTCCTTGAGCTTCTTCAGGTGGTGGGAGACGGTCGGCTGAGAGACGCCGACATCCGAGATGTCGCAGACGCACGCCTCCCCGCCCTCGTGCGAGGCCACCGCCGAGAACAGCCGCAGCCGCACCGGATCGCCGAGCGCCTTGAACATACGGGCTGCGGTCTCCGCCTCCTCGGCGGAGAAGGGCCGCTCGGTCAGCGGCGGGCAGCACGGCGCGACGCCCTGGTCGGCGGGTTCGAGCAGCGGCAACGCCTTCGCATTCGACATATGTCTATGTTGACATACGTCTAAGCAGGGCGGGAGGTGCGAAGGCCCTACCGATTCGATGAATGTCTATGTTGACGCTTGTCGAAGCAGGTGCGATGCTGGCCGGGCAAGCCATCGACAGACGTCGAATCAACGAGGAGCGCACCGTGCCCACGCCTGCCACCGCCGAACTGCCCGTCGTCGTCATCGGAGCCGGTCCCATCGGTCTCGCCGCGGCGGCCCACCTCGTCGACCGGGGCATCGAGCCGCTCGTCCTGGAAGCCGGCCCGGCCGCCGCGACGGCGGTGCGCGCCTGGTCGCACGTGCGGCTCTTCTCCACCTGGGGCGAGGTCGTCGACCCGGCCGCCGAGAAGCTCCTCGCCCCCACCGGCTGGGTCAAGCCGGACGCCGCCACCTACCCGTCCGGCGGCGACTGGGCGGACGCCTACCTCCAGCCGCTCGCGGACGTCCTCGGCGACCGGGTCCGCGCCGGTGCCACCGTCACCGGCGTCTCCCGCTCCGGCCGCGACCGGATCGTCGACGCCGACCGCGCGGCCCAGCCGTTCGTCGTGCACATCGCCCACGCCGACGGCCGCGAGGAGCGGATCTTCGCCCGCGCCGTCCTCGACGCCTCCGGCACCTGGTCCACCCCATCCCCGGCGGGCGGCAGCGGCCTGCCGGCCCTCGGCGAGAAGGCGGCCGCCGACCGCATCGCGTACCGCGTGCCCGACCTCGACGACCCGGCCACCCGCGCCCGGTACGCGGGCAGGCGCACCGCCGTCATCGGCTCCGGCGCCTCCGCCTTCACCGCCCTCGCCCAGCTGGCCGCCCTCGCCAGGTCCGACGACGGCACCGGCACCAAGGGCGTGTGGGTCCTGCGGCGCGGCATCAGCGGCTCCACGTTCGGCGGCGGCGAGGCCGACCAGCTGCCGGCCCGTGGCGCCCTCGGCCTGGCCGCGAAGGCCGCCGTGGACGACGGTCACGCGGACGCGGTCACCGGCTTCCGTACGGATGCCGTCGAGCGGACCGCCGACGGCCGGCTGATCCTGGTCGCCGAGGACGGCCGCCGCCTCGACCCGGTCGACGAGATCATCGTGCTGACCGGCTTCCGCCCCGACCTGTCCTTCCTCTCCGAGATCCGCCTGAACCTCGACGAGCGCCTCCAGGCCCCCGTCGAACTGGCCCCGCTGATCGACCCCAACCAGCACTCCTGCGGCACCGTCTACCCGCACGGCGTGAACGAGCTCGCTCACCCGGAGCGGGACGTCTACCTCGTCGGCATGAAGTCCTACGGCCGCGCCCCCACCTTCCTCGCCCTGACCGGATACGAGCAGGTCCGCTCCGTCGCGGCCGCCCTCGCCGGGGACCAGGAGGCGGCCGAGAAGGTGGAGCTGACGCTGCCCGAGACCGGGGTGTGCGGCGGCGCGGGACTCTTCGACACCGCCGACACCTCCGACTCGTCGCAGGACGGCGGCTGCTGCGCCGCCCCGGCCGCGCCGTCCGTCATCCAGATCGGCGTCGGCGCTCCCGCCGCGTCCGGAGGCTGCTGACGCCATCCGATCCGCCTCGTCCCCGTAGGAGGTACGCCATGTCCCGCGTCCAACTCGCCCTTCGCGTCCCGGATCTGAGCGCGTCCGTCGCGTTCTACAGCAAGCTGTTCGGGACCGAACCGGCCAAACTCCGCGACGGCTACGCCAACTTCGCCCTCACCGAGCCCCCGCTCAAGCTCGTCCTGATCGAGGGCACCGCCGAGGAGGCGACCCGCCTGGACCACCTCGGCGTCGAGGTCGGCTCCACGGCGGAGGTCCGCACGGCGACCGCCCGGCTCGGCGAGGCGGGCCTGGCCACCACCGAACAGCACGACACCACCTGCTGCTACGCCCTCCAGGACAAGGTCTGGGTGCACGGCCCCGGCCAGGAGCCCTGGGAGGTGTACGTGGTCAAGGGCGACGCCTGACCCCGACCGGGCGATCCCCGAAGCGACGGTGAGACCATCCGTCGACGGGACATCACGAGGAACGGGAACCTTCGGCCGGGTGCCGGACACGGACAGAACATGGAACTGAACGACGCCGGCCCCGCCGTACCGATAGGCGGGGCGACGGACCGGGAGTTGTGGGCGCGGGCCGTCGACGGCGATCGCGAGGCGTTCGGCCGGATCTTCGACCGGCACGGGAAGGCCGTCTACAACCACCTGTTCCGGCGGACCGCCGACTGGTCCGAGGCCGAGGACCTCACGTCGACCGTCTTCCTGCACGCCTGGCGGCGGCGCTCGGAGACGGTGCTCGACCGCGACTCGGCCCTGCCGTGGCTGCTGGGCATCGCCAACGGCCAGTTGTCCAACACCCGGCGGCGGCTGAGACGGGCCGAGGCGTTGCTGCTCCGGCTCGTCTCGCACGAGGAGTCGGTGGGCGACCACGCGGACAGCGTCGCCGGACTGGTCGACGACGAGCGCCGCATGTCGGAGATCCACCGGGCGCTGGCCCGGCTGCCGCGTCACGAACGCGAGGTCGTCGAACTCTGCGTCTGGTCGGGCCTCGACCAACAGGCGGCCGCGACGGTCCTCAAGGTGGCGGTCGGCACGGTGAAGTCCCGGCTGCACCGGGCCCGGCAACGGCTGGGCGCGGATCTCGGCGCGGCCGCGGCTGCGGCGCCGTTCGGTTCCAGGCAGCCCGTCAACGCGAAGGAGATCGCACGATGAATGGCATGCAGGGCATTCCCGCGGCTCCTTCCGATCGTGATCTGCCGGACCACCGGCGGACCCGAGAGGAACTACTGATGCAGATCGCTCCGCAGGACAAGACAGCCTCGCTGCGACGTAGATGGGGAGTGCCGCTCGGCGTCGCCGCCGGTGTGACCGCGGTGAGCGTCGGGGCCGTGGTCGTCCTGGGTGGGACGGGGGACGCTCGGCCGAAGGCCGCAGGGCCCGCGCACAGCGGCGGCGGCCCGACGACCTCCACCGCGTCACCGAGCCCGAGCGCCTCGCGTGGCGCCACAGGGGGAGCCGGTACGGGGCAGACGTCGACCGGCACGCCCTCGTCCTCGTCCGAGGCCGGCTTCACCATCGGCGACGCGACGACGACCCCGATCGACCGCGGGACCGTCGCCAAGATCCTTTCCTCCTGCCTGGGGGCGGACGCGTCGCGGTTCCACGCCGTCCTCGCGGTCCGGACGCCCGTCGCCGCGCAGAACGTGGACGGGATGGTCGTCGCCGTCGACTCCGCCGGCCAGTACGTGCAGTGCCAGTCGAAGGGGGACAAGGGTTCCACCCCGAACTCCCCGCCGACCTTCATCAACGACCGCCTGTGGGGCACGGGGCACGTCATCTCGTACTTCGACTCCGTGCTCCAGCCCGCGGGCAAGGGGACGTACCTGGCGCTGGGCGCCGGGCACTACACGTCCGACGTCGCCAAGGTCACCATCAGCTACGGCGACGAGCCGAAGGAGTACCCGGCGCGCATGGCGGGCGGCGCGTTCGTCTACGGGGCCGCTCTGTCGCCGGACGCGCCTCCCGGTCCGCGCTACTCGGGCCCGAACCCCTATGTCCACGCGTACGACGCGTCGGGCAAGGAGATCTACAACCAGGCCGAGGACCCGCAGTTCACCAGCGGCCAGTAGGAGGCCCGTAGCCGGTCGGTGGGCGGCCGCTGGGGCTCCGAGCAGGGGGATGCGTCCGGTGTCCGGCGTCCGGTTGGGTCAGTGGGGTCAGCGGGGCTGGTGGGCCGGACCGTACGATTTCTGTATGACCGAGATGCCCATACCGCCCGCCGCCGACCAGCCGATCAGCCCGGACGCCGCCTTCGCGACACTGATGGCGGGCAACGAGCGGTTCGTGACGGGGAGCCCCGCGCACCCCAACCAGGACGCCGCCCGCCGCGCCGAACTCGTGCCTGCCCAGAGTCCCTTCGCCGTGCTGTTCGGGTGCGCGGACTCCCGCCTCGCCGCGGAGATCATCTTCGACCGGGGGCTCGGCGACCTGTTCGTCGTGCGCACCGCGGGACACGTCCTGGGTGCCGAGGTGCTCGGCAGCATCGAGTACGGGGTGAGCGTGCTCGGCAGCCCGCTGGTCGTCGTCCTCGGGCACGACTCGTGCGGGGCCGTCGCCGCCGCGCGCTCCGCGGTGGAGAGCGGCACGACACCCGGCGGTTTCGTCCGTGATGTCGTGGAGCGGGTGACGCCGAGCGTCCTCGCGGCGCACGCGGCGGGGCGGGTCGAGGACGAGGAGATCCTCCACGAGCACATCCGGCACACCGTGGACCTGCTCCTGGACCGTTCGCAGGCGCTCGCCGAGGGCGTGGCGGCCGGGCGCACCGCGGTGGTCGGCCTCTGCTATCGGCTCACCGACGGCAAGGCGCAGGTGATCGCCTCCCGCGGCCTGGCCACCCCCGCCGTGGCGGAGGTCTGAGGCTCAGGCCGCGGGGCACAGCTCCGCCGGGGCGGACGCGCGCGCCACGGTCGTGGCCACCGGGCGCGCGGGCTTCGCGGCCTGCGCGCGGGTCCGGGCGAACACGACCAGGCGCAGGACCGCGAACCGCGCGACGCCGGCCAGCGCGGACGCCGACAGGTAGACGACCTGTTCGAGCACCGCACCCGGCGCCGTCACCAGGAGCTGGAGGACGGCCATCGCCACGCAGGTCACCGCGTACGCGGCCGCCGCGGAACCGGCGGACTGCGCGTGCTGGCGCCAGGTCGCGCGCCCGCCCGCGCCGAAGGTGAAGCGGGCGTGCAGCTCGGTCGCGAGCAGCGTGGAGACCACCGTGATCAGCGCGTTCGCGAGGGCCCACGGGATCCAGGAGGCGAGGGCCGCCACGGCGAAGCTTGAGGCGACCCCGACCCCGCCGCCGCAGAGCACGAAGCGGGCGAAGGCGGCGACGGCGCCGGGCGCCGACTGCGTCTGACGCTGTGCTGTCTCCATGTCCCCAACCCCTTCGATGGCGTGCCGTCCGTGTGAGCGGTGCCGTTCGTGACGCCATGATGGCACACGCGTGGTGCCATGTGTAGTGGTTATGGCGTCACGCGTGGCGCCGCACCGGTGGTGTCACGATGTCGCGCGGCAGGTTCTGTGGCGTCATGGCAGGTGGGAGCGGGTGCCCGCCGCTCTTCGGCGTCACCGTTCGCGTGATGACGATGCGCGCGACTGTCGGATGCCCATGCCGATGCCGATGCCGATGCCGGTGCCGCTGCCGGTGCACGTGACGATTGGCGTGATGGTGCGTGTGGTCGGCCGCGTCGGTGGAGAGCCGCGCTCAGTGCGTGAAGCGCGCCTGCCACAGGTCGCGCAGCAGCCCGATCTCCGCCATGTGGTGGATGAACTCCAGGACCGTCCCCCACAGCACGTCGACGAACGGGTCGTCCGGATCCGAGCCGTACGGGTACTGAGAGAGCCCGACCGTGTCGAGCTGCTCGTCGGTGAGCGCGGCCACGTCGGTGCGCCAGCGGTCGAGGACGGCCCAGAACCGTTCCAGGGCCACGGCCGCGGACGGGCTGAAGTCGACCAGGTCCTTCGGGTCCGTACGGCGCTCGCCGAACGTCCACTCCCACTGGCCCGCGAAGCAGAAGTGCAGATGCCCCAGACGCCACGCGAGCGTGGTGACATGTACGGGGTCGGGCTGCACCGGGCCGCTGTGCGCGAGGACCTGGCGGACGCGCTCGACGCTCACGCTCCAGTCCTCGGCGATCTTGTCGACGGTCATGCCGTCGGCGGCCTGCCGCGCGACCTCCTCGTACTCGTTCGCCGGGATGTCCGCCGCGCCCTGGTCGAGCACCCACGCGCCCGCGCCGAACGCCCGCGGTGTCACCGCGGCCCCGCGCCGCCGCACCGACCAGCAGCCGGCCACCGGCTCCCACAGGTACTCGTCGTCACCGAGCCCCGCGAGCCGTACCTGAGCCATCTCCCTGGCGCGGTCGAACTGGTCGAGCAGTACGCCGAGTCGGCCGCTCGGCCCGCTCGCGGTACCCATTCCGAACTCCCCCTGCCGACATCGGCCGGAGCCTAACGGCCCGGTGTCCGGGCGGGCGAGCGATTTTCCGTTGACGCCGTGGTCCGCGGGCGGAGAGGATCCACGACCGTGACGTCATCCATGGATCAGGACCCGGCCGTCGCCCGCCCGATCGCCCTGGTCACCGGCGTGGGCCGAACGGCCGGTATCGGAGCGGGAGTTGTCCGCCGGCTCGCCGCGTCGGGCTGGGACATCGCCTTCACCTCCTGGACCCCGTACGACGACCGCATGGACTGGGGGAGGGAAGCGGGAGCGAGCGAGACGATCGGCCAGGACCTCGCCGACCAGGGCGCGGCCTGTGCCGCGATCGAGGCGGACCTCGCCGACCCGGACACCCCCGCCCGCGTCTTCGACGACGTGGAGAAGCGGCTCGGCGGGGTGAGCGCACTGGTGCTGTGCCACTGCGAGTCGGTCGACTCCGGGCTGCTCGACACCACCGTGGAGAGCTTCGACCGGCACTTCGCCGTCAACGCGCGCGCCACCTGGCTGCTCATCCGCGAGTTCGGACTCCGCTTCTCCGGCGCGCACGGCACGGGCCGGATCATCAGCCTCACCAGCGACCACACCGTGGGCAACCTGCCCTACGGGGCGAGCAAGGGCGCCCTGGACCGCATCACGCTGGCCGCCGCCCGCGAACTCGCCCACCTCGGGGTGACGGCCAACGTGATCAACCCCGGCCCCGTGGACACCGGTTGGATGTCCGACGAGATCCGTGACCACTGCGTGGGCGCCACCCCGCTCGGCCGCCTGGGCACCCCGCGGGACACCGCCCACCTCGTGGACTTCCTGTGCTCCGAGGAGGGCGGCTGGATCAACGGCCAACTGATGATGAGCAACGGCGGCTTCGCCTAGGACAGGCCCCCTTCACCACCGGTGGCCACGGCCACCGGTGGTGAAGCCGCCTGCCGCAGCCGCAGCCTCAACGGCGCGCGTAGTAAAGGGTGTTGTGCGCCGTGTCCGGCAGGTACAGCACGTCGTTCCCGTCCGAGTCCCGTCGTACGGCCAGACGGTCCGCCGGTACGCCGGGCGTCGCGGACTGCGCCGTCCAGGTGCCGCCCGCCTCGGTCGCCGCGAAGACCCGGTCGGTGCCGGACGCGGTCACGTAGTACACGCGCTTGGCGTCCGTCTCGTCCCAGGTGATGCCCAGCGCGGCGGTCGTCTGCCCACCCGCGTACACGGTCTGCCGCGCCCAGCCCGCCCCGCTCGGATACGCGTAGTAGACGCGGAAGACGCCCGCGCTGTCGGCCGACCGGTACCGGAAGGCGACCTTGGGCGTGGACCCGTCGAGGGTCAGCTTGGCGCTCTGCACCGCCGGTCCGGTGTAGCCGGTGTTGTCGCTGCTCCACTCCTCGCCGCTGGTCAGACCCTGGACGACGTCGGCGGTGTCGGGGGTGGCGGGGACGGTGGCCGCGGCCCCCGTGCTGTCGGCGAAGGTGCCCGTCGACGGGTCGTAGCGCAGGTAGGACAGCTGGTGCCGGAACGCCGACGACGGCGCCTTCGACCACTCGTAGAGGATGTGGACGCGTCCGGCGCTGTCGACGGCGAGGTCGTCCGGGTAGACCGCGCGGTACTGGGCGGTGGCGAAGGTGGCGACGACGCTCCACTTCGCGGCCGCGTTGTCCCAGCGGTAGAGCTTGCCGGGGCGCTGCTCGGCGCCGATGCCCACGCGGGCGGTCAGGTACAGGTCGCCGTTGGGCGCGGTCGTCAGGACCGGATACGTGATGCCCACCCCCTGGTCGGGGAGTTCGGAGGCGTGGTCGGTGATGCTGCCGCCCGCGCTCTCCGAACGGAAGTAGCGCCACGTGTCACCGTGCATGGACGTGAAGTCGTGCAGCCGGCCGCTGCCGTCCCGGGCGACGGACGGCTGGTTGTGGCCGTTGTCGTCCGTGAACTCGGCCTGCTGACCGTCGCTGTTGAGCAGCGGCAGGCGGCTCCAGACGCCGTCGGGGTCGCGGCGGGCGATGGCCGGGCGGTGCGTGGCGGCCGTCGAGCCGGGCTCGTTGAATGCGAAGTACGTGTACTGCCCGCGGCCCTTGTACGTGGCGGCGGGCGTCCACCAGGCGGCCTGGTTGGACGAGTCCATCGCGTACGGGACCTTCTCGACCGTCGCGACCGTGTCGGCGGCGGCGGTCGCAGCGGTCGCCGTGGTCGTGGACGGACCGGCGGACGTGGCCTGCGCGGTTGGTACGAGAGTGAGCACGGCGGTCAGTGCCGCGGCCGAAACGGCGTACGGGCGTCGCATGGTGACTCCTTCGCGGGGGACAAGCGGGGGACAACAGGGGAAACAGAAGGGGAAGGGACAACAGGGGAGCGGCGGGAGCGGGGCGTCACGAGGTGGCGCGCGAGGGTGCCGTCTCGCGGGCCCGCAGCACGGTCGCGCCCGAGACGAGGGCGATCACGATCAGGTAGAAGGCGGGCGACAGGTCGTACCCGCTGGCGCCGATCAGCCACGTCGCGAAGTACGGGGTCATGCCGCCGAACAGGGCCGTGGCGAGGTTGTAGGAGACGGCCATGGCGCCGTACCGCACACGCGTGGGGAAGAGCTCGGCGAGGGCCGCGGAGATCGCGCCGTCGAACGCGGCGATGCACAGGCCGAGCACGATCATCGCGAGGGCGGCCAATGGCGCGTCGCCGACGCTCAGCAGCCAGAACGCCGGCCAGGACACGACCACGAACCCGGCGCACCCGGCGATCAGCAGCGGCCTGCGCCCGTAGCGGTCGGAGAGGGCGCCCATGAACGGCACGGCCGCGGCGACCACGAACAGCCCCGCCGTCGTGATCGCGAAGGCCTGGACGCGGCTGAAGTCGAGCGTGGTCTGGAGGTAGCCCGGCATGAACGTCTGGAGGGCCCAGTGGCCCACGGCCTTGATGAGCATGAATCCGGTGCACAGGAGCATGGCTTTGCGGGCGGTGGCGAAGCTCTCGCGCAGCGGTGAACGCGCCTGCCCGCCCTCGCTCTTGAGCCGGCGGAACTCGGGGCTGTCCTCCAGGCGCGTCCGCAGATACACCCCGGCGATGCCCAGCGGCGCCGCGAGGAGGAACGGCAGGCGCCAGCCCCAGTCGTCCATCGCGTCGCCCGGCAGCGCGGCGGTGAGCAGCAGCACGATGCCGGAGCCCGCGACGAACGCGGCGAACCCGGAGGCGTCGATCCACGACGTGATGAAGCCGCGGCGGTGCGCGGGCGCGTACTCGGCGAGCAGGGTCGTCGCGCCCGCGCTCTCCCCGCCCGCGGCGAACCCCTGCACCAGGCGGCACAGCACGAGCAGCACCGGTGCGAGCACGCCGACCGTCGCGTGCGTGGGCAGCAGCCCCATGGCGAGCGTGGACGCGGAGGTGGCGAGCACGACGATCGCCAGGGTCCGTTGGCGGCCGACGCGGTCACCGAGCGAGCCGAAGAAGAGACCGCCGAGCGGCCGCATCACGAAGCCCGCCCCGAACACGGCGAAGGTGGAGAGAAGCTCGGCCTGCGGGCTGGCGGAGGGGAAGAAGTGGTGGGCGAGGATCACGGCGAGCGTGCCGTAGATGCCGAAGTCGAACCACTCGACGAAGTGGCCGAGGCCCGCGGCCACCATGACCTTGCGCAGCACGGACGGATCGGCGGACCGGTCCGCGCTCCCCGGATCGTTCGACGGTCCCGCATCTGCCGCGTCCCGCGCGCCACTCGGCTGCGATGTCAGCCGTGTCGCCCCGCCGGTCATCCCCTTCACCCCTGCCTCCTCGTTCTCCGTCGGCCTCGACCGCGGCGCGAACTTACAGCAGATCCCACTGGCTGAATAGTGGTTGCACAATATGCATGTGATGTACGTTCATGACGGCTCGAACCATCACCGAGGAGGCCGCACGTGCGGGAAGAAGAGGCCCACTACGACATCGCCGTGATCGGCGGCGGCCTGGCGGGGACGTGCGCGGCCATCGCCGCGGCCCGGCTGGGACGCCGGGTCGCCCTGGTGCACAACCGCCCGGTCCTGGGCGGCAACGCCAGCAGCGAGATACGCGTCTGGGTCTGCGGCGCCACCGCGCACGGCGTGCACCGATGGGCCCGCGAGACCGGCGTCATGGGCGAGCTCTACACGGAGAACCAGTACCGCAACCCCGAGGGGAACCCGTACTACTGGGACCAGGTGGTCCTCGACGCGGTGCTCGCCGAACCGCTGATCGACCTGTACCTCAACACCGACGTGCGCGAGGTCGACGCGTCGGGCCCGCAGGACGCACGCGAGGTGCACTCCTGCACGGGATGGATGATGGGCTCCGAGCGCCGCATCACCTTCCACGCCCGGCAGTTCCTCGACTGCACCGGCGACGGACTGCTCGGCCATCTCGCGGGCGCCCGGTACCGGATCGGCCGCGAGGCGCGCTCCGAACACGGCGAGCCGTGGGCGCCCGACGAGGCGGACGAGGCGCTGCTCGGCTCGACCATCCTCTTCCACACCAAGGACGCGGGCCACCCGGTCAAGTTCGTCCCGCCCGCCTACGCCCGCGACCTGACCTCGACGCCCATCCTGCGCAACCGCGTCCTGCGCACCGGCGACAACGGCTGCGACTACTGGTGGATCGAGTGGGGCGGCGAGCTCGACACCGTCCACGACAACGAGCGGATCCGCGACGAACTCCAGGCCGCCATCATGGGGATCTGGGACCACATCAAGAACTCGGGGGAGTTCCCCGACGCCGCGAACCTCACCCTGGAGTGGGTCGGCAGCCTCCCCGGCAAGCGCGAGTACCGGCGCTTCGTCGGCGACTACGTCCTGACCCAGCAGGACATCCTGGAACAGCGGCAGTTCGAGGACCGGGTCGCCTTCGGCGGCTGGTCCGTCGACCTCCACCCCGTCCAGGGCATGTACGCCGACGAGCCCGGCGCCCGTCAGCGGTACGCGGACGGCGTCTTCCACATCCCGCTGCGCTCCCTGTACTCCGCGAACGTCACGAACCTGCTGTTCGCCGGCCGCAACATCTCCGCCACGCACATCGCCTTCGGCGCCACCCGCGTGATGGCCACCTGCGCCACCCTCGGCGAGGCCGCGGGAACCGCCGCCGCGCTCTGCGTCGACGAAGGGCTCACTCCTCGTGAACTGGCCGTCAAGCGGCCCGAGTTGGTCCGCCGCACGCTGCTGCGGCAGGACGCCTCCGTCATCGGCGTACGCGACGACGACCCCGCCGACCTGGCCCGCACCGCCCGCGTCAGCGCCTCCTCGCACCTGGACCGGCTGGCCGCGGAACCCACCGCCGAGGCGCCCGGCGAGCCCTGCCCGCTCACCCGCGACCTCGCGCTGCTGCTGCCCGTGGACCCCGCCCTCGACACGGTCGACCTGCTCGTCCACGGCGCGGACGACGGCCGACCCCGGCAGCTGACCGTCGAGTTGTGGGGGACGGGACTCCCCGAGAACGGCGTGCCCGTCGACCACCTGACCACGACGACCGTCACGGTCGCGCCCGGCGGACCGCACTGGGTCACGGCCCGCCTCGACCACCGTCCGCAGGCCCCCGAGAACGTCGTCCTGATCGTCCGTTCCTGCCCCGGCACCGCCCTCGTCCTCGTCCCCGAACGCACCGACGGCGTCCTCGCGCTGCGCCGCAGGGTCGAGGGCGACGCGGCCGTCGACCACGACATCCCGGAGGAGGAGGGCCAGTTGGTCCTGGAGTGGCAGGCCCGCGGCCTGCGCCGCAGCTCCTTCGCCTTCCGCGCCTCGCCGGCCACCCGCGCCTTCGCGCCCGAGCAGACGGTCGGCGGCTACCAACGCCCGTACGGCGGGCCGCGGTTGTGGTCCTCGGACCCGCTGGCCGACCAGTGGCTGCGCCTCGACTGGGACCGCGAGCAGCAACTCGCCGAAGTGCGCGTCGTGTTCGACGACGACGTCGACGAGTACCTCAACAACCTCCACCGCCACCGCACGCCGTACGAGGTCATGCCCGAGCTCGTCCGGGACTACCGCGTCGAGCACCAGGACGCCGACGGCGACTGGCACACCCTGCTGACCGTCACCGGCAACCGCCGCCGCCACCGGATCCACCGGTTCACGGACCCCGTGCGCACCCGCGCGCTCCGCCTCGTGGTGGACGCGACGCACGGCGCGCCGCGCGCCCACGTGGTCGCGTTCAAGGCGTACGGGGCGTAGGTCCGCCCGGTTCAGACGGCGCCGAGGGCCTGGCTGACGGCGTCGGCCGCTTCGATGACCTCGCGGACGAGGGCGCCCCGGGCGTCCTCGTCCCCGGCGTCGGTGCCGAGCACGGACGTCGGGCCCCACAGCGAGACGGCCGCGACGATGTCGCCGGAGGCGTCGCGGACGGGAGCGGCGAGGGAGGCGCGGCCCAGCGCGCGCTCCTCCGCCTCCACGGCGTACCCCGCCCGGCGCACGGCGGCGAGCTCCTCGTCGAGCAGATCGTGGCTGACGGTGGTGAACTCCGTGTGCGCTTCCAGGGGTTCGGGCAGGAGCTTGCGCCGGTCCTTGGGCGTGAGACCGGACAGCAGGCACTTGCCGATGCCGGTGGCGTGCAGCGGCGCCGTGTGTCCCGCCTGGGTGTACGACTTGGGGGCGCGGACGCCCTCGAAGTTGCACAGGAACATCAGGACGTCGCCGCGTCGGACGGCGACGTTCGCGCCGAGTCCGGTGCGCGCGGCCAGCTCCTGGAGGACGGTGCGGGCGGCACGGTGCACGGGGTGGCGGTTCACGGCGGTCGCGGCGAGGGAGAGCGTGCCCAGGCTCAGGCGGTAGAGGTTGCTGACCGGGTCGCGCTCGACCATGTCGAGACGCTCCAGCGTGGACAGCAGCCGGGACGCGGTGGAGGAACCGAGTCCGGTCAGTTCGGCCACGTCGGAGACGCGCAGCTCGGCGCGTCCCGAGTCGAGCGCGCGCAGCACGGAGACGGCCCGCTCCACACTCTGGTTCGTCCCGGCGTCGGTCGCCCGAGTAGCCATGGCCCTCCTCTGTCCCTGTACGGATCTGTACCTGTACGGATGCTGTGCCGTGCCCCGGCTTTTTCTCTGGCTGCACGCGACTTGCGCAGCGTGCATCAGCCTAGCGTGCCGGGTGCCGCCCGGACTGCCGTACGAGACGAGACGGAACGCGGCCGGGCGGGGCGGCGTCGGCGGCTCCGGCGTCAACGAAGCGTCAGGTTCGGCGGTGCGGGCGCGAAGAACGCGCAAGGAGCCGGTGAGGCGACCGGACCGCGGACCACCCTGGGCGAGCGCCATCGCCGTGGTGCGGGCCACCGTGCGACCGGCCACGACGGAGAGGCGCGTACCCACCCACGCCGCGCACGCCGGCCGCCCACGGCGAGAAGGAACACCATGACCACCCGAGCCACCCGCACTCTCCGAGCCACCCGCCCCGACCTCACGCCCACCGCGGAGGAGCCCCCCGACAGCGCCGAGCCCGCCGATCCCGGGGGCGCGGGGGGTGCGGGGGGCGACCGCCACCGGCTCACCGCCCTGACCGGCCTCGCCGCGCTCTCCCTCGACGCCATGGCCTCCGTCGCCTACGGCCCGGAGGCCATCGTCCTGGTCCTGGCCGCGGCCGGCGCCCACGGCCTCGGCTTCACCCTCCCCGTCACGCTCGCCATCGCCGCGCTGCTCGGCGTGCTCGTCGCCTCCTACCGGCAGGTCATCGCCGCGTTCCCGGACGGCGGCGGCTCCTACGCCGTGGCGAAGAAGCACCTCGGCGCCCGCACGAGCCTGGTCGCGGCGGCGTCCCTCGTCCTCGACTACGTCCTCAACGTGGCCGTCGCCGTCACCGCGGGCGTCGCCGCCCTGACCTCCGCCTTCCCGGAGCTGTATGGGGACCGCGTCTGGATCTGCCTGGCCGTCCTCGCCGCGATCACGGCCGTGAACCTGCGCGGCATCGTCGACTCGGCCCGCGCCTTCCTCGTGCCGACGGCCGTCTTCGTCGTGGCGATCCTCGTCCTCATAGCCGTCGGCCTGCTGCGCTCCGCGCCCGTGTCCACCGAGGCCGCCGCGGGCCATGCCTCCGTCCTCGGCGACAGCGCGACCACCGTCGGCGCGCTGCTCCTGCTGAAGGCGTTCGCCGCCGGCTGTTCGGCCCTGACCGGTGTCGAGGCCATCGCCAACGCCGTGCCGTCCTTCCGTGCCCCGCGCGCCCGCCGCGCCCAGCACGCGGAGATCGCCCTCGGCGCCGTGCTCGGCGTGATGCTGATCGGCCTGAGCGTCCTCATCTCCCGGTTCCACCTCCAGCCGGTCGAGGGCGTCACCGTCCTCGCGCAGCTCGCGGACGCCTCCCTCGGCCACAACTGGGCCTTCTACGTGGTGCAGTTCGCGACGATGATCCTGCTGGCCCTGTCCGCGAACACGTCCTTCGGCGGCCTGCCGGTGCTCCTCAAGCTGCTGGCCCGCGACAACTACCTGCCGCACGTCTTCGCCCTCAAGGCCGACCGCCAGGTCCACCGGCACGGCGTCCTCGCCCTCGCCGCCGTCTCCGCCGCCCTGCTGGTGCTCTCCGGCGGCGACACGAACACCCTCGTCCCGCTCTTCGCCATCGGCGTCTTCGTCGGGTTCACCCTCGCCCAGACCGGCATGGTCCTGCACCGGCGCGGCACACCGGGTTCGCTCGGCGCGATGCTGCTCAACGGGCTCGGCGCCCTGCTCACCGGCGTCAGCGCGATCGTCGTCACCGCCACCAAGTTCCACGACGGGGCCTGGCTGATCGTCGTGGCGCTGCCTCTCCTCGTGGCGGCGTTCGAGGCCGTGCACCGGGCCTACGCCCGCATCGGCGAGCGCCTCGGGCTCGGCCGCATCCCCGACCGCCCGACCCGCGCCCGCTCCCTCGTGATCGTCCCGGTCTCCGGCATCTCCCGGCTGACCAGCGAGGCGCTGACCGCGGCGAACTCCCTCGGCGACGAGGTGCGCGCCGTCACCGTCTGCCACGCCGATCCGGAGGACCGCGAGCGGACCGAGGCGCTGACCCGCGACTGGGACCTGTGGAATCCGGGCGTCGACCTGGTCCGCCTCCCGTCCGAGCGGCGGACCCTGGGCAGGCCCGTCGCCGCGTACGTCCGTGCGCTGGCGGCCAGGGAGCCCGGTACCCGGGTCACCGTCCTGATCCCGGAGGCCGAACCGGGCCGCGCCTGGCAGCGGATCCTCCAGAACCAGCGGGGCGCGGTCGTCGCCCACGCGGTACGCCGCGACACCGACGCCGTGGTCTGCCGGCTGCGGTTCAAGCTCGCCTGACAGCGGCCCGTCGACCGCCCCGGTCAGGCCGCGGCGGCGAGCCGCGGCGTCCGGGGCGGGTCCACGACCCGGCCGTCGGGCAGCAGCTCACCGGTGTCGTCGAAGACGATCCGGCCGTCGCACAGCAGGCTCCACCCCTGCTCGGGGTGGGCGGCGACGGGGTGCTCGGGGCCGGGGCACGCGGGTCGGTGGGAGCACATGGTGCACCTCCGGGTCGACGGGGCCGGCCGGAGTGGCTCGCCCCTTGCCTCGACCATGCGCGCGTCGGCGGGCGGGGGCCAGAGCGCGGCGGTGGATGTGACAGCCCCGGGACAGTTCCGGGACCGCCCGCGTAAGAGAAGCGTCAAGGCCGCGTGCGAAGCCGTATGGGAGCCGTCAACGGGGATCGAAACCGGCCGTCACCGGGGGTTTCCTCAACTCGTCCGTTCATTTCCGAACCTTCTCGTCAGGAGCTCACGATGGCCGACCTGGCCTTCGTCGTCACCACGATCGCGGTCTTCGCGCTGGTGGCACTCGTCGCCAAGGGGGTGACCAAGCTGTGACCGCCGAGAACATCGTCGGCCTCGTCGTGGCCGTCGCCCTCCTGGGCTATCTCGTCCTCGCCCTCATCTATCCGGAGAGGTTCTGAGTACAGATATGAGCCCCGTACTTGCCGGAGTGCTCCAGATGCTCGCGCTGACAGCGGCGCTGGCACTGGCCTACCGTCCCCTCGGCGACTACATGGCCCGGGTCTACTCCTCCGAGAAGCACCTCCGGGTGGAGAAGTGGATCTACAAGGGCATCGGCGCCAACCCCGAGGCGGAGATGCGGTGGACCGCCTACCTGCGCGGCGTCCTCGCCTTCTCGGCCGTGAGCGTGCTCTTCCTGTACCTGCTGCAACGCCTCCAGGGCGCGCTGCCGGGATCGCTCGGCTTCGCCTCCATCGACCCGGACCAGGCCTTCAACACGGCCGCGTCCTTCGTCTCCAACACCAACTGGCAGTCGTACTACGGCGAGCAGGCCATGGGCCACGTCGTGCAGACCGCCGGACTCGCCGTCCAGAACTTCGTCTCGGCGGCCGTGGGGATCGCCGTGGCCGTCGCCCTCGTACGGGGCTTCGCCCGCTCCCGCACCGGTGAACTGGGCAACTTCTGGGCGGACCTGGTGCGCGGTGTCGTCCGGATCCTCGTCCCGATCTCCGTGGTCGGCGCGGTCGTCCTCGTCGCCTGCGGCGCCATCCAGAACTTCTCCGGCATCCACGACGTCGGGCAGTTCATGGGCGGCTCCCAGCAGTGGAACGGCGGCGCCGTCGCCTCCCAGGAGGTCATCAAGGAGCTCGGCACCAACGGGGGCGGCTACTTCAACGCCAACTCGGCCCACCCCTTCGAGAACCCCGACGGATTCTCGAACCTCTTCGAGGTCTTCCTCATCCTGCTCATCCCGTTCGCGCTGACCCGCACGTTCGGCAGGATGGTCGGCTCGATCAGGCAGGGCTACGCGATCCTCGCCACGATGGCGACCATCTGGGTCGGCTTCGTCGCCCTGATGATGTGGACCGAGTACGCCCACCACGGCCCGGCGTTCGACCTGGCCGGCGGCGCGATGGAGGGCAAGGAGACCCGCTTCGGGATCGCCGCCTCGGCGATCTTCTCGGTCTCCACGACCCTCACGTCGACCGGCGCGGTGAACTCCTTCCACTCCTCCAACACCGGTCTCGGCGGCGGCCTCAACCTGCTGGGCATGCAGCTCGGCGAGATCGCGCCCGGCGGCACCGGATCCGGCCTCTACGGCATGCTGATCATGGCGGTCATCGCGGTGTTCATCGCCGGTCTGATGGTCGGCCGCACCCCCGAGTACCTCGGCAAGAAGATCGGCACCCGCGAGATCAAGTTCGCGGCCTGCTACATCCTCATCACACCGGCCCTGGTGCTCGTCTTCACGGCCGTCTCGATGGCCCTGCCGACACCACCGAACTCCATGCTCAACTCCGGCGCGCACGGCTTCTCCGAGATCCTGTACGCGTACACGTCCGGCGCCAACAACAACGGTTCGGCCTTCGCCGGACTCAGCGCCGACACACAGTGGTTCAACACCACGATCGGCCTCGCGATGCTGCTCGGCCGGTTCCTGCCGATGGTGTTCGTGCTCGCGCTCGCCGGCTCGCTCGCCGAGCAGACGCCCGTCCCGGCCACCGCGGGCACCCTGCGCACCAACAAGCCGCTGTTCACGGGCCTGTTGGTCGGCACGATCCTCATCATCACCGGTCTCACCTACTTCCCGGCGCTCGCCCTGGGCCCGCTCGCGGAGGGCCTCGCGTCATGACCGTACGTACAGCGAAGACTCAGAAAACCGAGGACGGCATGTCCACAGCCACCCCCACCCGCGCTCCGCACCAGGACGTGCCGACCGGGCACAAGGCCGACGAGGGGAAGGTCGGCGCGGGCGTCTTCGACCCGAAGCAGCTGCTCAGGTCGGTGCCGGACGCCTGCCGCAAGCTGGACCCGCGCGTCATGGTCAAGTCGCCCGTGATGTTCGTGGTCCTCGTCGGATCGGTCCTGACGACGGTGTTCTCGTTCAAGGACCCGTCCGACTGGTTCGGCTGGACCATCAGCGCCTGGCTCTGGCTGACGGTGATCTTCGCGAACCTCGCGGAGGCCGTCGCCGAGGGCCGCGGCAAGGCGCAGGCCGACACGTTGCGCAAGGCCAAGACCGACACGGTCGCGCGGCGGCTCGTGGGGGAGCGCGAGGAGCACGTCCCCGGTACGCAGCTGCGGATCGGCGACCTCGTCGTCTGCGAGGCCGGCGACATCATCCCCGGCGACGGTGACGTCGTCGAGGGCGTCGCGAGCGTCGACGAGTCGGCGATCACCGGCGAGTCCGCCCCCGTCATCCGCGAGTCCGGCGGTGACCGCTCGGCCGTCACCGGCGGCACGAAGGTCCTCTCCGACCGCGTCGTCATCAAGATCACGACGAAGCCCGGCGAGACGTTCATCGACCGCATGATCAACCTGGTCGAGGGCGCGGCCCGGCAGAAGACGCCCAACGAGATAGCGCTCAACATCCTGCTCGCCTCGCTGACCGTCGTCTTCCTGCTCGCGGTCGCGACCCTGCCGCCGTTCGCCGACTACGCGGGCCGGCACCTCAGCATGGTCGTCCTGATCGCCCTGCTGGTCTGCCTGATCCCGACCACGATCGGCGCGCTGCTCTCCGCGATCGGCATCGCGGGCATGGACCGCCTGGTGCAGCGCAACGTCCTCGCGATGTCGGGGCGCGCCGTCGAGGCCGCCGGGGACGTCTCCACCCTGCTCCTCGACAAGACCGGCACCATCACCCTGGGCAACCGCCAGGCCGCCGAGTTCGTCCCGGTGCGCGGCACCACCGACGCCGAGGTCGCCGACGCCGCCCAGCTCTCCTCGCTCTCCGACGAGACGCCCGAGGGCCGCTCCATCGTCGTCCTGGCCAAGGAGAGGTACGGGTTGCGGGAGCGCCACCAGGGCGAGCTGGACGCCGCCACCTGGATCGAGTTCACCGCCCAGACCCGCATGTCGGGCGTGGACGTAGACGGACGCAAGATCCGCAAGGGCGCGACCGCATCGGTCATCGCCTGGGTCGAGCAGCAGGGCGGCGAAGTCGCCTCCGACGCGCGGGAGTTGGCGAACCGGATCTCCGAGGCCGGCGGCACGCCGCTGCTCGTCGCCGTCGAGGACTCCGCGGGCGCCCGCGTCCTGGGCGTCATCCACCTCAAGGACGTCGTCAAGGACGGCATGCGCGAACGCTTCGACGAGCTGCGCCGCATGGGCATCAAGACCGTCATGATCACGGGTGACAACCCGCTGACGGCCAAGGCGATCGCCGAGGAGGCGGGCGTCGACGACTTCCTCGCCGAGGCGACCCCCGAGGACAAGATGGCCCTCATCAAGCGGGAGCAGGCGGGCGGCAAGCTCGTCGCGATGACCGGTGACGGCACCAACGACGCCCCGGCCCTGGCCCAGGCGGACGTCGGCGTCGCGATGAACACCGGTACGTCGGCCGCGAAGGAGGCCGGCAACATGGTCGACCTCGACTCGAACCCGACCAAGCTCATCGAGATCGTCGAGATCGGCAAGCAACTGCTCATCACCCGGGGCGCGTTGACGACGTTCTCCATCGCCAACGACGTCGCGAAGTACTTCGCGATCATCCCCGCCCTGTTCGCGGCGGTCTACCCGGGCCTGAACACGCTGAACATCATGCGGCTGTCGTCGCCCGACTCGGCGATCCTGTCGGCCGTCATCTTCAACGCGCTCATCATCATCGCGCTCGTGCCGCTCGCCCTGAAGGGCGTCCAGTACCGGCCGGTCAGCGCCGACAAGCTGCTCCGCCGCAACCTCGGGATCTACGGCCTGGGCGGCCTCGTGGCCCCCTTCATCGGCATCAAGATCATCGACGTGCTCCTCTCCCTCATCCCCGGGCTGTAACTTCTCGAAAGCGTTGATCACGATGAACAACTCGGTAGGAAACACGGGGCGGTTGCTCTGGGCCGGCCTGCGCGCCCTGATCGTCCTGACGATCGTCTGCGGCGTGCTCTACCCGCTCGCCGTCACCGGCATCGCCCAGCTGGCCTTCCACCACCAGGCGAACGGCTCGGAGATCAAGAACTCCGACGGCGAGGTCGTCGGTTCGTCCCTCATCGGGCAGACGTACCTCACCAAGGACGGCGAGCCGGACCTGAAGTGGTTCCAGCCACGCCCGTCCAACGGCCTGGGCACCAACAGCGTCAACACGCGGTACACGCTGATCCTGTCCGGCGCCACCAACCTCTCCGGCGACAACAAGGACCTGATCAAGCAGGTCAGGGACGCCAAGGCCGCCGTCGTCAAGGACAACTCCACCGCCACGTACACGGTGAAGCCCTCCGACGTCCCGGCCGACGCCGTCACCTCCTCCGGCTCCGGCCTCGACCCGGCGATCTCCCCGGACTACGCCGACCTCCAGGTGCACCGCGTCGCCGACCGCAACGGCCTGACCGTCGCCCAGGTGCGGAAGCTCGTCGACGCCCACACGAACGGCCGCGCCCTCGGCTTCATGGGAGAGCCGACCGTCAACGTCCTCGAACTCAACATCGCCCTCCAGCGGTTGACCGCCACCCACTGATGACGCGGGTACTGGTGGTGGAGGACGACCCCCGACTCGTCCGCGCTCTCGTCATCAACCTGCGAGCCCGCGCGTTCGGCGTCGACGCGGCGCCGGACGGAGCCACCGCGCTCCGTCTGGCCGCCGCGCGCCGGCCCGACGTGATCGTCCTCGACCTGGGCCTGCCCGACATGGACGGCGTCGACGTCATCGAGGCGCTGCGCGGCTGGACCCGCGTACCGATCCTGGTGCTCTCCGCGCGCCAGGCCCCCGAGGAGAAGGTGACCGCCCTCGACGCGGGCGCCGACGACTACGTCACGAAACCGTTCAGCATGGACGAGCTGCTGGCCCGGCTCCGCGCCGCCCTGCGCCGCACCGAGCCACTGCCGCTCGCCCCGGACGCCGGCGTCGTCACCACGGACGACTTCACCCTCGACCTGGTCGCGAAGAAGGCCGTCCGCGACGGGCGCGACGTACGCCTGACCCCCACCGAATGGCACCTCCTCGACATCCTGGTGTCCCACCCCGACCGCCTGATCAGCCAGAAGCACCTCCTCCACGAGGTCTGGGGAACCTCCCGGAGCGACAGGACGAACTACCTCCGCGTCTACATGGCCCAGCTCCGACGCAAACTGGAGCCGAACCCCTCCCACCCCCGCTACCTGATCACCGAGCCCGGCATGGGGTACCGGTTCGAGAACCCGGGCGGGTGACGCCGCGCCGGGCGCCCGCCGTCTCGACCGCGCGGTCCACGACTCGGACGACCCCACGGGTGCGTGCTGCGTACAGCTACCCTCCGTCGCACACGCGACGCCGCAGACGCGACGAAGCGGCGGACGAAGCGGGCGAGCCGGAGACGCGGGAGGCACAGTGACCGAGGACCAGAGGCGGGTCGTGGCCGCCCTCGACGGCGTGAGCATGCGCCGCCACACCACCGGCCAGGTCATCCTCGACGGGATCGACTGGACCGTCCGCTCCGGCGAGCACTGGGCCCTGCTCGGGCCGAACGGCGCGGGCAAGACCAGCGTCCTGCGCCTCGTCGGCGCCACGAACCACCCCACCACCGGCACCGTCGAGGTCCTCGGCCACCGCCTCGGCCGGGTCGACGTGCGCGAACTGCGCGCCCACATCGGCCATGTCTCCACCTCCCAGCGCGTCCCGCAGGACCTCACCGGCCACACCGTCGTCCTCACCGGCCACACCGGCACCGTCCAGCCGCTCTGGAAGTCGTACGGCACCGACGTGCGCGACCGCGCCCACGAACTGCTCGCCGAACTCCAGATCAAGGAACTCGCCGACCGCCCGTACGGCGTCTGCTCCGGCGGCCAGCGCGCCCGCATCCTCATCGCCCGCGCCCTCATGGCCGACCCGGCGCTGCTCCTGCTCGACGAGCCGTTCAACGCGCTCGACCTGCCCTCGCGCGAGGACCTCATCGACACGATGCGCCGCCTGGCCGAGAACCGGCCCGAGCTGGCGACCGTCACGGTCACCCACCACCTGGAGGAACTCTCCCCGGCGATCGACCGCGTCCTGCTCCTGCGCGACGGCCGGGTCCTGGCACGCGGCCCGGTGGACCAGGTCCTCACGCGGGAGCGGATGACCGCCTGCTTCGGCCGCCCCATCGAGGTCACCCGGCACGAAGGCCGCTGGCTCGCCCGCTCCGGCGGCCACCTGTAGCTCCTGAGGTGTACATAGCGACACCCCGGTCCGGGTCGTACGCCCCATGCCTCGCGAGCCCGCCGTCCCTAGCGTCGTAGACATCGACACAGCGGCGCGCGGAGCGCCCGACGAGGGGATCGGCGATCATGCGACACCAGACCCACGGACCCGGACCGGAAGCCGACGGCCGCGCCGAGGCACTGCGCCTCGTGCGGGTCACCAAGACGTACGGCACCGGGGGCGACGGCGGCGACACCGCGGTCCGCGCCCTCGACGACATCACCCTCTCGTTGCCCGCCGGAACCTTCACCGCGGTGATGGGCCCCTCCGGCTCCGGCAAGTCCACGCTGCTGCACTGCGCGGCGGGACTCGACCGGCCCGACAGCGGCCTCGTCGTGGTCGACGGCGAGGAGATGACGGGCGGAACGGGTGCCGCACGCGGCGAGGCGGCGCTCACCAAGTTCCGCCGCACCCGCGTCGGCTTCGTCTTCCAGCAGTACAACCTGCTGCCGACGCTGACCGTCGCCCAGAACACGGTCCTGCCCCTCAAGCTCGCGGGGCGGCGCGTGAACCGGGCCCGCGTCGAGCAGATCCTCGCCTCCGTCGGTCTCGGCGACCGGCTCGGGCACCGCCCCGACCAGCTCTCCGGCGGACAGTGCCAGCGCGTCGCCATCGCCCGCGCCCTGGTCACCGAACCCTCCGTGATCTTCGCGGACGAGCCCACCGGCGCACTCGACACCCGGAGCGCCCGCGACGTGCTGCGCCTCCTCCAGGAAGCGGTACGGGTGCACGGCAGGACCGTCGTGATGGTGACGCACGACCCCGTCGCCGCCTCGTACGCGGACGCCGTGCAGTTCCTCGCGGACGGCCGCCTCGCGGGCCGGATGCCCGCCCCCACGGTCGACGCGGTCGCCGAACGCCTGGCGCACCTCGGTGACGACACCCTGACGGAGGTGTGAGCCATGTTCACCATGCTCGGACTCGCGGTCCGCTCCGTACGACAGCGCCCCGGCCGCTTCCTCGCGACCCTCCTGTCCGCCTTCCTCGGCGCGACGATCATCATGACGTTCAACTCGATGCACGACACGGCGGCCGCGAACGGTGTCGACAAGGCGAGCGCCGACACCCTCACCACGGCCGCGAGCGTCGTCGGCGGCTACGGGACGCTCCTCGTCTTCTTCGCGATCGCGTCCACCCTGACGGTCAACGTGCGTCAACGTATCGACGAGATCAACCTGTTGAGGCAGACCGGCGCCACTCCCGCCCAGATCAAGCGGATGGTCGTCGGCGAGGCCGTGGCCGTCTCCCTCGTGGGTGCCCTGCTCGCCATCGGCCCCGCCGCGCTCGGCGGCGCCGTCCTCCTCGACGTCTTCAAGGACAGCGGACAGGTCGCCGACTCCGTCGACTTCTCCTTCGGTCCGATCGCCCTCATGTCGGGCATCGACATCACGGTGCTCGCCGCGGCCGGCGCCGCGTTCCTCGCGGTGCGCCGCGCCACGAAGGCCGCCGGGGCACAGCGACAGGCAGGGCGCGCACGGCAGTTCGCGTCCTGGGCGGCGCTCGTCGTCGGCGGCCTCGCCGTGTGCTCCACGTTCGCCATGAACGCCACGGACGCGGCCCTGATGGCGGCGCCCGCCTACGGCGCGATCCTGCTCTCCGTCGGCTTCGCCCTCGTCTCGACGAGCCTCCTGCGCACTGTCCTCGGTCGCGCCGAGCCGCTCGTCACGGCCCTCGCGGGCGTGAGCGGCTACCTGACCGTACGGAACATGCGACAGCGAGCCTCCCAACTGTCCGGCGTGCTCATGCCGTTGATCCTGTTCACCGGAATGGCCACCGCGACGCTGTACATGCAGTCCGTCGAGAATGACGCGATCAAGGCATCAGGGCTGACCAAGTCCATGGAGGACAAGAATCTCGAGACACTCAACTTCACCGTGGTCGGCATCATCGTCGTCTTCGCCTGCATCATGTTGATCAACTCTCTGTACGCCGCGACGTCCTACCGCGTACGGGAGTTCGGCCAGCAGCGCCTGGCCGGGGCGACCCCGTCCCAGGTCCTCGCGACCGTCGCGGTCGAGGGCGTCGTCCTGACCGTCACCGGAGTGTTCTTCGGCACACTCGCGGCGCTCGCGGGCATCCTCCCGTTCACCGCCGTACGCACCGACGGCCTCCTGCCCGATCAAGGCCTCGGCATCTGGATCACGGTGGTGGCCATTGCCGCCGCTGCCACACTGGTCACCAGCCTGGCCACCGCGCGACGCGGCCTGCGGGTCCCGGCGGTGGAAGCGGTGTCCCTCGCCGCATGAGTGTGCGGGCGTTCCGGACCGTGTCGGTGTTGGGCTGAACGGGTGACATGGCGTAAGAATTGGCCGGTGCAGACAACAGTGCGAGCCCGGACGGGGTGGGTGCAGTAGTGAACAGCCACGACGTCACAGACGAACAGTGGGAAGGGCTCGCCCAGGTCGTACCGCTGCGCAGCCGCAACGAATGGCCGTCAGCGGTCGACCACCGGGCGATCCGCGAACCGGAGACGGAACCGCGCCGCCGTTTCGTCGTCCTGAGGGTCAACGTCTTCGGTGACGCCCGCGAGGTCGCCGAGACGGTGATGTCCGGCATCCCGGTGCTGCTCGATCTCTCCGGCGCCGAGACCGATGTGGCCAAGCGCGTCCTGGACTTCAGCAGCGGCGTCGTCCTCGGTCTCGGCTGCGGCATGCACCGCGTCGACCGCAACGTCTTCCTGCTGGCCCCTCCGGGGACCGAGGTCCAGGGACTCGTGGCGGGTGCGGGCGCCCTGTCCTGACCGTCGGCGTCCGCGGGACGTCCGGCGCGGGTGGCAATTCCAGAGGGCCGCGGGTGGCAATTCCAGAGGGCATAGTCCCTCGTTCGTAGGAAGGTCACCCAGGACGAACGGTTCTGCGGCGCAGGTCCGCCTAAGTTCACCGCATGACCGTGCTCCACCGGGGCGCGCCCCCGTTACCGCCGGGGGACACCCCGGCCCGCCCGCACGTGAGCGAGCTGCGGCTCTCCGCCTTCGCCCGCCACCGCGGCCGCACCGTCCCGCTCGGCCCGTTCACCGTGCTGTCAGGACCGAGCGGCAGCGGAAAGAGCGGCGTCCTGAAGGCTTTCGAGGCGCTCGCCAGGCTCGGCGGCGGAGCGGAGCTCGCGGAGGTCTTCCCCGATCCCGCCGCCTACGTTCCCGAGGGCGCCCGCCCGGACGCACAGCACCGCCGCGGCTTCCGTATCGGCTGCACCGTCGAGGGGCCCACCGGACCCGTCCGCCTCGATCTCGCCGTCCAGGCCGAGCCCGAACTGCGCATCGTGGGCGAGCGGTTGACCGGGACGAACGTCACCTACCTGGAGACCGCGCTGCGCGACCCGGGCCGCCGGGACGTGCAGGCCGCCTGGCACACCGCAGGTTCGGTCCCCGTGACACGCGGCCCGCTCCCCGACGACCTCCTCGGCACGGCCCTGCTGCCGCTGCGCGTGGCCGGCCGCACCGAAGGGCAGCGGCAGGTGCTCGCCGCGGCGGAACAGGTCGTGGTCGGACTGCGCTCCGCGTTCGCCTGCGCTCCGGATCCGGCCCGGATGCGTACGCCGGTGACGCCGCACGCCGACCGGCTCCTGACCGGCTGCGACAACCTCGCCGCGGTCCTGCGCCGCACCCGCGCCGAGTGCGGTACGCGGCACGCCCTCCTCGTCGCGGCGGCCCGTGCGGGCCTCGCCGGCCCGGTGGTGGACGTCCTCGCCGAGACCACGCCCGACGGCGCCGTCCGCGCCGTCGTCGACCGGGGCGACGGACACCGCACCCCCGTGGAGCGGCTCGCGGACGGCGAGTTGAGATATCTGGCCCTCGCTCTCGTCCTGCTCACCGGACCCCGGGTCCTGGAGGTCGACGCGGCGGCCGAGATCCCGGAGGCCTACCAGACCCTCACCGTCCTGGTGGACGGCCTCGACCGCGGCCTCGACCGCACCCAGAGCACGGAACTGGCCGCGCTCGCCGCCCGGATGTGCGCCCGCGGCCATATCCGCCTGATCGCCGCGGTGGGCGACGCCTCGTGCGCGGACGGGGCGGCGCGGGAGCACGGGGCGGCGATGGTAGACCTGAGACCGTGACAGACGGAACCCATGACCAGGCCGAACCCGCCCGTCCGCTCGACGTGGCGGGCCTCCAGCACCGGCTCGCGCGCTTCGCCGCCGCGCGGAACTGGCAGCCCTTCCACACCCCGAAGAACCTGGCGGTGGCGCTCAGCGTCGAGGCGTCCGAACTGGTCGAGATCTTCCAGTGGTTGACCCCCGAGCAGTCCGCCCGTGTGATGGAGGACCCGGACACCGCCCACCGCGTCGAGGACGAGGTCGCCGACGTCCTCGCGTATCTGCTCCAGCTGTGCGAGGTCCTAGGCGTCGACGTGCTCGCCGCGCTCGCGGCGAAGATCGACCGCAACGAGACGCGCTTCCCGGTCCCGGGGACGGGAAGCGCCGCCGTCGATATCGCTCCCCTCGACGACGGTCACTCTCCGGAGTCATAGAAATATCCACAACGGATTCCGTGTCCACAGATTTCGGGCTTCCTCTGGCTTTTCGTCGCGCGGACCTTCACTCTGGGTAGTGGACAACGGAGTTCGGGCGGGCAGGACGGGGACGCGGATGGACGCGGTGCGGCTCATCGGGGTCGGTCGACGGGCCCTGGCGCAGAGCCAGGACGCGCCGGACATCATGAGGGAGGCGTGGCAGGCGCAGGCACTGGCACAGGCGATAGGAGGGCGGCTCGCGGCGCACGGGCCCCCGGAGTTAAGAGGCGAGGCGCGCAGTCTGAGCGAGGCGGGAGCGCGGGGCAGCGGCGGCTCCGCGGTCCCGGTGGTCGGCGCCGGCGGAATACGGGCGGCGCAGCTGACCGAACTGGGGGATGTGCGGCAGGCGTTGGTGGGCCTGGGCGTGCTCCTCGGCGACGTGGGCATCGCGCTCGTCGCCGTGGCGAGCGCGTCGTTCGAGGAGGGGGCCTACTGGCAGTGCATGGAAGCGATCGACGCGGCGGACGAGTCGCGGGACCACGTCCTGGAGCTGCTGCGGCGGCTGCCGGAGCACGGCACCGCGATGTCCACGCCTGAGTCGCGGCCCGACTCGGACTCCGACTCGGCGGCCTGACCGGGAGCGGGCCGCTCCCGGCAGGCGGTGCCGTCAGACGTCCTCGGCGGCGGGGCGTGACGTGCCCGTGGTCGGGGTGCCCGGGGACTGTTGGAGATCGGCGTCGAGCTGGGACAGGTCGGCGTTGAGCGCCGCCATCAGCTCCTCCATCTGCTGCAACAGGCCCTTGGGTGCACCCTGCTGTTCCGGCACGGTCGTGTCGTGCACAGCCTCGGGCACGGCTTCCTGGGACATGACGGCCTCCTCGGCCCTCGCCCTCCCACTCGGGGACGGGCAGTTGACGCAAGTGACGCCCGGCATCGACCGCCGGCGCGGGTGCCGGGCGGTCCGGCTCCGCCCGAGCCAACGATCACTGCGGGGACCTGGTCACTGCCGTGGACCACCACCACGTGCGGGGTTGACGCAATTTCACCCGCCCGTGGTGGCGGAGCACCGGCGCGGCCGACGCGTTGACGCCTGTTCGACCAGCGGCTTTCCGAGCGGCCGCGCCATGGCCGACCCCGGCGCGGCTCAGCTCGGCCCTGGCCTGCCCTGCCCTGCCCGGCCTGGCCCGGCCCGCTCGGCTCAGTTCAGCTGGGGTGCCACCTCGGCGGCGATCAGCTCCAGGTGGTCCAGGTCGTCGAGGTCGAGCATCTGGAGGTACATCCGCTGTGAACCGACGGCCTGGAAGGAGGCGATGCGCTCGACCACTTCGGCGGGGGAGCCGGCGAGCCCGTTGGCCTTCAACTCGTCGACGTCACGGCCGATCGCGTCGGCACGGCGCTTCACCTCGGCGTCGGTGCGGCCGACGCAGGCGATCAGGGCGTTGGAGTAGACGAGCGCGTCGTCCGCGCGACCGTGCTCGACGGCCGCGGCGCGCACCCGCTTGAACTGCTGCTCGGTGTCGGAGAGAGAGGCGAACGGAATGTTGAACTCGGTGGCGAACTTCGCGGCCAGCGCCGGCGTCTTCTTGGTGCCGTGGCCGCCGACCAGGATCGGCACGCGCGTCTGTGCGGGCTTGGGCAGCGCGGGGGAGTCCTTCAATTGGTAGTAGGTACCGTCGAAGTTGAAGCGCTGGCCGACCGGCGTCTCCCACAGGCCCGTCACGATGGCGAGCTGCTCCGACAGGCGCCCGAACTTCTCCTTGGGGAACGGGATGCCGTACGCGGCGTGCTCCTCCGCGTACCAGCCGGAGCCGAGGCCGAGTTCGACGCGGCCGCCCGACATCTGGTCGACCTGCGCCACCTGGATGGCGAGCACGCCCGGCAGTCGGAAGGTGCCCGCGGTCATCAGCGTGCCGAGGCGGATCCGCTTGGTCTCCCGGGCCAGGCCGGCGAGTGTCGTCCAGGCGTCCGTGGGTCCGGGCAGGCCGTCGACCGAGCCCATGTGCAGATAGTGGTCCGAGCGGAAGAAGGCTCCGTAGTTCAGCTCCTCCGCGGCCTGGGCGACGCGGAGGAGGGTCTCGTAGGTGGCACCTTGCTGGGGTTCGGTGAAAACGCGAAGATCCATACCGTCATGATGCCCGGCGGCCGCCGTCGGCCGGCAAAACTCGCTGGTCGCGCCCGAGTCCGTCGGGGGAGACTGGGCCGTGTGTTCCTGACGATCAGTACCACCGGCACCCCGGACCGTCCCGCGACCGACCTCGGATTCCTGCTGCACAAGCATCCCGACAGCGCGCAGGCGTTCTCCACTTCCTACGGCACCGCGCACGTCCTCTACCCCGAGGCGAGCGCGGAGCGGTGCACGGCCGCGCTGCTGCTGGAAGTCGATCCGGTGGCGTTGGTGCGGCGCGGGAAGAAGAAGGACCGTGCGGCCCCGGACGCGGCGCTCGCGCAGTATGTGAACGACCGGCCCTACGCCGCGTCGTCGCTGCTCGCCGTGGCGCTGAGCAGCGTCTTCTCCAGCGCCCTGCGCGGTGTGTGCAAGGCGCGCCCCGAGCGGGCCGAGGAGACGCTTCCCCTGCGGATCGAGGTGCCCGCGCTGCCGGCGCGGGGCGGTAGCGACCTCGTACGGAAGCTGTTCGAGCCGCTGGGGTGGCAGGTGACGGCGGACGCCGTGGCGCTGGACACGCAGTTCCCCGAGTGGGGGGACTCGCGGTACGTACGGCTCGTCCTGGAGGGGGAGTTGAGGCTCGCGCAGGCGCTGCGGCACCTGTACG
The DNA here is from genome assembly GCF_036967205.1 of Streptomyces sp. Q6. Taxonomy (NCBI): domain Bacteria; kingdom Bacillati; phylum Actinomycetota; class Actinomycetes; order Kitasatosporales; family Streptomycetaceae; genus Streptomyces; species Streptomyces citrinus. The sequence goes on from NZ_CP146022.1 coordinate 6,515,419, forward strand.
TGCTGCTGCCCGTGCTCGACGACGCCAAGCACTACTGGGTCTCGGCCGACGAGGTCGACAAGCTGCTGCGGGCCGGGGAGGGCTGGCTCGCCGAGCACCCCGAGCAGAAGCTGATCACCAGCCGCTACCTGTCGCGGCGCTGGTCGCTGACCCGGCAGGCGATGGAGCGGCTCGAACTGGTACGGCTCGCCGACGCCGACGACACGGACGTCGAGGAGATCGACAACGCCGTGGACGAGACCAGCGACACCGAGGAGAAGCCGGTGCCGCTCGCCGTGCGGCGGCGCGACGCGATCCTCGCCGCGCTGCGCGAGGCCGGTGCGGCGCGGGTGCTCGATCTCGGGTGCGGACAGGGCCAGTTGGTGCAGGCACTGCTCAAGGACGCGCGGGTCACGGAGGTCGTGGGCGTCGACGTGTCCGTGCGGGCGCTCACCATCGCCGCGCGGCGCCTCAAGCTGGACCGCATGGGTGAGCGGCAGGCCTCGCGCGTGCAGCTCTTCCAGGGCTCGCTCGCGTACACCGACAAGCGGCTCAAGGGGTATGACGCGGCGGTGCTCAGCGAGGTCGTTGAGCACCTCGACCTGCCCCGGCTGCCCGCTCTCGAATACGCGGTGTTCGGCTCGGCGCGGCCCCGCACGGTCCTCGTGACCACGCCGAACGTCGAGTACAACGTCCGCTGGGAGACCCTCCCGGCGGGCCATGTCCGGCACGGTGACCACCGGTTCGAGTGGACGCGCGAGGAGTTCCGCGCGTGGGCGGAGCGGGTCGCCGCGCGGCACGGCTACGACGTGCGGTACGTGCCGGTCGGGCCCGACGACCCCGAGGTGGGCCCGCCCACACAGATGGCCGTGTTCACCCTGGCCGACACCACGACGGACCCGAAGACCGACACCACGACGGACCCGACGACCGGCGCCACGGCCGGCACCGCGACAGCGAAGGAGGCGAAGGCCGCATGACCGGTACCAGCGAGACCAGTGGGACCAGTGGAACCAGTGGGACCAGTGAGACCAGAAACATCACTGGGACCAGCGAGATCACGGGGAGCGGTCAGGCCGCCGGGCGCGGCAGCGCGCGGACGCTGGCTGTCACCGATCTCTCCCTCGTCGTGCTCGTGGGGGCGTCCGGCTCGGGCAAGTCCACGTTCGCGCGGGCCCACTTCAAGCCCACCGAGATCCTCTCCAGCGACTTCTGCCGCGGCCTCGTCGCCGATGACGAGAACGACCAGAGCGCGAGCCGCGACGCGTTCGAGGTGCTGCACTACATCGCCGGCAAGCGCCTCGCCGCCGGACGCCTCACCGTCGTCGACGCGACGAACGTCCAGCAGGAAGGACGCCGCCAGCTGATCGACCTCGCCCGCTCGTTCGACGTCCTGCCGATCGCGATCGTCCTCGACGTCCCGGAGGACGTGTGCGCCGCGCGGAACGCGGAGCGCACCGACCGGGCCGGCATGCCGCGTCGCGTCATCACCCGCCACACCCGCGAACTGCGGCGCTCCCTGCGGCACTTGGAGCGCGAGGGCTTCCGCAAGGTGCACGTGCTGCGCGGTGTGGAGGACGTGGCGGGCGCGAGCATCGTCCGCGAGAAGCGGTTCAACGACCTCACGCACCTCACGGGACCGTTCGACATCGTCGGCGACATCCATGGCTGCGCGAGCGAACTGGAGACGCTGCTCGCCGAGCTGGGCTACGTCGACGGGACGCACCCCGAGGGCCGCACCGCCGTCTTCGTCGGTGACCTCGTCGACCGCGGGCCCGACAGCCCCGGCGTGCTGCGCCGCGTGATGTCGATGGTGAAGGCGGGCACCGCGCTGTGCGTCCCCGGGAACCACGAGAACAAGCTCGGCCGCTACCTCAAGGGCAGGAACGTGCAGCACACGCACGGACTCGCCGAGACCATCGAGCAGTTGGACAAGGAGAGCGAGGAGTTCCGCGCCGAGGTGCGGCAGTTCGTCGACGGACTCGTCAGCCACTACGTCCTCGACGGCGGCAGGCTCGTCGTGTGCCACGCCGGTCTGCCCGAGCGGTACCACGGCCGGACCTCGGGCCGGGTGCGCTCGCACGCGCTGTACGGGGACACGACCGGCGAGACCGACGAGTTCGGGCTGCCCGTGCGCTACCCGTGGGCGGAGGACTACCGAGGCACGGCGGCGGTGGTCTACGGCCACACCCCGGTCCCGACCGCCACATGGCTGAACAACACCATCTGCCTCGACACCGGCGCCGTGTTCGGCGGCAAGCTCACCGCGCTGCGCTGGCCGGAGCGCGAGCTCGTCGACGTACCGGCCGAGAAGGTCTGGTACGAGCCGACGAAGCCGCTCGCGACCGAGGCCCCCGGCGGGCACGAGGGCCGGCCGCTCGACCTCGCCGACGTGTACGGGCGGCGCACCGTCGAGACCCGGCACAGCGGCCGCGTCACCGTGCGCGAGGAGAACGCGGCGGCGGCGCTCGAAGTCATGAGCCGCTTCGCCGTGGACCCGCGGCTCGTGCCGTACCTGCCGCCGACGATGGCGCCCACGGCGACGGCCGGGGCCGAGGTCAGGGAGGGAGCCGCCGACGCGCAGTTCCTGGAGCACCCGGCCGAGGCGTTCGCTCAGTACGCCGCCGACGGCGTGGCCCGCGTCGTGTGCGAGGAGAAGCACATGGGGTCGCGGGCCGTGGCGCTGGTGTGCCGTGACGCGGGCACGGCGCGCGAGCGTTTCGGGGTGGAGGACGACGCGGTCACCGGCTCGCTCTACACGCGCACCGGGCGGCCGTTCTTCGCGGACCAGGAGACGACGGAGGCCGTGCTCGCGCGGGTCAGGGACGCCGCCACGGCGGCCGGACTCTGGGCGGAGCTGGACACCGACTGGCTGCTGCTCGACGCCGAGTTGATGCCCTGGTCGCTCAAGGCGTCGGGGCTGCTGCGGTCGCAGTACGCGGCGGTGGGGGCGGCGTCCGGCGCGGCGTTCCCCGGTGTGCTCGGGGCGCTGGAGACGGCGGCCGCGCGCGGTGTCGACGTGACGGACCTGCTGGAGCGCCAGCGCGGGCGGGCCGCGGACGCCGCCGCGTTCACGGACGCGTACCGGCGCTACTGCTGGACCACGGACGGGCTCGACGGGGTGCGGCTCGCGCCGTTCCAGATCCTCGCCGCGCGCGGCCGGTCGCTCGCCGCGCTGCCGCACGACGAGCAGCTCGCGCTCATCGACCGCATGGTCGAGCACGACGCGAGCGGGCTGCTCCGGACGACACGGCGGCTGTACGTCGACACGGGTGACGCCGCGTCGGTGCGCGCGGGCGTCGACTGGTGGCTGGAGATGACCGGGCGCGGCGGCGAGGGCATGGTCGTCAAGCCGGTCGGCGCGCTGGTCAGGGACGGGAAGGGGCGGCTCGTGCAGCCCGGCATCAAGTGCCGCGGCCGCGAGTACCTCCGGATCATCTACGGGCCGGAGTACACCCGGCCGGAGAACCTGGCCCAGCTGCGGAACCGCTTCCTCGGCCACAAGCGGTCGCTGGCGATCCGCGAGTACGGGCTCGGTCTGGAGGCCCTGGACCGGCTGGCGGAGGGGGAGCCGTTGTGGCGGGTGCACGAGGCGGTGTTCGCCGTGCTGGCGCTGGAGTCGGAGCCGGTCGACCCTCGACTGTGACGGGTCCCCCGGGCTCCGGCGGGCTTTCGGCCGGGCCGGGGCGCTGTGAGGTGCGTCGGCGGGTGCGGGGTTCACGGTGGCCGGTCGCGCGGTTCCCCGCCCCCTGCTGAGGGCTTGCGGCTTCGCCGCTGGTTCTCAGCAGGTCCGGGCGGCCGCGCATACCCGCCCGCCCCGGGGAAAGATGACTCCATGGCATTTCACGTCGACTCCGAGGCCGGGCGGCTGCGCCGCGTCATTCTGCACCGGCCCGATCTGGAGCTGAAGCGGCTCACGCCCAGCAACAAGGACCAGTTGCTCTTCGACGACGTGCTGTGGGTGCGTCGGGCGCGGCAGGAGCACGACGGGTTCGCCGACGTGCTGCGCGACCGGGGCGTGACCGTGCACCTCTTCGGCGACCTGCTCACCGGGACGCTCGACGTGGACGCGGCCCGCTCCCTCGTCCTGGACCGCGTCTTCGACGAGAAGGAGTACGGGCCGCTGGCCACGGGCCCGTTGCGGGCCGCTTTCGAGACGCTGCCGTCCGAGGAGCTGGCCGCGGCGCTGATCGGCGGCATGACCAAGCGGGAGTTCCTGGACGCGCACCCGGAGCCGACCTCCGTCCGGTTCCACGCGATGGAGCTCGACGACTTCCTGCTCGGGCCGCTGCCCAACCACCTCTTCACCCGGGACACCTCGGCCTGGATCTACGACGGCGTCTCCATCAACGCGATGCGTCTGCCCGCCCGGCAGCGCGAGACCGTCCACTTCGAGGCGATCTACCGGCACCACCCGCTCTTCCGCGACGAGACCTTCCACGTCTGGTCCGAGGGCCAGGCCGACTACCCGTCGACCATCGAGGGCGGCGACGTACTGGTCATCGGGCAGGGCGCCGTGCTCATCGGGATGAGTGAGCGCACCACCCCGCAGGCCGTGGAGATGCTCGCGCACAAGCTGTTCGCGGCGGGTTCGGCCCGCACCATCGTCGCGCTCGACATGCCGAAGCGGCGGGCCTTCATGCACCTCGACACCGTGATGACCATGGTCGACGGCGATACGTTCACGCAGTACGCGGGGCTCGGCATGCTCCGCTCGTACACCATCGAACCGGGCTCGTCGCCCAGGGAGTTGAAGGTCACCGACCACCCGCCGGAGCACATGCACCGCGCGATCGCCGCCGCGCTCGGACTCAGCGAGATCCGGGTCCTGACCGCCACGCAGGACGTGCATGCGGCCGAGCGGGAGCAGTGGGACGACGGGTGCAACGTCCTGGCGGTCGAGCCCGGGGTCGTCGTCGCGTACGAGCGGAACGCCACGACCAACACCTACCTGCGCAAGCAGGGCATCGAGGTCATCGAGATCCCGGGCAGCGAGCTGGGCCGGGGCCGGGGCGGCCCCCGCTGCATGAGCTGCCCCGTCGAACGGGACCCCGTATAGAAATGTGGATGGTCGTATAGACTTCCAGTGTTGTCACTGTCCCGTCCCCCCGTCGTACCCCAGGAGCGCCCCATGGCGACCACCGCCCGCCCCGACCTCGCCGGCCGCCACTTCCTCAAGGAGGTGGACTTCACCGCCGAGGAGTTCCGAGGCCTGGTCGAGCTGGCCGCCGAGCTGAAGGCCGCCAAGAAGGCGGGGACGGAGAAGCAGCACCTCAAGGGCAAGAACATCGCGTTGATCTTCGAGAAGTCCTCGACGCGGACCCGCTGCTCCTTCGAGGTCGCGGCCGCCGACCAGGGCGCCTCGACGACGTACATCGACCCGGCCGGTTCGCACATCGGCAAGAAGGAGTCGAGCAAGGACACCGCCCGCGTCCTCGGCCGGATGTTCGACGCGATCGAGTTCCGCGGTGACGCGCAGGAGACGGTGGAGACCCTCGCCGCATTCGCGGGTGTGCCGGTCTACAACGGTCTGACGGACGACTGGCACCCCACCCAGATGCTCGCCGACGTGCTCACCATGACCGAGCACTGCGCCAAGCCGCTGACCGGGACGGCCTTCGCCTACCTCGGCGACGCCCGGTTCAACATGGGCAACTCGTACCTGGTGACCGGCGCGCTGCTCGGCATGGACGTACGGATCGTCGCGCCGAAGGCCTACTGGCCCGCCGACGAGATCGTCACCCGGGCCCGCGCGCTGGCCGCCGAGAGCGGCGCGCGCATCACGCTCACCGAGTCCGTCGAGGAGGGCGTCGCGGGAGCCGACTTCGTCGTCACCGACGTCTGGGTCTCCATGGGGGAGCCGGAGGAGGTCTGGGACGAGCGGATCAAGGCGCTCACGCCGTACGCGGTCACGATGGACGTGCTGCGCGCGACGGGCAACGCGGACGTGAAGTTCCTGCACTGCCTCCCCGCCTTCCACGACCTCGGCACCAAGGTCGGCCGGGAGATCCACGCGAAGTACGGTCTGGAGTCCCTCGAAGTGACCGACGAGGTCTTCGAGTCGGAGCACTCCGTGGTCTTCGACGAGGCCGAGAACCGGATGCACACCATCAAGGCCGTCATGGTCGCCACGCTCGGCCGGCCGTAATAAGCCACCTAAGTCACCCATAACTGTTCAAACTGGTGGGGCCGGAACACCTTCTCCGGCCCCACCGGCATGCGGCACACCCCGCCGCACACCCGCACCACAAGAAAAGAGCACCACCGCATGTCGCCCACCCCCACAGGGCTGCGCATCAAGTCCCCCGAGTCCCTCATCGCCGAGTCCGGCGCCGACCTGGAGGGGCACGGGCTCAAGCGCACCATGGGGCTCTTCCAGCTCGTGTGCTTCGGCGTCGGGGCGATCGTCGGCACCGGCATCTTCGTCGGCCTGTCCGACACGGTCGCCGAGGCCGGGCCCGCCGTCATCGTCTCCTTCGTGCTCGCCGCCGTCACCTGCATCTTCACGGCGTTCTCCTTCGCCGAGCTGGGCGGCGCCATCCCGGTCTCCGGATCCTCGTACTCCTTCGCCTACGCGACCCTCGGCGAGCGCATCGCGTTCCTGGTCGGCTGGTGCCTGCTCCTGGAGTACGGCGTCTCGGTGTCGGCCGTCGCGGTCGGCTGGAGCCAGTACCTGAACGAGCTGCTCGACAGCCTCTTCGGCCGGCAGATCCCCGCCGCGCTGTCCGCCGGGCCCGGCGACGGCGGAGTGATCAACCTGCCCGCCGTGATCGTGATATTGATGGCCGCCACCCTGCTCGTGCGCGGTATCCGCGAGAGCGCGGGGGCCACCGCCGCCATGGCCGTCCTCAAGATCGGGATCCTGATCGCGTTCTGCGCCATCGGCTTCAGTGCCTTCCAGGCGGACAACCTGACGCCGTTCATGGCCGAGGGCGTCGGCGGTATCACCTCGGGCGCCTCGCTCGCCTTCTTCTCGTACATCGGCTTCGACGCGATCACCACGGCGGGTGAGGAGGTCAAGAACCCGCGGCGGAACATCCCCGTGGCGATCATGATCTGCATCGGTGTCGTCACACTGTTGTACTGCGCCGTCGCCGTCGCGGCCATCGGCGCGCTCGGCGCCGACGAGGTCGGGAACAAGCCCGCCGCGCTCTCCCTGGTCGTCGACCAGGTCACCGGTTCGTCCGTCGGCGGCGGCATCATCGCGTTCGGCGCGGTCGTCGCCATCGCGTCCGTCGTGCTCGCCGTGATGTACGGGCAGACGCGGATCCTGATGTCGATGTCCCGGGACGGACTGATCCCGCGGACCTTCGAGCGGGTCTCCCCGAGGACGGCGACGCCCGTGGCCAACACCTGGATCGTCGCCACCGTCTTCGCGATCCCCGCGGCCTTCGCCTCGCTGGACGTCGTGGTCAACCTGACCACCATCGGGACGCTCGCGATCATGGCCGTCGTCAACGTCGCGGTCGTCGCGCTGCGCCGCTCGCACCCGGAGCTGAGGCGCTCGTTCCGGGTTCCGCTGTACCCGCTGAGCCCGGTGCTGGGCATCGCGATGTGCCTCTACCTGATCTGGGGCACGGGCTGGACGACGTGGGTGCAGTTCGTGGTGTTCGTCGCCGTGGGCGCGCTCGTGTACGCCTTCTACGGGCGCCGGAACTCGCGGCTCGGCGCGGTCACGCCTCCGACGGCGGGCGCTGCGCCGGTACCGCGGGAAGGGTGAACCAGACCGCCTTGCCGGAATCGGTGGGGCGGTGCCCGCACGAGGAGGACAGCGTGCGGATGAGGAGCAGGCCGCGGCCGTGTTCCTGCCAGGGATCGGGCGCCTCGGCGTCGTCCGGATTGGTGAGGTCCGCGGGCGGCGCCGGGTCCGCGTCGTGCACCTCGACCTGACAGCCGGACTCCAGGAGCTCCACGACCAGCTCGATCGGCGCGTCACCCGTCGTGTGCTCCACCGCGTTCGCCACCAGCTCCGCCGTGAGCAGCTCGGCGGTGTCCGTGTCGGCCGCCGGCGACTCGATCTCGGTCAGCGCGGTCCGCACCAGAGCGCGCGCGACCGGTACGGCGGCCGACGTGTGCGGCAGGGCGATACGCCACGAGGTGGGCGTCGATGGAGGGGGCAAGGCGGGGTCCTCGGAGGCGGCTCGGGGACGGGCTGGCTGGAGGGACGTCGCCGGTGACACGGGGTGACCGTCCTGCTTTCAACCTTATGAATGGTACGACGGGTGCGATAGGGGCTCCCGGCGGGCTCTCTCGGGACGTCCGTCCCTTTCTGGCCCTTTCCGGCTCTCGTGCGACGCTTTATCGCGCACTCGTGACGGCGGTCACGATGCGGTGATACCGTCGATGTGCCGTCCTCGGCTCGCTCCGCCCCGCCCGCCGCACCGCCGTCCGTCGGAGGCACCCGTATGAGTCCCTTCACCGGCTCCGCCCCCCGCACCGAGACCTGGCGCCACCTGACGTACACCGTGGACGCGCACGGCGTCGCGACCGTCACGCTCGCCCGGCCCGAGAAGCTCAACGCCCTCACGTTCGGCGCCTACGCCGATCTGCGCGACCTGCTCGCCGAGCTGGCCCGCGAGAAGTCCGTCCGCGCCCTCGTCCTCACCGGGCAGGGGCGCGGCTTCTGCTCCGGGGGCGACGTGGACGAGATCATCGGCGCCACCCTCGCCATGGACACCGCGCAGCTGCTCGACTTCAACCGGATGACGGGGCAGGTCGTACGGGCCGTGCGCGAGGCCCCGTTCCCGGTGATCGCCGCCGTGCACGGGGTCGCCGCGGGCGCGGGCGCCGTGCTCGCCCTCGCCGCCGACTTCCGGGTCGCGGACCCGAGCGCCCGGTTCGCGTTCCTGTTCACCAAGGTGGGCCTGTCCGGCGGGGACATGGGCGCCGCCTACCTCCTGCCGCGCGTCGTCGGCCTCGGCCACGCCACCCGGCTCCTCATGCTGGGCGACCCCGTCCGCGCCCCGGAGGCCGAGCGGATCGGCCTGCTCAGCGAGGTGACCGAGGAGGGCCGCGCCGACGAGGCCGCCCTCGCCCTGGCCCACCGCCTCGCCGAGGGCCCGGCCCTCGCGTACGCGCAGACCAAGGCGCTGCTCACCGCCGAGCTCGACATGCCGCTCGCCGCGGCCGTCGAGATGGACGCCGCGACCCAGGCGCTGCTTATGAACGGCGAGGACTACGCCGAGTTCCACGCGGCCTTCACCGAGAAGCGCCCGCCCAAGTGGCAGGGGAGGTGACGCCGTAGTGCGTCCCCAGAAGATCGCCGTCGTCGGCGGTGGCCCCGGCGGCCTGTACGCGGCCGCGCTCCTCAAACGCCTCGACCCGGACCGCGAGATCACCGTCTGGGAGCGCAACGCGCCGCACGACACGTTCGGCTTCGGCGTCGTCCTGTCCGACGAGACCCTCGGGGGCATCGAGCACGCCGACCCGGTCGTCTACGCTGCGCTGCGCGACGAGTTCGTGCGCTGGGACGACATCGACATCGTGCACCGCGGCGTCCGGCACACCTCGGGCGGCCACGGCTTCGCGGCACTCGGCCGTCGCCGTCTCCTGGAGATACTGCAGGGCCGCTGCCGCCAGCTCGGCGTCGAGCTGCGCTTCCGCACGGAGGCACCGCCCGCGGCCGAGCTCTCCGCGGCGCACGACCTGGTGATCGCCGCCGACGGAGTGCGCAGCCGTACGCGCGAGACGTACGCCGACGCGTTCCGCCCGCACATCGAGGAGCACCGCAACCGCTACATCTGGCTCGCCGCCGACTTCGCCTTCGACGCGTTCCGCTTCGAGATCGCCGAGACCGAGCACGGCGTGATGCAGCTGCACGGCTACCCGTTCAGCGACCACGAGTCGACCGTGATCGTCGAGATGCGCGAGGAGGTGTGGCGGGCGGCCGGCTTCGACGACATGGACGTACGGGAATCGGTGGAGCGCAGCGCGAAGATCTTCACGGACGCGCTCGGCGGGCGGGGCCTGAAGTCCAACAACTCGTCCTGGCTGACCTTCCGCACGGTCGTCAACGACCGCTGGTCGCACGGCAATCGCGTCCTCATCGGCGACGCCGCGCACACCGCTCACTTCTCCATCGGCTCCGGCACCAAGCTCGCCGTCGAGGATGCCCTCGCGCTCGCCGCCTGCCTGCACGAACACCCCACCACCGGTGCGGCGTTGAAGGCGTACGAGGCCGAACGCCGCCCCGTCGTCGCCTCCACGCAGCGCGCGGCGCGGGCCAGCCTGGAGTGGTTCGAGGAGCTGGGCCGCTACCTGGACCAGCCGCCGCGCCAGTTCGCCTTCAACCTGCTCACCCGCTCGCGCCGCGTCACGCACGACAACCTGCGGCTGCGCGACGCACGCTTCACGGAGTCGGTGGAGAGGGAGTTCGGCTGCCCGGAGGGTACGCCGCCGATGTTCACCCCGTTCGCGCTGCGCGGGCTGCGGCTGCGGAACCGGGTCGTCGTCTCGCCGATGGACATGTACTCGGCGGTCGACGGGGTGCCCGGGGACTTCCACCTCGTGCATCTGGGGGCGCGGGCGCTCGGCGGGGCGGGCCTGGTGATGACGGAGATGGTGTGCGTGAGCCCGCGGGGCCGCATCACCCCCGGCTGCGCCGGGCTCTACACCCCCGAACAGGCCGCCGCCTGGCGCCGGATCGTGGAGTTCGTGCACACCCGGGCGCCCGGCACGGCGATCGGGGTGCAGCTCGGGCACTCCGGCCGCAAGGGATCGACGCGGCTCATGTGGGAGGGCATCGACGAACCATTGCCCGACCCGGACGACAACTGGCCGCTCGTGGCGGCCTCTCCGATCCCGTACAAGCCAGGTGTCAGCCAGACCCCGAGCGAGCTGACCGCCGCCCAACTGGAGGAGATCCGGGAGGAGTTCGTGTCGGCGGCGTGGCGCGCGGCGCGGGCCGGCTTCGACCTCCTGGAACTGCACTGCGCGCACGGCTATCTGCTGTCCGGTTTCCTGTCGCCGCTGACCAACCGGCGCACGGACGCGTACGGAGGTTCCCTGGAGGGCCGCCTGAAGTTCCCGCTGGAGGTCTTCGACGCGGTGCGCGGGGTGTGGCCCGACGACCGGCCGATGACCGTGCGGATCTCGGCGACGGACTGGGCGCAGGGCGGTACCGGCGCCGAGGACGCCGTGGCGTTCGCGCGGGCCTTCGCCGCGCACGGCGCCGACGCGATCGACGTGTCCACGGGGCAGGTCGTCGCGGAGGAGCGGCCCGCGTACGGGCGCTCGTACCAGGTGCCGTACGCGGACCGGATCAGGGGCGAGGCCGGGATCCCGGTGATCTCGGTCGGGGCGATCTCGTCGTGGGACGACGTCAACTCGCTGGTCCTGGCCGGACGTACGGACCTGTGCGCGCTGGCCCGGCCGCACCTGTACGACCCGAACTGGACGCTGCACGCCGCCGCGGAGCAGGGCTACACGGGGCCGGGTGTCGTCTGGCCCGAGCCGTACCGCGCGGGGAGCCGCCGCCCGCAGACAGGACGCTCGGACGACCCCCGGCCACGCCTTGTCCTGCCGGGGTGAGGGTTTCGTCGCGGGTGGCGGGTCCGCGAGCTCGCTGGGGGAAAGCGCGGCGAAGCCGCAAGCTTTCAGGGGCGCGGGGAACCACGCGACCAGCCCCCACCGAACCCGCACCCGCCGACAGATCTACCCGGGCAGCACCACCATCCCCGCGGTCAACGTCGTCCCCTCCACCGGGTCCACGACCAAGAACGCCCCGGTCCGCCGAATCGCCGCGTAATCGTCGACGACAACCGGCTCCGCCGTGCGCAGCACAACCCGCCCGAGGTCGTTCACGCCCAAGGTGTCCGCCCCGTCCAGCGACCTGACGACGGCCCTCACCGTCCGCGTGGTGTGCCGCACCAGAACACGCTGCCCCACCACCAACGGCTGATCCGCCAGATGGCACACCGCCGCCGTCACGTCCCGCGTCACGACCGGCGCCCGGTCGTCCGCCGGAGCGATCAAGTCGCCCCGCGCCACGTCCAGTTCATCGGCGAGCCGCACCGTGAACGAGGCCCCCGCGTGGGCCTCGACCGCCTCCGTGCCGAGCACGTCCAGGCCCACGATCGTCGTCGTACGGCCCGACGGGTGCACGGTCACGGCATCGCCGACGCGCAGCGTGCCGGACACCAACTGCCCGGCGTAGTAACGGGATTCACCGTGCCGGATGACGTACTGGACGGGGAAGCGGGCGGGCGTCCCGGACGGCTCGGCGGACACCGGCACCGTCTCCAGGTGCTCCAGGACGGTCGGGCCGCCGTACCAGTCCATGTTGGCGGACGGCTCCACGACGTTGTCACCGGCGAGCGCGGAGATCGGGATCGCGGTGACCGCCGATACGCCCAACTCCCGCGCGTACGCGGCGAACTCCTCGGTGATCGCGGCGAACACGGACTCCTCGTAGCCGACCAGGTCCATCTTGTTCACGGCGAGCACGACGTGCGGCACGCGCAGCAGGGCGGCGATCGCCGCGTGCCGGCGGGTCTGCTCGACGACGCCGTCGCGCGCGTCCACCAGGATGACGGTGAGCTCGGCCGTGGACGCGCCGGTGACCATGTTCCGGGTGTACTGCACGTGCCCCGGGGTGTCCGCGAGGATGAAGCGGCGGCGCGGGGTCGCGAAGTAGCGGTAGGCCACGTCGATGGTGATGCCCTGCTCGCGCTCGGCGCGCAGCCCGTCCGTGAGCAGCGCCAGGTCCGGCGTGCCCGTGCGGGAGATCGACTCCAGCTGGTCGGCGAGGACCGACTTGGAGTCGTGCAGCAGACGGCCCACCAGCGTGGACTTGCCGTCGTCGACGGAACCGGCCGTGGCCAGGCGCAGCGTGCCGACCTCGGCCGCGGTGGATGTGCTCATGTCTAGAAGTACCCTTCGCGCTTGCGGTCTTCCATCGCGGCCTCGGACATCTTGTCGTCGGCGCGCGTGGCACCGCGCTCGGTGAGCCGGGACGCCGCGATCTCCGCGATGACCTGCTCCAGCGTCTCGGCGTCGGAGTCGACGGCGCCCGTGCAGGACATGTCGCCGACCGTGCGGTAGCGCACCTGCCGCTTCTGTGGGATCTCGCCCTCCTCGGGGCCGCCCCACGCCCCGGCGGTCAGCCACATGCCGCCCCGGTCGAACACCTCGCGCCGGTGGGCGAAGTAGATCTCCGGCAGCTCGATCCGCTCGCGGGCGATGTACTGCCACACGTCGAGCTCGGTCCAGTTGGAGAGCGGGAAGACGCGGACGTGTTCGCCGGGCGCGTGGCGGCCGTTGTAGAGCTGCCACAGCTCGGGGCGCTGGCGGCGCGGGTCCCACTGCGAGAACTCGTCCCGCAGGGAGAACACCCGCTCCTTGGCGCGTGCCTTCTCCTCGTCGCGGCGCCCGCCGCCGAAGACGGCGTCGAACTTCTCCGCCTGGATCTTCTCCGTCAGCGGCACCGTCTGGAGCGGGTTGCGCGTCCCGTCGGGGCGCTCCTTGAGCACACCGCGGTCGATGTAGTCCTGCACGTGCGCGACGTGCAGCCGCAGCCCGTGCTCGGCGACGACGCGGTCGCGGTACGCGAGGACCTCCGGGAAGTTGTGCCCGGTGTCGACGTGCAGCAGCGGGAACGGCACCGGCGCGGGCGCGAACGCCTTGAGCGCCAGGTGCAGCATGACGATCGAGTCCTTGCCGCCGGAGAAGAGGATCACCGGCCGCTCGAACTCGCCCGCCACCTCACGGAAGATGTGCACCGCCTCGGACTCCAGAGCGTCCAGGTGGCTCAGCGCGTACGGTGAGTCGCTCACACCAGCCCCCTCGCCGCGAGGACCGCGTGCACCGAGGCCACCGACTCCACCGGCGTCCGGTGCCGCGTCTCCAGGACCAGATCCGGGTCGACCGGCGGCTCGTACGGGTCGTCGACGCCGGTCAGTCCCTTGAGCTGCCCCGCGGCCTGACGCGCGTACAGGCCCTTGACGTCGCGCTCGCGGCACACCTCGACCGGAGTGGCGACATGCACCTCGAGGTACGGGGTGTCGCTCGTCGCGTGCCGCTTGCGCACGGCCTCGCGGCTGTCGGCGTAGGGCGCGATGACGGGTACGACGGCGAGGATGCCATTGCGGGCGAGGATCTCGGCGACCAGGCCGATGCGCTGCACGTTCGTGTTGCGGTCCTCGCGGCTGAAGCCGAGGCCCGCCGACAGGAAGCGGCGGATCTCGTCGCCGTCGAGCACCTCGACCCGGTGCCCCTCGGAACGCAGCCGTCCGGCGAGGGCGCGCGCCACCGTGGTCTTGCCGGAACTGGGCAGCCCCGTCAGCCAGATCGTGGCTCCCTGCGGGCGGGTCGTCGTGGCCGTAGTCATACGTGCTGTCCTTTCGCGGCGCCGGGCGCGGGCCGCAGGCCATCGGGGGTGGTCAGTTCGGTGAAGAGGGCTTCCCAGCGCGGGTGCACCGCGTCGGGCCCGTAGGCGGCGGCCGTCAGGAGCGCCGCCGTGCCCATCTCCGTACGCAGGTCGTGGTCGCCCATGAGGCGGCCGAGCGCGTCGGCGAGGGCGTCCGGGTCCTGCTCCGGCACGAGCAGACCGTCCACGCCGTGCGTGAGCACGTCGGAGGGGCCCGTCGGGCAGTCGAAGGAGACCACCGGGAGGGCGTGGGCCATCGCCTCGATCATCACCATGGGCAGGCCCTCGAACCGTGAACTCAGCACGTACACAGAGGACTTGGCGAGTTCGTCGTCGAGGCGGTCGGTGTGGCCCATCAGGAAGACGTGGTTGTAGAGGTGGTGCTCCTCGATGAGGGCGCGCAGCTGCGCCTTCTTCTCGCCGCTGCCGTAGATCCTCAACTGCCAGTCGGGGTAGGCCTCGACGAGCTTCGCCCACGCGGTGATCAGCAGGTCGAAGCCCTTCTGCGGGAACAGCCGGCCGGCCGCGACCACGATCTTCGCCTCGTGGTTCGAGGGGACCTGGTCGAGCGAGTGCACGGCGTTCGGGATGCGCACGACGCGCGTGCCGGGCAGCAGCCGCGCGTACTCCGTGCGATCACGCTCCGTCAGAACGGCGACCGCCGCGAAGCGTTCGTAGGTCTCGACGATCCGCCGCTGCACGTCCGGCCGGTGCGTGCCGTGGTTCATGTGCTCCTGCGCGACCCGCACGACGCCGTTCGTGGCGTGGGCGGCGGACAGGAAGTTCAGGGCGGGCCGCGTCGTGACGAGCACGCCGTCGGTGAGCGAGCGCAGGTAGTCGGCGAGGGCGAGTTCGAGGCGCCGGTCGAAGTACCGGTAGCCGAACTCGCCGCGGGGTATCTCGCGCGCCGGCCGGTCGATCAGCCGCTCGCGCCTGCGGGCGCGCCACCGGCCGGCGAGGCCGCGCGCGGGCTCCGGCGGCGCCTCGGCGCTCTCGCGCAGATCGACGAGCGTGCGGACGCGGACGCGCGTGTCCAGCGGGAACTGGAGCTCGTCACGGCGGCGCACCGCGCTGACGATCTCCACGTCCCAGCCCGCCGCCGTGAGGGAGTTGGCCTGGTTGAAGACGGTGCGGATGGTGCCGCCGCGTCCGTACGCGTGCAGGAGGAGGTATCTCACCTTCACGGGAGTCGTCATGAGCGACACTCCAGCGACAGGTTGTCCTCGACCGTGAAGTACGGCCGTACGGCGAAGTCCGCGCCGGGGACGGGCTGTTCGGGGTACACCATCACGGCCTTCTTGCCGCGGATGTCGTCGAGCTTGCGGCCGACGCGCAGCGTGTGGGACCCGTCCGTCAGGTGCAGGTCCCACTGCTCGGTGCCGGTGAAGCCGTCGTACGCGGCGAGGTCGGACACCTTCCACGTACAGGTGAAGTCCGCGCCCTCCCGCTCGGCGTCGTAGCGCAGGACGTGCTCGGTGCGTGAGCGGCGGGTCAGCAGCAGCCGCCAGCGGGCCCCCGCACCGTCGGTCAGCCCGTGCAGGCGGCCGACGACCCGGATCCGCCCGTCGCGCGGCCACACCTGCTCCACCTCGGCCCGGGGCTTCACTTGAGGTACCCCCACGCCTGGCTCATGGGCCGCAGGATCTCGGGGATCTCGTCGTCCTGCGGCAGCGGGCGGCCCTGCTGCACGCTGCCCGTGCGGATCTTGTCGCGCCAGTCGCCGAGGCCCTTCTGGATCTGCGTGTCGTCCTTCTTGCCGTACTCCAGCATCGACGGCTCGAAGTCCACGCCGAGGAAGGTGCACAGCGCGCGCAGCTTCGCCTCGGGGTCCTTGGTGAGGTCCTCGTAGCGCACGGTGTGCCCGCCGGTGAGGCCCTTGCGGGCGTGGTCGACGGCCTTCATGTAGCGCAGCGCGTCGGCGCACGCCTCCTCGTACGTCCGCTTCTCCGGGTCGCCCTCGTGCCACGACCGGGCGATGGAGGCGGGGTGACGCAGCAGGAACACGAAGCGGGCGTCGGGCCAGCAGTCGCGTATCCGCCGGTGGACGAAGGCGTTGCTCGGCGTCTTCTCGACGATGAAGTCCTTGCCGGAACGGGTGAGTTCACGGTGCAGGACGCGGTCCCACAGCAGATGCTCCAGATCGCCGCGGCCCAGGTCGAGGGCGTCCATGGCCCGCTCCGACAGCTTGCTGCCGTAGCCCACCTCCAGGCGGCGGATGTGCAGTTCGTGCGGGGCGTGCAGCCGCGGGTGCGCGTCGAGCAGCATGCGCAGCAGGGTCGAGCCGGAGCGCACCGGAGACATGATGAAGACCGGCCGTCGCAGCAGCCGATCGGTCGCCAGGTCGCCGGTCGTTCGATACGTCACGGCCGCCGCCGCGCGCTTCGCGGGCTGCGGGGCCCTGGCGGCCGGGGGCGTCACCTTCGGTGCGCTCCCGGCCCGGCGGACCTCGAGACCCGTGGCCGCGGACAGGGCCCGGTTCAGATTGCGCTTCAGACTCATACGTCACGACGCTAAGCGCGCATTCTGAGAAGAGGGCCGGAGAGACCTGAGGGTTCCCTTAGCACCCTCTCATGTGGCGGGGATCACTTCCGATGTGTCGTTGATGCGGTCTTCACGAAGCGGCCTGCACGAAGCGGGCCCCGGCGGTCCGCAGCCGCTCGTCGAGCGCCCGGAACACCTCCGCGGAGCGGATCCCCGGCCAGCCCTCGGGCAGCAGCCGGGCGGGCAGCCCCGGGTCCGCGTACGGGAGATGCCGCCACGAGTCGAGCGCCGGCAGGTAGTCGCGGTACGCCTCCCGCGGCGGCGTGTCGACGCGGCCCTGCCAGGCGCGCAGCACGGGTTCGTGCTCGTCGAGGAACGCCTCGTGCAGTTTGGCCAGGGCGGACAGGTCCCACCAGCGGGCCACCGCGTCGGCCGTCGCCGTGAAGCCCAGGTGCTCGCCGCGGAACAGGTCGACGTATCCGGAGCAGCCGATCCGCTCCAGCGTGTGCCGGGTCTCCTCGTACAGGCCGGCCGGCGCCAGCCACACGCCCGGCGCGGCCGTGCCGAAACCGAGGCCGGTGAGCGTAGAGCGCAGGACGTGGCGCCGGGCCCGCTCGGACTCGGGGACGGAGAACACGGCGAGCACCCAGCCGCCCGCCGCGTCCCGGCTGCCGTAGATCCGGCGGTCGCCGTCGTCCAGGAGCTGGCGGGCGTCGTCGGACAGCGCGTATCCGGCGGCGCCCTCGGCCGTCCGCGCCGGCAGCAGCAGGCCGCGGCGCTTGAGCCGGGAGACGGCCGAGCGCACCGCGGGCGCGTCGACCCCGGCCGCGCCGAGCAGCCGGATCAGCTCGGCGACCGGGACGGGACCGGGGAAGTCGCGTCCGTAGGCGCCGTACAGGGTGACGATGAGGGAGCGCGGGGTGTGGGTGCTGCTGCTGTGAAAGGGCTGCTCGGACACCTGATCACTCTACGGTCCGGCCCGGCTCGCGCAGCCGGAACCGCTGGAGCTTCCCCGTCGCCGTGCGCGGCAGCGCGTCCAGGAACTCGATCACGCGTGGGCACTTGTACGGCACGAGTTCCGCCTTCACGAACTCCCGCAGCGCGTCCGCCGTCCCGGTGTCGCGCCGGGCGCCGGGACGCAGCACGACGTACGCGACCGCGATCTGCCCGCGCTCCTCGTCGGGCCGCCCGACGACCGCCGCCTCCGTCACGTCGGGGTGGCGCAGCAGCGCGTCCTCGACCTCCGGGCCCGCGATGTTGTACCCGGCGGAAATGATCATGTCGTCGGCGCGGGCCACGTACCGGAAGTAGCCGTCGGGCTCGCGGACATAGGTGTCCCCGGTGATGTTCCAGCCGTGCCGTACGTAGTCGGTCTGCCGCTCGTCGGCGAGGTAGCGGCAGCCGACCGGACCGCGCACGGCGAGCAACCCCGGCTCCCCGTCCGGGAGTTCGGTGCCGTCCGCGTCCACGATCCGCGCCTGCCAGCCGGGCACGGGCAGGCCCGTCGTGCCCGGCCGGATCGCGTCGTCGGCGGCGGAGATGAAGATGTGCAGCAGTTCGGTGGCGCCGATGCCGTTGATGACGCGCAGCCCCGTCGCCTCCTGCCAGGCGTGCCAGGTCGCCGCGGGCAGGTTCTCGCCCGCGGAGACGCAGCGGCGCAGCGAGGACAGATCGCGGGGTCCGGTCTCCGCCAGCATCGCCCGGTACGCCGTCGGCGCGGTGAACAGGACCGACACCCGGTGCTCGGCGATCGCGGGCAACAGCTGCCGCGGGCCCGCCTGTTCGAGCAGCAGCGCCGACGCCCCGGCGCGCAGCGGGAACACGACGAGCCCGCCGAGCCCGAAGGTGAAGCCGAGCGGCGGACTGCCCGCGAACACGTCGTCGGGGGTGGGCTTGAGGACGTGCCGGGAGAACGTGTCGGCGATGGCGAGCACGTCCCGGTGGAAGTGCATGCACCCCTTGGGCCGCCCGGTGGTCCCCGAGGTGAAGGCGATCAGCGCGACGTCGTCGGCCGCGGTCGCCACGGCCTCGTACGACGACGGCTTCGCGGCGGCCCGGTGCAGTAGGTCGTCGGGGCCGTCACCGCCGAACGTGGTGATCCGCAGCCCCGGCGCCTCGGCCTTCGCCAGATCGTCGACCGACCGTACGTCGCACAGCGCGTGGCCCACCTCGGCGATCTCGCACATCGTGGCCAGCTCGCCCGGCCGCGCCTGCGCGAGCACGGTCACGGCGACGCCGCCCGCCTTCATCACGGCCAGCCAACAGGCCGCCAGATGGCGGGTGGTGGGGCCGCGCAGCAGTACGCGGTTGCCGGGCACGACACCCAGATCGTCCGTCAGGACGTGTGCGATCCGGTCGACGGTGACCTGCAACTCCCCGTACGACCACGGGGGTTGTCCGGGGGAGTGGAACGCGGGCCGGTCCGCGCCGAACCGCTCCACGGTCGCGTCGAGGAGCTCGGCGCCGCAGTTGAGCGGCCCGGAGCGACGCAGCTCGGGCGGGTCGAGGACGAGGCCGGGCCAGAGCGCGGCGGGAGGCAGGTGGTCGCGGGCGAAGGTGTCGCGGTGGCCCGAGGGTGACAGGCCGGGATGCGGGCTGGTCGTCGGCGGTGTGGATGGGGAGGTCATGGCCGGGCGCCCCCTTGTAGTGGGCCGCTGGCCGCCGCGGTGTCGGGCGGCCGCGCATCGAGCGTATCGTGATGGTGACGACAGTCAATGGAGCGCGATACGGTTCCGTGAGGGCCGGAGGCGAAGCGGCGCCGCCCGCCCGGAGAGGAGCACCGGCGTATGGGCACGTTCTCGCTCGAACCGGAACAGCTCGCCTGGTGTGCGGAGCTGCGCGATCATGCCGCGCGGCGCCTCGCACCCCTCGCGGAGAAGGGCGAACCGGGCCGCGTCAATCGCCCGCTCGTCGCCGAACTCGGCCAACTCGGCCTTCTGGAGCGCCTGTTCACCTCCGGCGCGCTCGACCTCTGCCTGATGCGCGAGTCGCTGGCCCGCGTCTGCACCGAGGCGGAGACCGCACTCGCCCTGCAAGGGCTCGGCGCCCACCCCGTGCACGCGTACGGCACGCCCGCGCAGCGGGAGCGCTGGCTGCCGGGGGTCCGCGCGGGCGAGACCGTCGCCGCCTTCGCGCTGAGCGAGCCCGGCGCGGGCTCCGACGCCGCGGCGCTGGCCCTGCGGGCCGCCCGTGACGGCGACGGCTGGCGGCTGACCGGCGAGAAGTGCTGGATCTCGAACGCCCCCGAGGCGGACTTCTACACGGTCTTCGCCCGCACCACCCCCGAGGCCGGCGCCCGTGGCGTCACCGCCTTCCTCGTCCCCGCCGACCGCCCCGGCCTGACCGGCACCCCGCTCGACCTGATCGCTCCGCACGCCGTCGGCGCCCTGGACTTCGGCGGGGTGCCCGTCACCGCGGACGACGTCCTCGGCGAGGTGGACCGCGGCTTCCGTGTCGCGATGACGACCCTGAACCTGTTCCGCCCCAGCGTCGGTGCCTTCGCCGTGGGCATGGCGCAGGCCGCGCTCGACGCGACGCTGGCGCACACCGCCCAACGGGACGCGTTCGGCGGCAAGTTGAAGGACCTCCAGGCCGTCGCCCACCAGGTCGCCGACATGGAGGTGCGCACGGAGAGCGCCCGCCTCGCGGTGTACGCCGCCGCGAGCGCGTACGACGCCGGCGCCCCCGACGTCGTACGCCGCGCCGCCCTCGCGAAACTCCTGGCCACAGAGGCGGCGCAGCACGTCGTCGACACCGCGGTCCAACTGCACGGCGCCCGCGCCCTGCAACGCGGGCACCTCCTCGAACACCTCTACCGGGAGGTCCGGGCCCCGCGCATCTACGAGGGCGCCAGCGAGGTCCAACGCGCCATCATCGCCGCGGAGTTGTACCGGGAGCAGGGGGTCGAAGCGTGACGGACACCAACGGCCACCTGCGCCGCGTCAACCCGCCCCACCTCTCCCCGCCGACCGGCTTCTCGCACGCCGTCACCGCGACCGGCGGCCGCCTGGTCTTCCTCGCGGGCCAGACCGCCCTCGACGCGGACGGCAAGGTCGTCGGCAGTACGGTTCCCGAGCAGTTCAGGCGCGCCCTGTCGAACCTCCTCGCCGCACTGCACGCGGCGGGCGGCACCGCCGCCGACCTCGCCCGCGTCACGGTCTACGTCACGGACGTCGCCGCGTACCGGGAGCACGCGCCCGAACTGGGGCGCATATGGAAGGAGTTGGCAGGCCGCGACTATCCGGCGATGGCCGTCGTCGGCATCGTCCGGCTCTGGGACGAGCAGGCACTGATCGAACTGGACGGCTTCGCCGTCCTGCCGTGACACCGCGCACACACCGGCCACGCCGCGCCCCGGACACACCGCAGTACGCCCAACCCCCGCCCCGGACAGACCGCAACACCCGGCGACGCCACAGCGCCCGGCGACGCCCTAGCATCGGCCCATGACGCTACAGACCGAACTCTCCGTAGGTCCGATCGCGTACGACGACACGGGAGGCGACGGCACGCCCGTCGTCCTCCTCCACGGGCTCGCCCAGGACGGCACGGTGTGGCGACACGTCGTGGACGAACTCGGCGCGTCCGTCCGCTGTATCGTCCCCACCCTCCCGTACGGCAGCCATCGCACACCGCTGCGGCCCGGCGCTCACCTCACCCCGCACTCCATGGCGTTGCTCATCGGCGAGTTCGCCGACGCGCTGAAGCTGGGCGACGAGACCGTGTTCGTGGAGAACGACGCGGGCCGTCTCCAGCAGCTCGCCGCCGAACGCCCCGAGCGGGTCGGCCGCATGGTGATCGCGGGCTGCGAGGCGTTCGACAACTATCCGCCGGGCCCGGCAGGGAAGCTCCTCGATGTCGCCGCCCGCGTCCCCGGCGGCATCGCGCTCCTCGCGGCGGTCCTGTCCGTCCGCCCGCTGCGCCGGATGCCCGGCACCGGATACGCGGTGATGTCGTACCGGCCCGTTCCGCACGAGCTGATCGACCGCTGGGTCGAGCCGCTGCGCAAGGACCCTGCGGCGCGGGCCGTCCTGCTGCGCTATCTCCGCTCGGGTGTGAGGACGGAGATGATGGAGGCGGCGGACGCCCTGCGGACCTACGACCGCCCCGCGCTCGTCGTCTGGGGCAAGCAGGACAAGATGATGCCCCTCGCGCACGGCCGCCGCCTGGCCGACCTCCTCCCGCGGGGACGTCTGGTGGAGCTGGACGAGTGCGGCACCCTCATCCCGCTGGACCGCCCCCGCGAACTGGCCGCCGCCATCAGGGAGTTCGCGACGTCCTGAGGGCCTGACCTCAGTTCGTCGGGGAGGCGTACACCCGCGGCTTCACCCATCGGGTGGCGTCGAACACCGCCCGGTCGCGGTCCGAGATCCCGTCCGTGATCCACCAGTGGGTGGGGTCCTCCCCGTAGAGCCCGAACATGCTGTCCGCGCCCCAGGTCAGCACCAGTTCGTCCCGTCCGTCCCCGTCGAAGTCCGCGGCGCCGTACGGCCGCGCGGGCCGCCGCTCGGCACGGACCTTCTTGCCCTGCGCGCGGGCCGGCCCCTGCCGCGCGACCTCCACCTGCCGCGCACCGCCCCCGTCACCGATCCCGTCGAGCAGCACCATCGCGTCGAACGTCGGCACGAGGATCCCGTCGCGACCGTCGCCGTCCGGGTCCGCCGCCACGTACACGAGCGGACTGCTGAACCCGCGGCGGCGCCGGGAGGCCTCGGGCAGCTCCTGGTCGACCGGCGTTCCACCGTCGCCCGGGTAGACGGTCAGGGAGCCGTCGACGTCGGGCGCCTCGGTCTCGGCGCCGGGCTCGTCGTTGCGGCTCCCGTCGTCGCCGACGGCCACGTCGCGCCGCCCGTCGCCGTCGAAGTCGCCGAAGGCGTGGGCGTTGCCCTCACGCAGTTCACGGCCCCGGCCGGTGGTGGGTGCCGTGTAGAGCGTGCTTCCGGTCTGCTCGCCGTCGTCCCCGTCGTGCGCCAGGAGGGGCGTGACGCGCGGGTGCTCGCCGGTCGGGTCGACGTCGTCGGCGTACAGCGACCCTCCGGACATCGGCAGCGTCCCGGTGCGGGCGGGCGCCCCCGTCGCCCGGTCGAACGGCCCGTACAGGAGCCACGCCGTGGTTCCCGACACCGCACGTCCGGCCAGGTCGAGTCGCCCGTCCCCGTCGAAGTCCCCGCGCACCACCGAGTCGAGGCCCGACGCGGCGGCCCGCGCGGGGAGCCGCATGGGTGTCGCCTTCCCGCCGCTGCCGCCGGGACCGCGCGCGGAACCCCACACCACGTACACGGTGTACCGCTGGGCCGCGTACGTCCCGTCGGTGGCCCGCTCCTTGCCGATGATCGGCAGTGCGAGATCGGCGAACCCGTCGCCGTCCAGATCGGCGCTCGCCGCGGACCGCGCGTCGACGCCCTCGGGTCGCTCGACTCCCGAGTACGACTCAGCGGCGGGAAGCCCCAGGTCGCTGCGTCCGTACACGGACCGGGTCGCCGGATCGAGCCCGTGCGAGGACCCGTACACCACCAGCAGCCGCCCGTCGGAGGGCTCCCACTGCGGCTCCCCGCCGGGGGTCTCCAGCGGCAGCAGCAGATCGCGGTGGCCGTCCCCGTTCAGGTCGTCGGGGTCCTTCGAACCGGTGCCGACGGCGGGGGAGCGGCTCGCGATCGGCGCGCCGAAGCCCGTCGGACTGCCGCCGGGCGAGGGGGACGTGTCGTTCCCGTCCGCCGAACCGCTCCCGCATCCGGTGAGCAGCGCCAGCGCGCAGCACACGGCGGGCAGGGCGGCGAGGGCGGACAGCCGGAGGGTGGGGCGCGTCATGCGCCCCACCCTCACACCGATGACCCTCAGATGTCGCGGAAGATCTCGATCTGGGCGCCCACGGAGTTGAGCCGCTCCGCCAGGTCCTCGTAACCGCGGTTGATGACATACACGTTGCGCAGCACCGACGTGCCCTCGGCCGCCATCATGGCGAGCAGGACGACGACGGCGGGCCGCAGCGCGGGCGGGCACATCATCTCGGCCGCGCGCCAGCGGGTCGGGCCCTCCACCAGCACCCGGTGCGGGTCGAGGAGTTGGAGGCGCCCGCCGAGCCGGTTGAGGTCCGTCAGGTAGATGGCGCGGTTGTCGTAGACCCAGTCGTGGATCAGGGTCTTGCCCTGGGCCGCCGCCGCGATGGCCGCGAAGAACGGGACGTTGTCGATGTTCAGCCCCGGGAACGGCATCGGGTGGATCTTGTCGATCGGCGCCTCCAGCTTGGAGGGCCGGACCGTGAGGTCGACGAGGCGCGTGCGGCCGTTGTCGGCGACGTACTCGGCCGTGCGGTCGTGGTCGAGCCCCATCTCCTCCAGCACCGCGAGCTCGATCTCCAGGAACTCGATCGGCACCCGCCTGACGGTGAGTTCGGACTCCGTGACGACGGCGGCGGCCAGCAGGCTCATCGCCTCGACCGGGTCCTCCGACGGGGAGTAGTCGACGTCGACGTCGATCTGCGGCACCCCGTGCACGGTGAGCGTCGTCGTACCGATGCCGTCGACCCGTACGCCCAGGGCCTCCAGGAAGAAGCACAGGTCCTGGACCATGTAGTTCGACGAGGCGTTGCGGATGACCGTGGTGCCGTCGTGCCGGGCCGCGGCCAGCAGCGCGTTCTCCGTCACGGTGTCGCCGCGCTCGGTCAGCACGATCGGGCGGTCGGGCGCCACGTCCGGCACCACCTCGGCGTGGTACAGGCCCTCGGTCGCCGTGATGTCGAGGCCGAACCGGCGCAGCGCGATCATGTGCGGCTCGATGGTGCGGGTGCCGAGGTCGCAACCGCCCGCGTACGGCAGCTTGAAGCGGTCCATGCGGTGCAGCAGCGGGCCGAGGAACATGATGATCGAGCGGGTGCGGCGGGCCGCCTGCGCGTCGATGGCGTCCATGTCGATCTCGGCGGGCGGCACGATCTCCAGGTCCACGCCGTCGTTGATCCAGCGGGTGCGCACGCCGATGGAGTTGAGGACCTCCAGGAGGCGGTAGACCTCCTCGATGCGGGCGACGCGGCGCAGTACGGTGCGCCCCTTGTTCAGGAGCGACGCGCACAGCAGCGCCACACACGCGTTCTTGCTCGTCTTCACGTCGATCGAGCCGGACAGTCGGCGTCCGCCGACCACCCGCAGATGCATCGGGCCCGCGTAACCGAGGGACACGATCTCGCTGTCCAGGGCTTCACCGATTCGGGCGATCATCTCAAGGCTGATGTTCTGGTTTCCGCGCTCGATCCGGTTCACGGCGCTCTGGCTGGTGCCGAGCGCCTCGGCAAGCTGCGTCTGTGTCCAGCCCCGGTGCTGACGGGCGTCACGGATGAGCTTGCCGATGCGTACGAGGTAGTCGTCTGCCATAGGGGCAGGTTATCTCAGATATGAGATGACGCATTCTGGGGGGTCCATCGGGGTGACGGACCCCCGACGGACCCTGACGGGACGTCAGTGACGCTTGGCGCTGCGGGTGCGACGCCAGCCGAAGGGACCCGGCAGGTCCATCGACGTCGTCCGACGCCCGGTGCTGCTGTGCGTGTGCCGCGGGCCGTGCCGGCCGCCGCCGGTCGTGACGGACCACGACTTGCGGTTGATGTTGAGCCGGACGCCGGGCAGGATGCGGAAGCTCTTGCGGAACGTGAGCGGCATGACGGATTCCCCTCCGTGGTCCCTCCGTACTTCCCTTCGTACGGATGCGTCGGTCCGTACTTCTCTTCGTACGGATACGAGAAGGCGGGTACCCGGGACCGTGCCGATCAGTCGGCGGAACCGACCGGGAACACCGCCCCCGGCGCCGCGTAGGCCACCGGCCCCGCGAACCGTGACGCCGCCCGCGTCACGGCGTCCCCGGGAGCGATCGCCCGCCCCACGTGCGTCACGATCAGCCGCCCCACGCCGGCCGCCGCGGCCGTCTCCCCGGCTTCCTCCGGCGAGTGGTGCACCCCGCCCCCGTCGTCCCCGTCCGCCTCGCACAGCAAGGTCCCGCATCCGGCGGCCAGTTCGGTCAGCGTGGTGCAGGGTGCGCTGTCCCCGGAGTAGACGAGCGACTGCCCCCGGTGCTCGACGCGCAGCGCGAACGCGGGCATCCCGTGCGCCACCTCCCGTGTGGCCAGATCGAGGGAGCCGACCCGCGCGCAGTGCCCGTCCGACAGTTCGCGTACGTCGAAGGCCCGCTCGACCGGGCTGCGCCGCTCGCCGTTCGTGAGGAAGTCCGCGAGCCGGTCGGCGATCCCCGGCGGCCCGTACAGGGGGAGCGGCGCCTCGCGCCGGACGTCCGCGTACAGGAGTCCGTACTGGGCGGTGAGCAGATCGGCGCTGTGGTCGGCGTGCAGGTGCGAGATCCAGACGGCGTCGATCTCGTCGAGCCGCGCGTATCTCTGGAGCGCCCCGAGGGTTCCGCTCCCCGCGTCCACCCACAGGCGTGTGCCGCCCCCGGTGACGAGGTACCCGGAAGACGGGTTCCCCGCGGCGGGGTAGGGCGTGGCGCTGCCGAGGACGGTGAGACGTAGATCACTGGCCATTGCCGGACGCTATCGGACGGGTCGCCGCGTCGCCGTCCCGGGGTTGCCGTACGACCATGAGGAGAGCGAACGCACGCGAGGAGGGGCTCGACGGCAGCGTCGGGTCATGTACTAGAGTTATCTCGACATCGAGATATCTGCCGAGGCGCACTGCGGCCGCCCGCCGGGCCGAGTCCGACGGTAAGGGTTACCTAACTTAGCCTTACCTTAGCGGTTGGGCAACGTGGCGTGGCGGCAGGATGCGGTGGAACGCGCACATAAATGTATGAAGGAGACTGTCGTGTCGGCGAACAGCTTCGACGCCCGCAGCACGCTGCGCGTGGGCGACGAGTCCTACGAGATCTTCAAGCTGGACAAGGTCGAGGGCTCCGCGCGCCTTCCCTACAGCCTGAAGGTTCTCCTTGAGAACCTGCTCCGCACCGAGGACGGCGCGAACATCACCGCCGACCACATCCGTGCGCTCGGCGAATGGGACTCGCAGGCGCAGCCCGCGCAGGAGATCCAGTTCACGCCCGCCCGCGTGATCATGCAGGACTTCACCGGCGTGCCCTGCGTCGTCGACCTCGCCACCATGCGTGAGGCCGTGAAGGCCCTCGGCGGCGACCCGGCGAAGATCAACCCGCTGTCCCCGGCCGAGATGGTCATCGACCACTCCGTCATCGCCGACAAGTTCGGCACCTCGGACGCGTTCAAGCAGAACGTGGACCTGGAGTACGGCCGCAACAAGGAGCGCTACCAGTTCCTGCGCTGGGGCCAGACCGCGTTCGACGACTTCAAGGTCGTCCCGCCGGGCACCGGCATCGTGCACCAGGTCAACATCGAGAAGCTGGCCCGCACGGTCATGGTCCGTAACGGCCAGGCCTACCCGGACACCCTGGTCGGCACCGACTCGCACACCACGATGGTCAACGGCCTGGGCGTCCTGGGCTGGGGCGTCGGCGGCATCGAGGCCGAGGCCGCGATGCTCGGCCAGCCGGTCTCCATGCTGATCCCGCGCGTCGTCGGCTTCAAGCTGACCGGCGAGCTGCCGGCCGGCACCACCGCCACCGACCTCGTGCTCACGATCACCGAGATGCTGCGCAAGCACGGCGTCGTCGGCAAGTTCGTCGAGTTCTACGGTGAGGGCGTCGCCGCCACCTCGCTCGCGAACCGCGCCACCATCGGCAACATGTCGCCGGAGTTCGGCTCCACCGCCGCGATCTTCCCGATCGACGACGAGACCCTGAACTACCTGCGTCTGACCGGCCGTGACGCCCAGCAGGTCGCGCTCGTCGAGGCGTACGCCAAGGAGCAGGGCCTCTGGCTCGACCCGGCCGCCGAGCCCGACTTCTCCGAGAAGCTGGAGCTCGACCTCTCCACGGTCGTCCCGTCGATCGCCGGCCCCAAGCGCCCGCAGGACCGCATCGTCCTCGCGAACGCCGCGCAGCAGTTCGCCCAGGACGTGCGCAACTACGTCGCGGACGACTCCGAGGCGGGCAAGGAGTCCTTCCCGGCCTCCGACGCCCCGGCCGTCTCCAACGGCGTCCCGTCGAACCCGGTCACCGTGACCGCCGCCGACGGCTCGACCTACGAGATCGACCACGGCGCCGTCACCGTCGCCGCGATCACCTCCTGCACCAACACCTCGAACCCGTACGTGATGGTGGCCGCCGCCCTCGTCGCGAAGAAGGCCGTCGAGAAGGGCCTGACCCGCAAGCCGTGGGTCAAGACCACCCTCGCGCCGGGCTCGAAGGTCGTCACCGACTACTTCGACAAGTCGGGCCTGACCCCGTACCTCGACAAGGTCGGCTTCAACCTCGTCGGCTACGGCTGCACCACCTGCATCGGCAACTCGGGCCCGCTGCCCGAGGAGGTCTCGAAGGCCGTCAACGACCACGACCTCGCGGTCACGTCGGTCCTCTCCGGCAACCGGAACTTCGAGGGCCGCATCAACCCCGACGTCAAGATGAACTACCTCGCCTCCCCGCCGCTGGTCGTCGCGTACGCCATCGCCGGTTCGATGAAGGTGGACATCACCAAGGACGCCCTCGGCGTCGACCAGGACGGCAAGCCCGTCTACCTGGCCGACATCTGGCCGTCGGAGGCCGAGGTCAACGACGTCGTCGCCAACTCCATCGGCGAGGACATGTTCTCGAAGTCCTACGAGGACGTGTTCGCCGGCGACGCCCAGTGGCAGGC
Organism: Streptomyces sp. Q6; assembly: GCF_036967205.1. Classification (NCBI taxonomy): domain Bacteria; kingdom Bacillati; phylum Actinomycetota; class Actinomycetes; order Kitasatosporales; family Streptomycetaceae; genus Streptomyces; species Streptomyces citrinus. The sequence goes on from NZ_CP146022.1 coordinate 6,543,942, forward strand.
CCTCTCCGTCCCGACCGGCAACACCTTCGAGTGGGACAGCGAGTCGACCTACGTCCGCAAGCCCCCGTACTTCGAGGGCATGACGATGGAGACCACCCCGGTCACCGACTTCGAGGGCGCCCGCGTCCTCGCCAAGCTCGGCGACTCGGTCACCACCGACCACATCTCGCCCGCCGGTGCGATCAAGGCCGACACCCCGGCCGGCAAGTACCTGAGCGAGCACGGCGTCGAGCGTCGCGACTTCAACTCCTACGGCTCGCGCCGTGGTAACCACGAGGTCATGATCCGCGGCACGTTCGCCAACATCCGCCTGCGCAACCAGATCGCGCCGGGCACCGAGGGCGGCTACACCCGCGACTTCACGCAGCCCGACGCCCCGGTCTCGTTCATCTACGACGCCTCGCAGAACTACCAGGCGCAGGGCACCCCGCTCGTCATCCTGGGCGGCAAGGAGTACGGCTCCGGTTCGTCCCGCGACTGGGCGGCCAAGGGCACCGCGCTCCTCGGCGTCAAGGCCGTCATCACCGAGTCGTACGAGCGCATCCACCGCTCGAACCTCATCGGCATGGGCGTCCTGCCGCTCCAGTTCCCGGCGGGCCAGTCGGCCGACTCGCTCGGCCTGACCGGCGAGGAGACCTTCGCGATCTCCGGCGTCACCGAGCTGAACGAGGGCCGCACCCCGGCCACCGTCAAGGTCACCACCGACACCGGTGTCGAGTTCGACGCGGTCGTCCGCATCGACACCCCCGGTGAGGCGGACTACTACCGCAACGGCGGCATCATGCAGTACGTGCTGCGCAACCTGATCCGCAACTAGTCGGTTCGGTAAGGCGGTCGAGGGCCGCATCCCCGGTGACGGGGGTGCGGCCCTTCGCCGTCACAGGACCGGGAAGCTGCCCCAGTACTTCAGTGCCGGGGCCCCCGCGTCGGCGTCATCGGCCGGGGCCCGCACCGGGCAGGGGGCGTCGGCCGCGATCTGCTCGCCCCAGCAGATCCACCGGTTGCCGGTGTTGTCGGCCCGGAACTCGATCAGCTGCCGCGGCCTCGTCGGCAGTCCCGGGGTGTGGAAGGCGTCGTCGCGGACGACCTTCGTCCGCTGCTGCCCGGCGTGGACGTAGGACACCTTGAACGCCCAACTGCACTGGTCCGTCACGGTGAGCACGTCCATGAGCGCGGCCCAGGACGTCTGTCCGTTGCCCAACTCGATGTACTGGTGGGCGAAGTACGGGCCGGGGTCCTCCTGCGACTGCTGGAGCAGCGGCGCCTCGCGATCGCCGGCGGCCAGGTCGACGGCGACCTCCTCGATCGGCTCCTCGCCCTCCGGCGGCAGGGAGATGACGGTCGTCGCCGTCGAGGGGGCGCACGTCACGTCGACGGCGTCCATGCCGCGCACCGAGACCGCCTGCGCGCGGGCGCTCTGGAGCGTCATCCCGTAGGCGAAGTCGACACGGTGTTCGCCGGTCGTCCGGTTCCCGCCGTCGTAGACGAGGACGGGTTTGTGCGTGAAGCCGTCCAGCATCCGCAGGAACTGCTCCATCGTCTCGTTCTCGCCCAGCGGGTGGGCGAGGATCTCGCCCTGCTCCTCCGGGGTGAGCGGGGCGGTGAAGAGCACCCAGCGCACGTCGAGACGGTTGTTGCGGACGGCGGAGTCGACGTCGCTCGCCGGGCTCACCGCCGTCGTGAACGGCTCCTTGCCGTCCTCGACGGCCTGCCCCGCCGCGTCCGCGGCCCGGGTGGTGGCCTTCATGGTCAGCAGGTTGAAGTTGAACTGGATGTACGACGTCGTCACCGTGGCGACGAGCGTCAGGACCATGAGCAGCGTGACGATCTTCCACCGGCCCCGCCGGTCGGCCACGGCGAACCCCGGGACCCGGCTGTCGATGACCCTGACCACCGGCGACGGCCCCGGTGGATACGTCGGTCGGGGTGGAACGGGCCGTCGCGGCGGCTGAGGTGTCGGAGGCGGCGGCTGTGGCCCCGCGGGCTGCTGGGGCGGTACGGACGGCCGTGGTGGCTGCGACGGCGGCGGCGGAACAGGCGGCGGTACATGCGGTGGTACGGGCGACATCGGCCACTCCTGAACAGGTGCGGCCCCGCGAACGGGTACGGCATCCTAGCCGTGGTCGGCCCTCGGCCACCAGATCGAGGAGACCGGTAAAACGCGCGCCGCATTCGGCGAGGTGCCGCGTCGCCGTGCGATGAGTTCTCGGAGCCGGGAGAGTCTCTGTGACGGGAGCCGCACCTCAAGATTCAGGAGAAGCACGTGACGCAGCTGTTGAAGGTCCAGAACTTCACCGTCTCCGGTGACGGGTTCGGCGCCGGTGACGGGCAGAGCCTGGAGCGACCGTTCGGGCACGCCGATCCCGGGACGATGTTCACGTGGGCCGGGGCCACGGCGAGCTGGCCCAACCGCACCGAACCGGGCGGGAGCCGCGGCCTCGACGACTATCTGACACGGGACTTCGCCCACAACATCGGCGCCGAGATCATGGGACGCGCCAAGTTCGGCCCGCAACAGGGGCCGTGGGAGGACCACGAGTGGCGCGGCTGGTGGGGCGAGGAGCCGCCGTTCCACACACCGGTGTTCGTGATGACCCACCACACGCGGCCGTCGTTCACGCTCTCCGACACCACGTTCCACTTCGTCGACGGCGAACCGGCCGCGGTGCTCGCGGCCGCGAAGGACGCGGCGCGCGGCAAGGACGTCCGGCTCGGCGGCGGGGCCCGCACCATCCGGCAGTTCCTCGACGCGGACCTGGTCGACACCCTGCACGTGGCGGTGGCGCCGTCGGTGAAGATCGGGTCGGGATCGCGGCTGTGGGAGTCCCCGGACGAACTGCGCGACCGGTTCCACGTCGACGTCGTGCCCAGCCGGAGCGGCGTCATCCACCACCTGTTCTGGCGCAAGTGACCGGATCGGCGCGGGCCAGGAGCTGAGGTTGCGCCCGCGCCGCGACCGATCGGCTACGCGGCCGTGTCCGGGCCCTGTGCCCGGACACGGCGCACCTGCTCCAGGGACGCGCTCAGCTCGGCGAGCCAGTCGTCGGCGTTGCGCTGCACCAGACGTACGCACCACGCGAGCGCGTCGCTGCGGCTGCGCGCCACGCCGCCCGCGACCAGGGTGTCGAGGACCTGCCGCTCGGGCTGACGCAGCCGGGTCATGACCGGCGCCGACACGTGCGTGAACAGGGCCTCGTCGGCCCCGCAGCGCACGCCCCACGACACCTTCTTGCGGAACCGGTGCTCGGCCTCCCGCGCGACCTCCACGCGCTCCCCGCGCGTGCGCTCCCTGAACTCCTGGATGCGGCCTTCGACGGCGGCCGCACGCTCCGCGTCCGAGGCGTCCTTGTCGAGCTGCGGCTCGGCGATGCGGCCGACGACGGTGATCTCCTCGCGGTCCACGGTCACGTCGGCGGGTCCCTCGAAGAGCCCTGCGGGCAGACGGCCGGTGAACCAGCCGCGCACCTTCTCGTGCTGTTCGGCTGTAAGCATGTAATCACCGTTGCACCGAAGGGAGTTGAGGGCAAGGGCGGCGGGCGGAAATCCGGGTGACCGAGGCCACCGGGCGGCGCTACCGTCCCCCGGTGACCGATGACCGCACCCCCGTACACCCGACCGACGCCGTCGAGGACGGCTACTTCCCGGAGAGCGTCGCCGCCACCTACGACGAGGGCGAGGACCCGGGCCGCGCGACCCTCGCCGCGGACTTCCTCGCCGCGCTCGCCGACGGCGGCCCGGCCTTCGAACTCGCCGTCGGCACCGGCAGGATCGCCCTGCCGCTGGCGGCGCGCGGTGTGCCCGTCACCGGGACCGACCTCTCGCGCGCCATGGTGGCGCGGCTGCGCGCCAAGCCCGGCGGCGCCGAACTCCCCGTCACCATCGGCGACATGACCACGACCAAGGTCGACGGGGCCGGCACCTTCACCCTCGCCTACCTCGTCTACAACACCATCAACAACCTCACCACGCAGGACGCCCAGGTCGACGCCTTCCGCAACGCCGCGGCCCATCTCGCGCCCGGCGGCCGCTTCGTCGTCGAGGTCGGCGTGCCCGCGCTGCGTCACCTGCCGCCCGGCCAGGAGGCCGTGATCTTCGGCCTGTCCGGCGAGCGTGTCGCCTTCGACCGGTACGACGACCTCGTCCACCAGCGCTTCAGCTCGAACTACGTCTCCGTGGACGCCGACGGCCGCGGCAGATACCGGTCCATCCCCTTCCGCTACGTCTGGCCCGCCGAGCTCGACCTGATGGCCCGGCTCGCCGGAATGCGCCTGGAGCAGCGGTACGCGGACTGGGGGCGCGCCCCGTTCACCTCCGAGAGCGACAGCCATGTGTCCGTGTACGTGAAGACCGACGCCGGGGACTGATTCCCGGCGGGCGGGCGGGTGACGGGCGGCGGAGCGTGAGAGGTGCCGCACGGGGCGTGAGGGACGAGTTCAGATTCCGGACATACCATTTCTTTTCCTGAATTTGACCTGTACGTTGACAGGATCGCCTGAATAGGTCCATTCAGTGAACTGTCGACGGGCGGCCGACCCGGCCGGCCCTGGAGCCCCGATGCGCGCACCCTCGTTCCCCGCGTTGCCCACCTGGCCCGCCGCGCTCTGCCCCGGCATCGTCGCGGCCGTGGTCATCACCGTCTGCGACGCCCTGCTCGGCGACGTCGGACTGCTGCCGCTGTACGCGGTCTGCCCCGCGCTGACCGCCTGCTGCGCCTCACCGCGCCGGGTGGCGATCTGCGGAGCGTTCGCGATGCTGCTGTGCGCCGCCGTGGCCGGCTACGACGACCTGCTCTTCACACGGCGCGGCACCGTGGCCCTGACCAGCGTCTTCCTGGTGAGCGTCGCCTCCGCCGTCGCCGCCCACGCACGCGTCCAGCAGGAGCGGCGCGCGGCGCAGCAGCGCCGGATCTCGGAGTTCGTCCAAGGGGTGATCCTCGCCCCCGTGCCCGGCGACACCGGCCCCGCGGCCATCGCCGCCTCGTACCTCTCGGCGGCCGAGGACGCCCGGATCGGCGGGGACTTCTACGAGGTGGTCCCGGTGCGCGGCGGGGTCCGCCTCCTCATCGGCGATGTCCAGGGCAAGGGACTCAACGCCGTGCGCACGGCCTCCGTCACACTCAGCGCCTTCCGGCTGAGCGCCCACGACGCCACCGACCTGGACGGCGTCGCGTTCAGCATCTCCTGCGCGCTGCACCGCAGGGGAGTGGAGGAGCAGTTCGTCACCGCGGTCCTCGCCGAACTCGACGAGGCGGGCCGCCTCACCCTGCTCTCCTTCGGGCATCCGCCGCCCCTGATCGTGCGGGCCGACGGCACCCACGAACTCGCTCACCCGCCGAGCCCGGCCATGCCCTTCGGCCTGTCGTGGCTGGACCCGGATCCGCCCGAGCCGCGCCATGTCGACCTGGCGCACGGCGACCGCGTACTGCTCTACACCGACGGACTCGCCGAGGCGCGCAACACCGAGGACGCGTTCTACCCGCTGGTGCAGCGGGTCGCGCTGCTGCGCGGCGCGTCCCTCGACGACTGCCTGGTCCAGCTCCGCCACGACGTGCACGAGCACACCGGCGCGGGGGTCGACGACGACTCCGCGCTGATGCTCCTCGAATACCGGCCATCCCCGGAGCCGGTCGCCCCCGAGGGCCGCCCGCGGCTCCCCGTCCAGCAGGACGACGACCACCGGCACGGGCCGTACGGCCGCTCCTGCGCGATATGCAGCGTCCGGGACTGCCCGCTGACACGCGACGGGCGGGCGTGAACGCTCCACGCCCGCCCGCCGGTCACTCACGTGTGCCTACGACAGCAGCTCCACCTCCGCCAGCGTCGCCGGTTCCGTACCGGCGAACACCAGCCGGTAGTGCTGGTACGTGCCCGGCGCGCTCACCGAGAAGGCCCGCGTCTGCTTGTCCCAGCTGAAGGACTCGCCGGAGCGCGCGTCGACCGTCTTCCACGACGTACCGTCGTTCGACGCCTCCAGCTTCCAGCCCGCCGGGGCCTTCGCCCTGTCGTCCGACGTCAGCGTGTACTGCACGGCCTTCGTGCCGTCCGCGCCGACCGGCAGCTCCACCGGACCCGCCGAACTCGCGCTCGTGGCCGAGGTGTTGTCGAACAGCGGACCCGATCCGGTGATCGCGTCGGACCGCGGCGACGGCACCTTGTCGTCCTTCGTGAGGGACGTCGGCGCCGCGTCGGCACCCGTACCCCACGACGACGGCTTGTCGCCCATCGCGAACTCGATGACACCGCCGTTCGCGACGACCGAGTGCGGCAGCGACGTCTTCGACCACGTACGGCCGTTGACCTTCACGCCCTGCACGTAGATGTTCTTCGCGCTGTTCCTCGGCGCCTTGACGACGAGGTCCTTGCCGTTCTCCAGGTGCAGCGTCATCTTCGTGAACTGCGGGGAGCCGATGGCGTACTCGCCACTGCCCATCACGAGCGGGTAGAAGCCGAGCGACGAGAAGAGGTACCAGGCGGACTGCTCGCCGTTGTCCTCGTCGCCGTGGTAGCCCTGCCCGATCTCGCTGCCCGTGTAGAGGCGGGAGAGGACCTCACGGACCTTCTCCTGCGTCTTCCACGGCTGTCCCGCCGCGTCGTACATGTACGTGATGTGGTGCGCGACCTGGTTCGAGTGGCCGTACATGCCCATCCGTACGTCCCGCGCCTCCGTCATCTCGTGGATGACACCGCCGTACGAACCGGCCACGGCCGACGTGGCCGTCTCCGGCGTCGAGAAGAACGTGTCGAGCTTCTTCGCGAGGCCGTCCTTGCCGCCGTACAGGTTGGCGAGGCCGCGGCTGTCCTGCGGGGCGGTGAAGGCGTAGCCCCAGGCGTTGGTCTCCGTGTAGTCGTAGCCCCAGATCGCCGGGTCGAAGTCCGCCGACTTCACACGCCAGTCGCCCTTCTCGTCCTTCCCCTGGAAGAACCCGGTCCCGGCCGCCTTGTCGTCGAACATGTTGACGTAGTCACGGGCCCGGTTTCGGAAGTACTCCGCCTCCTCCTTGTACTGCTTCTTGCCCGTCTTCTTGTAGAGCGCCTCGCCCATCTGCGCGATGCCGTAGTCGTTGAGGTAGCCCTCCAGCGCCCACGACAGGCCCTCGTGCGTGTCCGTCGACGTGTAGCCGAGGAACGGGGAGGTCGTCATGCCCTTGCGGCCCACGCCCGACTGCGGCGGCACCACGGTCGCGTTCTTCACGGCCGCCTTGTACGCCGATTCGACGTCGAAGCCGTCGACGCCCTTCACGTACGCGTCGGCGAACGCCACGTCCGACGACGTGCCCGTCATCAGGTCCGCGTACCCCGGCGACGACCACCGCGAGATCCAGCCGCCGTCCCGGTACTGCTGCACGAAGCCGTCGACCAGCTCACCGGCCTTCTTCGGCGTGAGCAGCGAGTACGCGGGCCAGGTCGTCCGGTACGTGTCCCAGAAGCCGTTGTTGACGTACGGCTTGCCCTCGACGATCTTCGCGCCGGTGTGCGTCGGGGTGTCGGGACCCGGCATCGCCGAGAACGGGGACGCGTACTTGTACGTCGCCTTGCCCTGCGAACGGACCTTCTCGAAGCCGGAGTTGGGGTACAGGTACAGCCGGTAGAGCGACGAGTACAGCGTCGTGCGCTGGTCGTCCGTCGCGCCCTCGACCTCCACCTTCTTCATCAGCGTGTCCCACTGGGCGCGCGCCGCGTCCCGTACGTCGGTGAAGGACCGGCCCGCCGGGAGCTCCTGTGCCAGGTTGTCCTTGGCCTGGTCGATACCGATCAGGGACGTCGCGAGGCGCAGGGTGACCGTGCGGTCCTTGCCCGCGTCGAACGTGAAGTGCCCCTTCACGCCCGCCGCCGCGGCGTCCTTCACCGGCTTGTCGAAGACGCCGTAGACGAAGAGGCGGGTGGCGCCGGTGGACAGCCCGGACTTCACGTCCGAGTAGCCGGTGACGGTCCCGGTCTCCTTGTCGAGCGTGAGGCCGCCCTGCTCGGAGACGTTGTCGAAGACGACACTCGCGTCGTCCCCGGGGTAGCTGAAGCGCAGCGCCGCGGCGTGGTCGGTCGGCGTCATCTCCGCCTTCACGCCGTTCTCGAACGTCACGCCGTAGTAGTACGGGCGGGCCGTCTCGTTCTCGTGCCGGAAGGCCAGCGCGCGGCCGGAACGCGACGTGTCCACCGCGTCGCCGGCCTTCGCCGACGGCATCATCTGGAACGTCTGCCGGTCACCCATCCACGGGCTCGGCTCGTGGCTCGCGGCCAGCGCCTCCATCGTGGGCAGGTTGTCCGCGTTGTTGTCGCGCGCGTAGTCGTACAGCCAGCTGAGCGAGCCCGCGTTCGTCACCGGCGTCCAGAAGTTGAAGCCGTGCGGGACGGCTGTCGCCGGGAACGTGTTGCCGCGCGAGAAGCCGCCGCTGGAGTTCGTGCCGCGCGTCGTCGACGCGTAGTCGCTCAGGTGGGCCTTGGGGCGCGACGGCGCGGCCCGGTCGATGTCGATGTCGTCGAGCCAGCCGCGGAACTTCGCCGGTCCCTTCGCGGAGTCGTACGCGACGAGGATCCGGTCGACCGTCTTGCCGGCCGCGACCGACCCGATGCCGGACTTCACGGCGTTCCACTGGTTCACGTACAGCCGCTTGGCGTCGCCCTGCCCCTGCGGGGTCAGCAGCCCGCCGTGGGAGTCGACGGCCTTCAGATCGCTCAGGTACGTGCCGTCGGTGAAGGCCAGGTCCACGGAGACGTTCGTGGCGTCGTAGTCACGGTCGCCGTCCGCCATCGACGGGAAGATCTTGTACGACAGCTCGGTGTCGCTCGCCACCGCCACATCGACGTCGAAGACCTTGTTGTACGAGTACGCGCGCCCGTCCGTCTTGTGCGTGCCCGCGTAGCGCAGGGCCCGTGTCCCGGTGAAGCCCGCGCCCGCCTTCGCCGTCGGGGAGCCGCTCGGGCCCTTGTCCACGAGCGAGAGCATGTCCTCGGGCGCCGGCGCCTGGTCGCCGCCCGTCGACAGTTGGAAATCGGCCAACTGCGTGGCGTCGTTCGCACCGTTGTTCTTCGTGAACTCGATACGGAAGTGGCGGTACTCGGCGGGGGTCTGAAGGTCGTACGTCTTCGCCTGGAACCGCTCGCCGAACGTCTCGCCGGAGCGCGTGTCGAGAGTGGTCCAGTCCTTTCCGTCGGCCGAACCCTTCAGGGTCCAGTCCTTCGGGTCGCGCTCGTCGTGGTCGTTGGCCGACGTCAGCGCGTATTTGGTGATCTTGACCGGTTCGTCCAGGTCGTACTCGACCCACGCGGTCGGCGTGAACGCCAGCCACTTCGTCGTCGCCTCGCCGTCGACGAGGTTCGCCGCGACCTCACCGCCGCCACTGTTCTCGCCGCTGGCGCGGACGTCGGTGACATGCCCGTTGACATTGCCCGGGATGCCGCCGGTGTAGCCGCCGTCGACGCCGCTCGCCCGCTTGCCGCCGTCCGCCGCGGTGTCCACGGTGTTCAGCCAGTCGGGGGCGGGCTGCCCGGCCTCGAACGAGGAGCTGAACTCCCGCTCGGCGCCCGGTTGTTGCCTCGGCTGCGCGACGGCACCGCCCTGCGCCGTCGCCGTGAACACCAGCGCCGCCGCTCCCACGGCGGCGGTGGCGGTCACGCGGTATCTGTTGCGGGATCTGAATCGGCTGGATCTGCCCTGCATGGGTGGCGCCCTCCCGGCGGCTCAATCAACCAGACAACGTTGTCAGTTCGCTGCGCAAGGTCCAGTAGGGCCGCAAGTGGGCTGTGGTGTCAAGGGTGTTGAGGAGGGTCGGGCGTGGCGTCCGACGGTCGCGGATACGGGAGCGCGTGGCAGTCGGGCGGGAGCGGGGGCGGCGGTCGGGTGAGGGCGGGGCGGTAACCGGCGGAGGCGCGGCGGGAGACCGGCCGTGACCGCGGAGCGTCCGCCTCCGCTCTGCCGCTCGTTCAAGACCCGAACGCGTCGCGCCCCGAACCGTCCGGCACGACCCTGTTCGCCCCACTGCTCCGCAGATGACCGCCCGGAGAACCGCTCGACGGACGCATTCCGCTACACCCTTTGTAGACAGGCGAGTTGACAAGATCGACTCGCCCCACGCTGCGGCTTATTTCCGGGAGGTCTCAACTCGGAAAAGACCGACGTCCAAACCTGCATTCGATCTTGCCCCGCTCACAGGGAGTGGACTATACCTGTCGGCGTCCGGCCCGGACGGTCTCACGACCGGGTCAGGACCCGGGGGAGGGGGGAAACGGCGAAGCGTGCGATCGCACCGACTGCCGTAGGTCTCCGTCGATCCCGGAACTTCCAGTACCACCCAGCTCCAACTGCGTTCCCTCGGGCCAGTGCATTTCCGGACGAGTTCCGTCGATGCCATTCCGGTCCGGGGTCCGGGGATTCGTCCCCGGTACGACACAGCACGTCACCGCGGTGCCGGGGAGGATCCGGTTCACCGCCTGAGTCCTGGAGAAGGCGAGGACTTGAGCATGGGATCCACCCCCGGCGTAGGCCATCGCGATCTGATCGAGCGAAGCGCGACTGTCGCTCCCACCGCGGCCCCGGCGACCGCTTTTCCCACCTCGCTCAGCTGATCACCACCGGTGCCGCCGAGCGGCTCCGGTACGACGGCTGAACGACCCGATGCGCGTCCGCGCCGACATCACGGGCGAAGAACCGCATCAGGAAGCGCTCCAAGAGAAGTGCGGCAAGCACGGGGCCCATCCGGCCCGGCAGCCGAACACGCAGCACACCCGTAGAAATTCAATCGATCAGTGAGGATGCAGAGATGACCATTCGTGCCGGCTCTCTTGACAGGCGGACGCTCCTTCGCGGGGCGATCGCGACGGCAGCCATGGGTTCGTTCGCGGTTGCGTGTGGCTCTCCCTCCAGCAACGACAACAACAGCGGCGGCCCCAAGGGCAAGAAGGGTGCCAAGAACCCGTTCGGCGTCGCCGCGAACTCCAAGGTCGACGCGGCCATCTTCGACGGCGGTTACGGCACCGACTATGTCGACTACGCCAACAAGGTCATGGGCAAGCAGGTCAAGGGCGTCAAGGTCCAGGTCAAGCCGGTCGTCGACATCGCTCCGGAACTCCAGCCCCGGTTCGTCGGCGGCAACCCGCCGGACCTCATCGACAACTCGGGTGAGGACCAGATCGGCTTCCTCGGCATTCTCGACCAGCTCGAGGAGCTCGACGACGTCTTCGAGGCCGAGAACTACGAGGGCAAGAAGATCGCCGACACGGTTTACGCCGGCGTCAAGGAGCCCGGCACCTTCAAGGACAAGTTCGTCGCGCTGAACTACGTGATGACCGTGTACGGCGTCTGGTACTCCAAGACCCTGTTCGAGAAGAACGGCTGGACCCCGCCGAAGACGTGGGACGAGGCGCTCGACCTCGGCCAGAAGGCCAAGAAGAAGGGCAAGTACCTCTTCGTCCACGGCAAGGAAGCGGCGACGTACTACCAGACGCTGCTCATCGGCGGAGCGATCAAGGAGGGTGGCGACGAGGTCCGTATCGCCCTGGAGAACCTGGAGAAGGACTCCTGGTCGCACCCGGCCATCCAGGGAATCCTCAAGGTCATGGAGACCATGGTCAAGGAGAAGATGTTCGTCCCCGGTGGCTCCGGCACCCAGTTCCAGAAGGCGCAGGCGATCTGGAGCAACGACCAGAAGGCGCTGCTCTATCCGACCGGTGGCTGGATCGAGAACGAGATGAAGAAGGCCACCAAGGCCGACTTCCAGATGACCGGCATCCCGGAGATGACGCTCACCAGCAAGCCGAAGATGGCCTACGAGGCCGTTCACGCGGCCGCGGGCGAGCCGTTCATCGTGCCCAAGCAGGGCAAGAACCCGGCCGGCGGCAAGGAAGTTCTGCGCGCCATGCTGTCCAAGGACGCGGCCGCCAACTTCTCCAAGACGAAGCTGGCCCCGACGATCGTCAAGGACACCGTGCCCGCGGACGGTTACGGCTCCTCGGCGCTGGTCTCGCAGTCGAAGATGCTCGCCGACGCGGGCGAGAACATCTTCACCTGGAACTTCGTCTCCGCCTACGGGATGAACACCGACCAGCTGGTGCCGTGGAACTCGTTCCTCGCCGGCGACCTCGACGCCAAGGGTCTGACCTCGGCGCTCCAGAAGATCTCCGACAAGATCCGGGAAGACGACTCCGTCGACAAGATCAAGGTCAGCTAGCACTGCGATGAAAGACACGACCCCCACCTCCGACACCGCGAGCCGCCGGCCGACGCCGGCCGCTCGCGGTGGGCGGCCCCGACGCCGCAAACTCACCTTCGACCGGGTGACGTTCTTCCTCGCGTTCCTCGGTGTCCCGCTGGCCATCTTCGTGACCTTCGTCCTGATCCCCTTCGTCCAGGCGATCTACTGGGGGATGACGGACTGGCGCGGGTTCAGCCCGGACTACACCTTCGTCGGATTCGACAACTTCACCAAGATGTTCCAGGACGACATCTTCGTGAAGGCGCTGCGCAACGTCACGTTGCTGGCGATCTTCGTGCCGCTGGTGACGTTGACGCTCGCCCTCGGGGTCGCGGTGGCCATCACCCTGGGCGGGCCCAGCAAGGGCCCCGTCCGGGGGATCCGGGGAGCGTCGTTCTACCGGATCATCTCGTTCTTCCCCTACGTCGTGCCGGCGATCATCGTCGGCCTGATCTGGGCGCAGATGTACGACCCGAACGCCGGCCTGGTCAACGGCGTCCTCACGGCGCTGGGCCTCGACCAGTTCGACACGTTCGCCTGGCTGGGTGAGACGTCGAGCGCGATGCCGGCCCTGATGTTCGTCATCGTGTGGGGGCTCGTCGGCTTCTACGCGGTGCTCTTCATCGCGGCGATCAAGGGCGTCCCGGCCGAGCTGTACGAGGCGGCCAGGATCGACGGAGCCGGCCGGTTCCGGACGACGCTCTCGATCACCCTGCCGGCGATCCGGGACACGGTGCAGACGGCGTACGTCTACCTGGGCATCGCCGCCCTCGACGCGTTCGTCTACGTACAGGCGATGCTGCCGAACGGCGGGCCGGACAACTCGACCCTGACGATCAGCCAGCGACTGTTCAACGTCGCCTTCGCCAAGCAGCAGTTCGGGTACGCCACCGCGATGGGTGTCGTCCTCGCCGTCGTCACCCTGGTGTTCGCGGCGCTGGTGTTCCTCGTCAACCGCCTGACCGGCGGTGGCGACAGCGAAGGCAAGACGAAAGCGCCTGGGTTCAGGGCGCGGCGTGCCGCAGCCAAGGGAGGTGCCCAGTGAGCGCCATAGCCGCCGACCGGAAGTCGGCCAGCGACCGGAAGCCGACGAGTGACCGGAAGCTGACGAGAGCCGTCGTGAGCAGCGACCGCAGGTTCGCGGCGATCTCGCACGCGTTGCTGATCCTGTGGTCGGTGATCGTGATCGTGCCCATGCTCTGGGTGCTGGTGTCGTCGTTCAAGTCGACCGGCGAGATCCTGTCGTCACCGTTCGCGCTGCCGGATCACTGGAGGGTCGAGAACTACGCGCACGCGTGGACCGACGCGAGCATCGGGAAGTACTTCCTGAACTCCGTGATCGTCGTGGTCTGCGCGCTGTTCCTGGTGATGCTCCTCGGCGCGATGTGCGCGTACATCCTGGCGCGGTTCGAGTTCCCCGGGCGCCGGCTGATCTACTACGTGATGCTCGCGGGGCTGACCTTCCCGGTCTTCCTGGCGATCGTGCCGCTCTTCTTCCAGCTCCAGAACTTCGGGCTGCTGAACACGCGTCCCGGACTGATCCTCACGTACGTCGCGTTCGCGCTGCCGTTCACGATGTTCTTCCTGTACTCGTTCTTCCGGTCGCTGCCGCACGACGTCTACGAGGCGGCGTTGATCGACGGCGCCGGTGACTGGCGGGCGTTCTTCCAGGTGATGCTGCCGATGGCACGTCCCGGCATGGCGGCGGTGGCGATCTTCAACTTCCTGGGGCTGTGGAACCAGTTCCTGCTGCCGGTGGCGCTCAACACCGACCAGGACAAGTGGGTCCTGACCCAGGGGATGGCCGCCTACGCGTCCTCGCAGGTGTACGACATCGACTACGGCGCGCTGTTCGCTGCGATCGTGATCACGGTGGTGCCCGTCCTGATCGTGTACTGCATCTTCCAGCGGCGGATCGCCGGTTCGGTGTCGCAGGGCACCTTCCGCTGACGCCGACCGCCGTGTGACGGCCGCTTCACCCGTTGTGCGCAGGGGTCCGGCCCCGGAGAGCTCTCTCCGGGGCCGGACCCCTGCGCGTTCACGGTGTGGAACCGATTTCCGTCAAGGGCTTGACGCCACAGGTGCCTTCAGCGGAGCTTGGGGTTCATAACTTGTACAAGGTCCGGTCACTCTCCGTGTGTGATGCGGACCACAGGGGGGCGAAGGGGCTCCCCGGTCAACGGGACGAGGGTGTGGGTCAATGGAGACTCCGGGGTCGCAGTCGTCGCTGCACCGGGCCAATCTGGAGCGGGTCGTGCGCGCCGTGCGGCTCGCGGGTTCGCTCACGCAGGCGGAGATCGCGAGGACGACGGGCCTGTCCGCGGCGACGGTCTCCAACATCGTCCGGGAGCTCAAGGACGGGGGGACGGTCGAGGTCACGCCCACCTCGGCCGGGGGCCGCAGGGCCCGCAGCGTCTCGCTCAGCGGCGACGCGGGCATCGTGATCGGCGTCGACTTCGGTCACACCCACCTGCGCGTCGCCATCGGCAACCTCGCGCACCAGGTGCTGGCCGAGGAGTCCGAGCCGCTCGACGTCGACGCCAGCGCCGCGCAGGGCTTCGACCGCGCCGAGCAGCTGGTGGAGCGGCTCGTCGCCGCGACCGGAATCGACCGGACGAAGGTCGCGGGCGTCGGGCTCGGCGTACCGGGCCCCATCGACGTGGAGAGCGGCACCCTGGGCTCGACGTCGATCCTGCCCGGCTGGACCGGCACCAAGCCCGCCGAGGAGCTCAGCCGCCGCCTCGGCGTCCCCGTGCACGTCGACAACGACGCCAATCTGGGCGCGCTCGGCGAGCTGGTGTGGGGCAGCGGGCGCGGCGTGAAGGACCTCGCGTACATCAAGGTCGCGAGCGGTGTCGGCGCCGGCCTGGTGATCTCCGGGCAGATCTACCGGGGCCCGGGGGGCACCGCGGGCGAGATCGGGCACATCACGCTCGACGAGTCGGGCCCGGTGTGCCGCTGCGGCAACCGCGGCTGCCTGGAGACGTTCACGGCCGCCCGGTACGTCCTGCCGCTGCTCCAGTCGAGCCACGGGACCGATCTGACCATGGAGGGCGTCGTGCGGCTCGCGCGCGACGGCGACCCCGGCTGCCGTCGCGTGATCGCGGACGTGGGCCGGCACATCGGCTCGGGTGTCGCGAATCTCTGCAATCTGCTGAACCCGAGCCGGGTCGTCCTCGGCGGCGATCTGGCGGAGGCCGGGGAGCTGGTCCTGGGGCCCATAAGGGAGTCCGTGGGCCGCTATGCGATCCCCAGCGCCGCCCGCCAACTCTCGGTCCTCCCAGGGGCGTTGGGCGGCCGCGCGGAGGTGCTCGGGGCGCTCGCGCTGGCCCTCAGCGAGATGGGTGACTCGACCCTTTTGGACGGGGTTGTACCCGCACCGGCACCTGCCTTCACTTAGAGAACGCATGACACCGTTGCCATCTCGTTAAGTATTTACTCCTTGACGCTTACGTTGCGGCCGAGTTGACTCCAATCCACCTCGGCCGCAACGACGCGGCCTCGTCAGGGAGGTTTCTGAAGTGAACACGCGTATGCGTCGTGCCGCCGTTGCTTTCTGCGCCACCGGTATGGCTGTGTCCCTCGCCGCTTGTGGCAGTGCCAAGGAGTCCGGCGACAAGGCCGACAGCTCCAAGTCGGCCGGCAAGAAGGGCGACGCCATCACCGTCGGCCTGCTCCTGCCGGAGAACCAGACGGCTCGCTACGAGAAGTTCGACAAGCCGATCATTGAGAAGCAGATATCGACGCTGACCAATGGCAAGGGCAAGGTCGAGTACCTGAACGCCAAGCAGGACGCGACCGTCCAGTCGCAGCAGATCGACACGATGATCACCAAGAAGGTCGACGTGCTGATCCTGGACGCGGTCGACTACAAGGCCGTCGCGAGCGGCGTGAAGAAGGCCAAGGACGCGGACATCCCCGTCGTGGCCTACGACCGCCTCGCCCAGGGCCCGATCGCCGCCTACACCTCCTTCGACAACCAGGAGGTCGGCAAGACGCAGGGTGAGGCCCTGCTGAAGGCCATGGGCGACGACGCCAAGCCCAGCAGCAAGATCGTCATGATGAACGGCGCGATCACGGACCCGAACGCGGCCGACTTCAAGAAGGGCGCCCTCTCCGTCCTCAAGGGCAAGGTGGCCATCGCCAAGTCCTACGACACCAAGGAGTGGAAGCCGGAGAACGCCAACGCCAACATGGAAGGCGCCATCTCCGCGATCGGCAAGGACAAGATCAAGGGCGTCTACTCGGCCAACGACGGCATGGCCGGCGGTATCATCACCGCCCTCAAGTCCGCCGGTCTGAGCAAGCTCCCGCCGGTCACCGGCCAGGACGCCGAGCTCGCCGGTGTGCAGCGCATCGTCACGGGCGACCAGAACATGAGCGTGTTCAAGTCGTACCCGCAGGAGGCCGAGACCGTCGCCAAGATGGCCGTCTCGATCGCCAAGGACGGCAAGCTGGACAGCTCGCTGGCCACCGGCACCGTCGACAGCGACACCGACAAGGGCATCCCCTCGGTGATCGTCCCGGTCGTCTCCCTGACGCAGGACAACATCAAGGACACGGTCGTCAAGGAGGGCTACTACACCCTCGACGAGATCTGCACGCCGAAGTACAAGGCCGCGTGCGACAAGATCGGTCTGAAGTAACCGTAGGAACCCCTCCGGGAGTCTCCACTCCCTCTCGCTGTACGGGACTTGCGCACCACTCGAAGTAGCGCTCCCGTGTAAGCACGTCCGGCGCCCCGCCGCCGACAGCCCCGCAAAGCTCAACGGCGGGGCGCCGGACGGAAGTCACTCCCCTCCAGTCTTCTCTGTTCAACCTCCCGCCGGGTCAGGCCTTTGGCGGCGAAGGAGATGGTTCACGTGTCCGCTACGCCCGTGTTGGCGTTGCGCGGGGTCTCCAAGCGATTCGGTGCCGTCCAGGTGCTCACCGACGTAGAGCTTGAGGTCCACGCCGGTGAGGTGGTCGCCCTCGTCGGCGACAACGGCGCCGGAAAGTCCACCCTGGTCAAGACGATCGCCGGTGTGCACCCCATCGATGACGGTGTCATCGAGTGGCAGGGCAAGACCGTCGCGGTCAACAAGCCGCACGACGCCCAGAACCTGGGTGTCGCGACGGTCTACCAGGACCTCGCCCTGTGCGACAACATCGATGTCGTCGGCAACCTCTTCCTGGGCCGCGAGATCAAGAAGCGCGGCGTCCTCGACGAGGTCGAGATGGAGCGCCGGTCGCGGGAGCTGCTCGACACGCTGTCGATCCGCATCCCCAGCGTCCGCATCCCGGTCGCCTCGCTCTCCGGCGGTCAGCGCCAGGTCGTGGCCATCGCCCGCTCGATGCTCGGCGAGCCCAAGCTGGTCATCCTCGACGAGCCCACCGCCGCCCTCGGCGTCGAGCAGACCGCCCAGGTCCTCGACCTCGTCGAGCGGCTGCGCGAGCGCGGTCACGCGGTCATCCTCATCAGCCACAACATGGCCGATGTGAAGGCCGTCGCGGACAAGGTCGCGGTCCTGCGCCTCGGCCGCAACAACGGCGTGTTCGATGTCAAGAGCACGTCCAACGAAGAGATCATCTCCGCCATCACCGGCGCCACGGACAACGCCGTGACCCGTCGTGCGGCGCGCACCAACGCGGAGGCTCAGAAGTGAGCATCGACAAGACGGACCAGTCACAGCCCCAGGTGGACGCCGCTCCCGCGGCGGCCGGCGCGGCGGTCGCCGCCGTCGACCCCCGCCTCTTGGTGCGCGAGCAGGGGTTCGCCGGATACGTCGGCGAGTTCAAGCGCAAGATCAAGGGGGGTGACCTCGGTGCGATACCCGTGGTCATCGGCCTGATCGTCATCTGCGCGATCTTCCAGAGCCTCAACTCGGCGTTCCTCGGCGCGGAGAACCTGAACAACATCTTCGTCGCCATGGTGGCCACCGGCATGATGTCGGTCGGCATCATCTTCGTGCTGCTGCTCGGCGAGATCGACCTGTCGGTCGGCTCCGTCTCCGGTGTCTCCTCGGCGATCACCGCGGTACTGAGCGTCACGCACGGCGTGAACGAGTGGCTCGCCGTCCTCGTCTCACTCGCCGCGGGCGCGCTCATCGGTGCCCTGCACGGCTTCTTCTTCGCCCGGATCGGCGCCCCCGCGTTCGCCGTGACCCTGGCGGGCCTGCTGTTCTGGAACGGCTTCATGCTCCAGATCCTGGGCTCCAACGGCACGATCAACATCGACAGCGACGGTGTGGTCGGCAAGCTCACCTCGTACTACTTCACGGACGTCGCCGCCGCCTACGCCCTGGCCGTCGTGGCCGTGGCCGGGTACTTCCTGTCCGCGTTCCTGGGCAACCGGCGGCGCGAGGCCGCGGGCATCCCGTCCCGCCCGCTGAGCGACATCGTGATGCGTACGGTGCTCCTCGCGGTCGCCGTGTTCGCCGTGGCGATCATGTTCAACCAGTACAAGGGCCTGCCCCTCGCGGTGCTGCTCTTCGCGATCGTCCTCGTCGGCAGCGACTTCGTGCTGCGCCGTACCTCGTACGGCCGCAAGATCTTCGCGCTCGGCGGCAGCGTCGAGGCGTCCCGCCGCGCGGGCATCAACGTCACGGCGATCCGCGTCTCGGTCTTCGCCATCGCGGGCCTGTTCGCGGCGGTCGGCGGTCTCTTCTGGGCCTCCAAGATCGCGGCGGCCAACCAGAGCGCCGGCGCCGGTGACCTCCTGATGAACGTCATCGCCGCGGCCGTCATCGGCGGCACCAGCCTCTTCGGCGGCCGGGGCCGCACCTGGAACGCGCTGCTCGGTGTGCTGGTGATCACCTCGATCCAGTACGGCCTCGCGCTCCAGGGCATCGCGACGCCGATCCAGTACATGATCACCGGTGGTGTGCTCCTCGCCACGGTCGTCATCGACTCGATCACCCGCAAGACCCAGAAGTCGGCCGGCCGCGCCTGACGGCTGCCGGACCCCTTCTGGCCTCGACTGACTGTGCCCGGCGTCAACGGTGACGCCGGGCACAGTCATGCTCCGAACGCACAGCCCGCCCGCCGCTCGCGGCGGCGGAACATTAGACTCGACAGACCCGGCAAGCTCGAACAGCTCAGCCAGCTTTAACAGCTCTATTGCAAGGAGGCACGGGTGCCGCTGCTGACCCGCATCACGGGACCGCGCGATCTGGACCGGCTCAGCCTGGAGCAGCTGGACCAGCTGGCAGGAGAGGTCCGGACGTTCCTCGTCGACGCGGTCTCCAAGACCGGCGGCCACCTCGGCCCCAACCTCGGCGTCGTCGAGCTGACGATCGCCCTGCACCGCGTCTTCGAGTCGCCCAAGGACAAGGTCCTGTGGGACACCGGCCACCAGTCCTACGTGCACAAGCTGCTCACCGGCCGGCAGGACTTCTCCAAGCTGAAGATGAAGGGCGGCCTCTCCGGCTACCCGTCGCAGGCGGAGTCCGAGCACGACGTGATCGAGAACTCGCACGCGTCCACCGTCCTCGGCTGGGCCGACGGCATCGCCAAGGCCAACGAGGTCCAGGGCCGGGACGACCACGTCGTCGCCGTCATCGGTGACGGCGCGCTGACCGGCGGCATGGCCTGGGAGGCGCTGAACAACATCGCGGCCGCCAAGGACCGCCCCCTGGTCATCGTCGTGAACGACAACGAGCGCTCGTACGCCCCGACCATCGGCGGCCTCGCCAACCACCTGGCCACCCTGCGCACCACGGACGGCTACGAGCGCTTCCTGGCCCGCGGCAAGGACCTCCTGGAGCGCACGCCCGTCGTCGGCAAGCCGCTGTACGAGACGCTGCACGGCGCCAAGAAGGGCCTCAAGGACTTCATCGCCCCGCAGGGCATGTTCGAGGACCTCGGCCTGAAGTACGTCGGCCCGATCGACGGCCACGACATCGAGGCCCTGGAGTCGGCGCTGACCCGCGCCAAGCGCTTCGGCGGCCCGGTGATCGTCCACTGCCTCACCGAGAAGGGCCGCGGCTACACCCCCGCCCTCCAGGACGAGGCGGACCGCTTCCACGGCATCGGCCCGATCCACCCCGACACCGGCCTGCCGATCAAGGCCTCCGGCGCCGACTGGACCTCGGTCTTCGGTGACGAGATGGTCCGCCTCGGCCAGGAGCGCGAGGACATCGTCGCGATCACCGCCGCGATGCTCCAGCCGGTCGGCCTGAAGAAGTTCGCCGACGCCTTCCCGGACCGCGTCTACGACGTCGGCATCGCGGAGCAGCACGGCGCCACGTCGGCCGCCGGCCTCGCCGCGGGCGGCCTGCACCCGGTCTTCGCCGTCTACGCCACGTTCCTCAACCGCGCCTTCGACCAGCTCCTCATGGACGTGGCGCTGCACAAGTGCGGAGTCACCTTCGTCCTGGACCGGGCCGGCATCACCGGCACCGACGGCGCCTCGCACAACGGCATGTGGGACATGTCGATCCTCCAGGTCGTCCCCGGCCTGCGGATCGCCGCGCCGCGCGACGCCGACCAGGTCCGCGCCCAGCTGCGCGAGGCGGTCGAGGTCTCCGACGCCCCGACGGTCGTCCGCTATTCCAAGGGCGCGGTCGGCCCGGCGGTCGAGGCCGTCGGCAAGGTCGGCGGCATGGACGTCCTGCGCAAGCCGGCCACCGAGGACCGCCCCGACGTCCTGCTGGTCTCGGTCGGCGCCCTGGCCCCCATGTGCCTGGAGATCGCGGACCTGCTCGACAAGCAGGGCATCACGACGACCGTCGTCGACCCGCGCTGGGTCAAGCCGGTCGACGAGGCGATGGCCCCGCTGGCCGAGCGCCACCGCGTCGTCGTCACGGTGGAGGACAACTCCCGCGTGGGCGGCGTCGGTTCGGCCGTCTCCCAGGCCCTGCGCGACGCGGGCGTCGACGTCCCGCTGCGCGACTTCGGCATCCCGCCGCGCTTCCTCGACCACGCCTCCCGCAAGGAGGTCATGGCGGAGATCGGCCTGACGGCCCCGGACATCGCCCGCCAGGTCACGGGCCTGGTGGCGAAGCTGGACGGCCGCGTCGAGCGCGCCACGGCCCAGGAGATGGAACCGGCCCGCGACTAGGCCTGTCTCCCAGATCCCTCCGTCCGCCCGAAGGGCGGGAGAGATCTGGGAGACAGGCCTAGGGCACCCACCCCGATTCCGGCCGGACTCACCCAAGAGGTGGGTCCGGCCGGTCTCGTTCGCGTGAACCTGGAGGACTGACCGGCCCGCCGGAGGCAACTCGTCTCGATCATGTCGAGGACGACGAAGCCAAACGGAGGTACGCCGGTGACCACCCAGTCAGACCCAGAAGCGGAGCGCACCCGCACGGGGCTGTTCCGTACGAAATCCATCGAGCAGTCCATCCGGGACACCGAGGAGCCCGAGCACCAGCTCAAGAAGTCGCTGTCGGCGCTCGATCTGACCGTGTTCGGCGTCGGCGTCGTCATCGGCTCGGGCATCTTCGTCATCACCGGAACGGCGGCCACCGAGTACGCCGGTCCGGCCGTGACCATCTCCTTCGTCGTCGCCGCCGTGGTCTGCGCCCTCGCGGCCCTGTGCTACGCGGAGTTCGCCTCCACGGTCCCGGTCGCCGGATCCGCGTACACCTTCGCGTTCGCCTCGCTCGGCGAGTTCCCCGCCTGGATCATCGGCTGGGACCTCATCCTCGAACTCGCCCTGGGCTGCGCCACCGTGGCGGTCGGCTGGGCGGGCTACGTGCAGTCCCTGCTGGACAGTTGGGGCATCCCGCTGCCGGAGGCCCTGCGCGGGCCGAGCTCGCACACCAGCGGCTTCAGCTTCAACATCGCCGCGTTCCTGCTCGTCCTCGCCGTGATGACGGTCGTCGTCCTCGGTATGAAGCTGTCCGCGTGGGTCACCTCCGTCGTCGTCGCCATCAAGGTGACCGTCGTGCTCATCGTGATCGCCGTCGGCGCCTTTTTGATCAACGGCTCGAACTACTCGCCGTTCATCCCGCCGGCCCAGGACACCGAGGGCGGCACCGGACTGAGCGCCACCCTCCTGGAGGCCATCGCCGGCTTCACCCCGTCCAGCTTCGGCGTGATGGGCATCTTCACGGCCGCGGCGGTGGTCTTCTTCGCGTACATCGGCTTCGACGTCGTCGCCACGGCCGCCGAGGAGACCCGCAACCCGCAGAAGGACGTCCCGCGCGGCATCCTCGGCTCGCTCGCCATCTGCACGGTCCTGTACTGCGCCGTCGCCGTCGTCGTCACCGGCATGCAGAACTACAAGGACCTCGACCCGAGCGCCCCGCTCGCCGAGGCGTTCAAGGCGGTCGGCCACCCGTTCTGGGCGGGCGTCATCTCCTTCGGCGCGGTCGTCGGCCTCACCGTCGTCTGCATGATCCTGCTGCTCGGCCAGAGCCGGGTGTTCTTCGCGATGAGCCGCGACGGCCTGCTGCCGCCGGTCTTCAGCGCGGTGCACCCAAAGTTCCGCACGCCGTACCGCTCCACGATCATCCTCGGCTTCGTGACCGCTCTGGTGGCCGGCTTCATCTCCCTCGAGGAGCTCTCCAAGCTGGTCAACATCGGCACCCTCTTCGCCTTCGTGGTCGTCGCCCTCGGCGTGCTCATCCTGCGCCGCACGCGCCCCGACCTGCCGCGCGGCTTCAAGGCCCCGTGGGTCCCCGTCCTGCCGGTCGCCTCGGTCGCCTGCTCGGTGTGGCTGATGCTCAACCTGTCGGTGGAGACCTGGCTGCGGTTCGCGATCTGGATGGTCATCGGCGTCGTCCTCTACTTCCTGTACGGCCGCCGCCACAGCCGCGCGGCCGCGGGCAACGCCACCGGCAACTCCCAGTAATCGCACACCGATCCGGCTTCGCCACCCCGGCCCCGTATGTCCCGTTTAGACGGGAAGTGCGGGGCCGGATAGTTTGGCGCCCATGCTCACCGAGGCGCCGCCGTCACTACCGTACGTATCCGAAGACCGCGGGGTGGCCGCCACCTCGGACCTCGCCTACTGGGGACGCCTGCTCCCGCTCCTCGCCGCCCTGGCCTGCGTCACCCGCGCCCCCTCCTTCCGTCCCCGCCTCTGGAACCCCGACGAGGGCTATCTCGCCGTCCAGGCGCGGATGTTGGCGCACGGCGGCACGCTCTACGAGACGGTCGTCGACCGTAAACCCCCGCTCGTCCCCTGGCTGTACGAGGCGGCGTTCGCGCTCTTCGGCTCCGACTCGCTCACCCCGCTGCGGCTGTGCGCGATCGGGGCGCAGCTGGCGACCGCCGTCCTGCTCGCCTCCCTCGCCCGCCGCCGCTGGGGCGACGCGGCGGGCCGCACGGCGGGGGCGCTGTCCCTGCTCATCTCCGTCGGCCTCAACCCGGAGGACGCGCAGGCCGCCACGTTCGAGGTGTTCATACTGCCGTGGACGGCGGCGGCGATGTGGTGCGCGGACCGCCGCCGCTGGGGCCTGTGCGGCCTCGCGATCGCCGGGGCGTTCCTGGCCAAGCAGACCGGGGGAGCGGTGCTCGTCCCGGCCCTGTGGATGCTGTGGCGGTGCGCCGCGCCGCGAAGTGGCCTGACACGCCTGTCGGTCGGCGCGATCGCCCCCGTACTGGCCGTGGCCCTCGCCACGAACCCGGCGGGCTTCCTCTTCTGGACGGTGACCGGCTCCGGCGCCTACGCGTCCTTCACCGGCTCCGAACTCCACGTCCTCGTACGAGGATTGACGAACGCGGCGATCCTCGCGGCGGCCTGCGCGGGCATCATCCCGCCGGTCGTGCGCGTCCTGCGCATCGCCCGCACGGGCAGCACGGACCTGTGGCTCTGGCTGGCGTCGTCCGGTGCGGCGGTCCTCCTCGGCTTCCACTTCTTCGGCCACTACTTCCTCCAACTCACCCCACCCCTCGCGCTCTTGGGCACGGCGGCACTCCAGATCCTCCCGCGCGAGCGCATGGTGGACGCCCTCCTCGCCTCCACCTGCTGCTGCGCCCTGTTCCTGACGTGGGGCCTGCTGGCCCCCCGCCCCGAACTCGCCCACGCCGAACGCGTCGCGGCGACCCTCCGCACCCACACGTCCCCGGACGACCGCGTCCTGGTCTGGGGCATGCACCCGGAAACGTACTGGCTCTCCGCCCGCGAACCGGCGAGCCGCTTCCTCACGGCGGGCCTCCTGACGAACTACAGCGGGGGGCGGGACGGGCCTCAGGTGGGGGAGAAGTGGGGGGTGGAGGGGGCGTGGCCCACGTTCCGCGCCGAGTTCGCCGAGCGTCCCCCCGCGGTCGTGGTGGACGACTCGCGGGGGGCGCCCTACCGGGTGGAGCGGGTGGGGTCGCTGCGGCGGATGCTGGCGGGGTACGAGGCGGTCGGGACCGTGGACGGGGCCGTGGTGTACGCGCGACGGGGGTGAGCCCTCACCGTGGCTATGGATACACCGTTCGCGGGCCCACGCATGTGGCACCCAACTCCTCCACCCTGCGCCGCAGTTCACGATCGGCCGTGACCACCACGCACGGCCCCTGCGCGGCCGCGGCCACCGCCACGATGTGGTCGTCTCCCTCGCCCGGAGCGTCCTCGACGCGGACACCCGGAACCGACTCCACGCCGCGTGCCCGGCCCTCGACGACCAGGACGACGTCCTCGTCCGGGTGCAGCGCGGCATACTCGGTGAGACGGTCGCGCAGTCGTACGGCCGCGGCGCGACGGTCGCGCCACCAGCCGTCGGGGACGGAACCGACGACGTTCGCGCCGTCCACCACCAGCAGTCCGTTCATGCGGCCAGGGTCGCACGTGGCCTCGCCGGACACCCGCTTAAGGTGGGGCACGTGAATGGCGATTGGCTGATACGCGGACGCGACGGAAGGTTCTGCGGCTACACGCTCGCCCCGGAAGGCGACGCGGTTCTCTGCCGTACGGAGCGCACCCCGGGTGGCCCGTGGTCGGCCCCGCGCACGGTCGGGGGCGACCAGCGTCTGCATCCGGTCCTCGCCGTCGCGCGGAGCGCGAACGGCTATGCGCACCTGGTCTCCTGGCGCCCCACGGTCCCCGGCGAATCGGGCCTGGTGCACTCGACACACTTCCAGTCGCACCTCGCGGCGCTCGACTGGACGCCCCTCGGCCACCCCAACAAGAAGGGCGACCGTACGGGCCCGCCCGCCGTCGCCGTCGACGCGCAGGGCCGGGCCCATGTCTTCGTTCGCAACCGGGGCGGCGGTGTCAGCATGCGCGCCCAGCTGGAGAAGGGTGGCTGGGGCCCGTGGCGCGACCTCAAGGGCAGTCGGGTACACGGGGAACTCACCGCCGTGGCAGGGGAGTCGGGCCTGATCACGCTCTGTGCGTCGGCTCCTGACACGATCCTGTGCTGGCGGCAGCGGGAGGCGGGGGCCACCCCGCAGGAGGACAAGCCGCTGTCCTTCGGCGCGCGTGCGGGAACTTTGCGGGCCCTTGCCACGTCGCCCGCCCGTACCACTCTCTTCTTCACCGGTGAGGACGATGTCGTGTACGCGTGGCGCCCGGACGACGAGCCGGTGCCGCTCCTGGCCGCGGCCGGCCCCGGCCCCCTGGCGGCCGTCCGTTGCCTGCTCGACGACGTGGACTGCACGGTGCTCGCCCAGCGTGCGTCGAGCGGCCGCGTCGCCTTCGCCGCGTACCCCACGGAACAGGAGTCGGCAGGCGCCTGGTGGACGGAGTCCGGGCCGCGGCTGCCCCAGGATGCGGCCATCGGGCTGTCCGTGGACGCGGACGGAGACATCGTGGCGGCGACGGTCTCGCCCTCGACGGGCCAATGGCTTGTCACCCGGCGCAAGGACGAGCCGGGCCTCGCGCTGCGGCCCTGGCAGCCGGTCTGAGACGGCGGTCGGCCCCAGCACGCAGGATCCACGAACGTCGGGCGACGTCACCGGCAGGTGGGCCCCCGGCCATGTGCCCGTCCCACGTACTTTCCCGGGACTCCACCTATGATGGGGCGGCTCGGTGCCGTACAAGGGTTCGGGACAGGAGGTCCCGCGCACCGAGAGTCTGAGAAAAGGGGCAGGTCACGTCATGCGGACCAGATCCGGGCGCGGCGACGCCCACGCGAGAGCGGTCACCGGGGCAGAGCACGTGCAGGACGAGCGGCGCCGTGCCGAGAGGCCGCTCGACGGTCGCTGGCTGGCCCTGGGCAAGGACGGCCGGCTCACCGCTTACGCCCGTACCGCCGGCGGCTTGCTGCGCTGGACGGAGATCCGGCCCGGCGGCCCCGCGTGGACGGGCCCTGACTTCTTCCCCGTGGCGGGACTGACCCACCTGTCCGTGACCCAGGGCGCCGACACCTACGTCCATTTCGTGGGCCGGCGCGAGGTGCCCAAGGCCGACGGTCCGCCCGCGGTCGATGTGATACATGCCATTCAGTACCAGACAGGACGCCCCGTCACCGAGTGGCGATCGCTGGGCAACCCGCACAAGGACCGCGCGAAGGCGGCTCGCTTCGGGATCCCCTCCGCCGCGGTGAGCGCCTCCGGCACGGTGTACGTCTGCGCGCGCAACGCGGGCGGCGGCGTCATGCTGCGCAGGGAACTGCCCGGTGGCAAGTGGGGCCCGTGGACCGACCTCAAGGGCAGCGGCGCACAGGACCCGGTCGTGGCGACCGCGGACGTCGCGGGCCACGTCGAGGTGATGGCGGGTGGACAGGACCTCGTCATGCGCTGGACCCAGAGTGAACCCGACGGCGACTTCCAGCAGGTCCCGAACACCCCGCTGGCCGTGACGCCGGGAACCCTCGCGGCACTCGAGACGGCCCCGGGCCGCCTCACGTACTACTGGACCGACCCGGGGACGGGTGCTCTGGTGGGGCACCGGTTCGGCAGTTGGGTGCTGCCGCTGGGCGGCATCCCTGCGCAGGAGCAGTCGGCCGTGCTCCGCGCGTCGATCGACGGGTACGACTGCACGGTGCTGGCCCATCGGGACGTCGAGGGGCAGGTCATGCTCGCTGCCTTCGGTACGGAGAACGAACAGGGCGGCCTGTGGTGGTCGCCCACCGGGGAACGGTCGGCGGGCGCCCCGGCCCTGGCCTGTGACGTGTACGGGCGTGTGGTCCTCGGGACGATCGGTGCGGACGGCGCGCTGTACATCGCTCGGCAGAGCGGCGAGAGCGGCTTCGCGCTGGCGCCCTCGCAGCGCGTCTGAACCACCGGCGGATACGTGAGCGGGGCCCCACCCAGGTGGGGCCCCGCTCACGTATCCGCCCGCCGCGATCAGGGAGTTGATCCGCCGGTCGCCGGGGACTTCTTCGCGGACTCGGGGATCTCCGCGTCCGCGCGCAGGGCCTTCCACAGGGTGCCCGCCTGCGGCTCGGCGGCGACCACCCGGTTGGGGTCCTGCTTGTCGTACGCCACCGGCAGCATGATCGTCTCCATGGAGGCGGGGTCCACGCCGTTCATGCTCCGCCCGAACTCGGCGAGCTTGGTGAGCGAGGCGAGCCCGGAGTCCGTGGTCATCGACTCGGTCAGACTGTTGGCGATCCTGTACGCCTTGGTGGGGCTGCCCAGCAGGTCCTGCTGCTTGATCTCGGAGAGCAGCGCGATCATGAACTTCTGCTGGAGTCCGATGCGGCCGAGGTCGCTGCCGTCCCCGACACCGTGCCGGGTGCGGACGAAGGCGAGTGACTGGGTGCCGTCCAGCTTGTGCGTGCCGGCCTCCAGGTCGAGGCCGCTGGACTTGTCGTGGATGGCCTCGTCGACGGTGACGGTCACGCCGCCGATCGCGTCCACGAGTCCCTTGAAGCCCGCGAAGTCGATCTCCACGAAGTGGTCCATGCGGACACCCGACATCTTCTCGACCGTCTTCACCACACAGGCCGGACCGGCCGCGGAGTACACCGAGTTGAACATCACACGCTTCGCGGACGGCAGGGCCGAGCCGCTCGCGGTGGTGCACTCGGGGCGGGTGACGAGAGTGTCGCGCGGGATGCTGATCGCGACTGCCTGCTTGCGGCCCTCGGGTATGTGCATCACCAGGGCGGTGTCTGAGCGGGCGCCGGAGACCTTGCCCGTGCCCAGTGAGGCGTTGTCACCGGAGCGGGAGTCGGAGCCGAGGACCAGGATGTTCTGCCCCGAGGTGGGCAGCTTCTCCGGCCGGTCCGTGCCGATGGCCTGATCCAGGTCGACGCCCTTGATGTTGCCGTTCAGGTTGCTGTACAGCCAGTACCCCGTACCGCCGACGGCCAGCAGGACGACGACGAAGCCGAGCGCGACCCAGCGCCAGACCCTCCTGCGCCGGGGCGCCTTGGCCTTCCGGCGTGCAGGCGCGCGCCTGGATCTGCGGCCGTGGCCCGGCTCCGTCGGGGCGTGCGTCATGCCTCGGTGTCCTCTCCAGCTGATGGCTCGGCGCATGCGGCGGCGAGCCGGGTGACGGCGTTGGGGGAGGGCACGCGTGGGGGGAATGAGTCGGGCCCCGTGCGACCGGCCGAGCGGGTCGCGATGTTTCCGAACTATAGACCGAATCCGAGGGGCGTCGATGGAGGATGGTTTACCTAACCATCACCTCTCGTTAAGTCAAGTTGACCTTCCCTGAGCCCTTTACGTCATTTGTGACTGCTGTTGACAGAAGTGTGAGGGGTTGGTGACTATGTGCCGGGCCTTTGAATCTTAAAGGGCCGTTAAGTGTGTGAGCCGGTGAATGAACACCGGTGTGCAAGTGGTCGCGGTTCGAGCCGGGGGGCACGAGGCCGAGCGATCACTGGGGCTCGTCATCGGCCTGTCGGCCGGGCGAGGAGAAGGAGGGTGGCAGTGCTGTCTGCGCAGGCCCCTGAAGGGCAGCGAACGTGACGACGGTTTCCGAACCGGCGCTCCGCCAAGCGACCGACGGATCGGGTCGGCCGTGGCCCGCCACCGCCGGCGGAGCACGCCCGACGCCCTCCCACGCCTCGACGGCACCCGCCCAGGCCGAACGCGAGGACGTCTATGTCGAGCCCGGCCTGACCCCGCTCGCCGCGCGCGAGGCCAACCGGCGCGCCCTCACCGCCCTGCTCGACGTCGTCGGCGTGGCGTACTTCGCCGTCCGCGGCACCTCCGACCACGGCACCGTGATCGGGGTCGCGGAGCACGACCGGGAGCGGGTGCTCGGCGCCCTCTTCCGCGGTCTGGGGCAGTACCCGGGGCACCTGAGTGTGATCGACCCGGACGCGCTGCGGGCCGCCAAGCCCGTCTCCTCGCGCGACCCGCGGGCCTGGCGCGAGGTGAACTCCGCCCGGATCGTCCAGGTCAGCTGGTACCGCACCGACCCCGGACGGCACCTGCTGCTCGGTCACGAGTACGGCTGCGCCATCGAGTTCTGGCAGCCGCAGGGCACCTACCTCGTCGCGCCCCGCGCCAACCGGGCGACCTGGGCCGTGCTGGCGAACAGTGCGAACGTGCTCGGCGCCGCTCGCCTGTTCAGCCGCTTCGTGTCGGACTGGACCGATCAGCACCTGGCGCCCGCGCTCGCCACCCGGCCCGAGTTCCTGGTCAACTGCGCCGACGACATCGCCTTCCCCGTCGACGCCGTCTACACCTGGGTCGACGGCAACGACCCGGCGTGGAAGCAGCGCAAGGCCCAGGCGAAGGGCGAGGTCTACCACGCGGAGTCGGCCAGCGACGCGCGCTTCATCAGCCGCGACGAACTGCGCTACTCGGTGCGCTCGTTGCACCTGTTCGCGCCGTGGATACGCAACATCTACATCGTCACCGACGACCAGGTGCCGGAGTGGCTCCGCGAGGACCTGCCCGGACTGCGTATCGCCAGCCACCGGGAGATCTTCCGCAACCCCGCCGACCTGCCGACATTCAACTCGCACTCCATCGAGAGCCAGCTCCACCACATCGAAGGGCTCGCCGAGCACTTCCTCTACTTCAACGACGACATGTTCATGGGCCGACCGGTGGCCCCGCACGCCTTCTTCACCCCGTCCGGCACCGCCCGCTACTTCCCGTCGCGCAACCGCATCCCCCAGGGCCCGGTCGCCGAGTCCGACACACCCGTCGACGCGGCGTGCAAGAACAACCGCGCCCTGCTGCGCGAGCGCTTCGGGCGGGTCATCACGCAGCCCATGGAGCACATCCCGTACGCGCTGCGCCGTACGGCGATGGAAGAGGCCGAGCGCGACTTCCCGGAAGCCTGGGCACGGACCTCGGCCAGCCGGTTCCGGGCCATGACGGACCTGTCACCGACCTCGTCCTTCGCGCTCTACTACGCGGCCCTCACCGGGCGGGCCCAGCCCGGGTCGATGCCGTTCACGTATCTACAGCTCGCGGTCCCCGACCTCGCCGACCGCCTGCAACGGCTGCTGGACGGCAGAGACCAGGACTCGTTCTGCCTCAACGACGCCTTCTCCACACCCGAGGACATCGAGGCGCAGCAGGAACTCCTGGACGGCTTCCTCACCTCCTACTTCCCCACCCCCAGCCCCTACGAGCGATGAACCGGAGTTCATGACGTGGCAGATCAGACGTCGTTGAGCTCCGCGGCCCACGTCTACCAGCGACTCGTCCCGCAGCCGGTGCGTTCCGTGGCGAAGACCACGGTGCCCGGACGCGTCCGACGCAAGGTCAAGCGGTCCCTCGCGCAGACCCTCAGCCGACGCGAAGCACGCCTGCACCGGCGTGCCCTGCGCCGTGTCCGCAAAGCCGAGCTGGGCGGTTCCGAGCGCCGTACGACGGCACCGGACGGTCGCGTCGGACACGTGCACACCGGCCTCACCTTCGACCTCGCCCGTCGGCTCGACCACGAACTCGTCACCCAGGCCCTGGACGCGGCGGACATCCCCTGGTTCGCCGTCCCCGCCCTCGACGACCGCAGGATCGTGCTGGCCGTCGAGCAGCGCGACAAGGGCGCGGTGCGCCGCGCCCTGCGTGCGCTCCTCGAGGAGCACACCGGTTACGTGGTATCCGTATCGCCCGCCAACAGCGACACGCAGAACACCCCCGGCAGCCATGTGAAGGCGTGGAAGCACTTCGGCAAGGCGCGGGTGATCCGCCTCAACTGGCTGCGCACCGATCCCACCGAGAACCTGTGGACCGGCGAGGACCAGGGCGTCGAGATCGAGTTCTGGACGGTCAACACCGACCTGCCCCAGGAACGGCTGATCGGTCCCCGCCCCAACCGGGTCCAGCGGTCCGTGCCCCGCGACGCCCCGGGCATCGAGATCGGGCTCGACCGGCTCTCCGGATACTGCGACATCGACGGTGACATGGAGCCGACGATCACGCTGGAGGACTTCGACATACCGCGCCTGGAGGAGATCACGTTCCCCGTGGACGCGGTCCTCCTCTGGCAGCACGCCACCCCCTGGGGCGAAGAACTGCTGCGCGCGGCCCTGCGCTCGCTGCACCAGTACGCGCCCTGGATCGACGTGGTCCACGTCCTCGCGCAGGCGCCCGTGCCCCCGTGGCTGAGCCCGGACGCGCGGCTCAGCATCGTGCCGGCCGCGCCGGGTGCCGAGTGGTTCCTGCATCAACTGCCCGACATCGCCGACAACTTCCTCCTGCTGCGCCCCGGCGCACTGCTCGGCCGACCGGTGCGGCCGTTCGACTACTTCACCCCCCACGGCGGTACCCGCCCGCGCCGCGGCCGGTGGAGCGCCGAGGAGTCCTTCGCTCCATGGACGCACGCCGCCTACTCGGCTACCGGGCGTGTCGTCGCACACGGCTACGCCGAAGGCCCGCAGCCCTACAGTTGCGCGGCCCTGAGTCGTTTCACGGGAACCGGAACGAGTCCTGTGCAGGTCTTCGACGGCCAAGGCGTCACCGCCGTACCCGGCACCCACCCGATGGACGGCCTGATCCATCACGTCGGACACATGGCCGGACTGGCCGACCCGTCCGGCGAGGCCTCGGTGACCCTGCACGCCGCCCTGCCCGGCCTGAACCAGCACCTGGAACGGCTTCTCGTCCGCAGGGACACCCAACAGATGCAGTTCTACGGGCTGGGCGACCGCCGGGCCCAGAGCCAAGGCGGTACCAAGGCCGTCATCCGCTTTCTCCGTCGCTACTACCCGGTGCCCAGCGTCTTTGAGGTCGAGGGTCCCAAGGAGCTGGACAAGCAGTCGTGAGCATGGGCAATCCCGAGGCCTCCGCGGCAGTCGGGGCGTACAGATCCCTCGTCCCTGCAGGGCTGCGGCGTCGTATCGCGCGTCGCGTTCCGTTGCGTCTACGCGCGGCACTCAAGCATGTGCTGCGTCATCTTCACTCCATCACGCTGGGCGGCAGGCTGTTGCGGGCCGCTCGGGCGAAGCGGCGCTGGCCGCATCTGTTCCGCGCGCAGGAACGTCTCGCCGTGCTGTCCGGCCACGGGACGCAGATCGCGCTCGTGCGCCCCACGGTGTCGCCGCTCGGTCTGCGCGAGGCCAACCTCGAACTCGTCGTCACCCTCCTCGAAGAGGCGGGCGTCGACTACTTCGCGATCCGCGGCAACTCCGACTTCCGGTCCTGCATCGCGGTGGCCGAAGCGGACCGCGACCGGGTGGCCGCGGCGCTCGCCGGCTGCGCGGAGCGCGGGCCCGTCTACCTGACGGCCTGCCGGGGCGACGCCGCCGTCGGGCCCAAGGCCCTGTCCGGCTCACGGCGCGGCCGCCACCTGGTGCGGGAAGCGACGGTGCTCCGGGTCGGCATGGTGTGGAGCGACCCCGCGGGGTCGCTGGTCCTGGGGCTCGCCTACGGCTGCGACATCGAGTTCTGGCGGCCCGAGGAAGGGCGCCTCGTCGCGCCGCGCTCCAACCGGGTCACGGAGGACGTCCGTTTCGACGAGCCGCGCGTCACGGTGCCCGTCAGCCGGCTCACCGGCTTCGCCGCGCTGCACACCCGACGCACCCGCCTGGTGCGCACCATCGAGCCGTGCGCCGACGCGCTGCCCGAGGACGTGCGCTTCCCCGTCGACGTCGTCTACACCTGGGTCGACGGCAACGACCCCGACTGGCAGCGACGCCGGGCCGCGTACGGCCACGGCGGCTACCACACGGAGTCCGCGAACGCCGCTCGCTACATCAGCCGTGACGAACTGCGCTACTCGCTACGCGCGTTGGAGCAGAACGCCCCCTGGGTGCGGCACGTCTATGTGGTGACGGACCGGCAGCGGCCCGCCTGGCTCACCGACCGCCACCCGCGGATCACGGTCGTCGACCACTCCGAGATATTCGACGACCCTGAGGCGCTGCCCACGTTCAACTCCCACGCGATCGAAAGCCGCCTGCACCACATCAAGGGCCTCTCCGAGCACTTCCTCTACTTCAACGACGACATGTTCCTGGGCCGGCCGGTCACCCCGAGCGACTTCTTCCTGTCGAACGGCATGACCCGTACGTTCCTGTCGCCGTCCCAAGTGCCGCGGTGGGAGCGGACGTTGGGTGACCGCCCGGTGGACGCCGCCGGCAAGAACAACCGGCGTCTGCTGCTCGACAACTTCGGCTCGGCCATCGTCCAGAAGATCCGGCACGCTCCCTACGCCCTGCGGCGCAGCGTGCTGGAGGAGATCGAGCAGCAGTTCGCCGAGGCGCACCGGCAGACCTCCCTGAGCCGGTTCCGCAGCGCGGACGACATCTCCATCCCGTCCTCGCTCTACCACTACTACGCGTACTTCACCGGCCGCGCCGTGCCCTCCGAGATCACCTTCGCCTACCTCGACCTGGCCAAGCCCGAGATCCAGCGTCGGCTCGGGATCCTGCTGGCCCGCCGGGACCGATCGGCGTTCTGCATCAACGACACGCTCTCCGACGGCCGCGACGTGGCCCGGCAGACGGCGATGCTGAGCCGGTTCCTCAAGGCCTATTACCCCGTGCCCAGCCCGTTCGAGCGCAAGGAGGGCGAGGTCCGGTGAAGATCTCCTTCCTCATCAACAACATCTACGGCATCGGCGGCACCAACCGCACGGTCATCAACCTCGCCGAGGCCCTCGCCGTCCACCACGAGGTGGAGATCGTCTCGGTCTTCCGGCGCGCGAACACCACCAAGTTCGAGATCTCCCCCCGCATCACCGTCCGCGCCCTCGTCGACCTGCGCCCCGGCTCCGCGGACAAGGACGCCGCGGGCAGCGGCGAACCGAGCGAAGTCGTGCCGCGCCAGGAGGAGTTCTACGCGCAGTACAGCAAGTTCACCGACGCACGCATCATCCGCGACCTGGAGCGCACCGACGCCGACGTGGTGGTCGGCACCCGCCCCAGCCTCAATCTGTTCGTCGCCGCGTACACGCGTGACGGTGCCCTGCGCGTCGCCCAGGAGCACATGACGCACCTGGGCATCCCGGCCGCGGTGCGGGCGGAGATGGCCCGCGTGTATCCGCGGCTCGACGCCATCACCACGGTCACCGAGGCCGACGCCCGGTCGTTCATGGAGAACACGCCGATCCCCGGCATCCCCGTCGTCGGCATCCCCAACAGCGTGCCCCAGCCGTCCGTCCCGCCGTCCGACTGCACGCACAAGGTCGTCGTCAGCGCGGGCCGCATGCACCACATCAAGCGGTACGACCTGCTCATCCGCGCCTTCGGAATGCTGGCCGACGAGTTTCCCGACTGGCAGTTGCGCATCTACGGCGACGGCGGCGAAGCCGGAAAGCTCCGCGCCCTGGTCTCAGAACTCGGCCTGGCGGGGCGGGCGTTGCTCATGGGCGGCTTCTCGCCGATCGAGTCGGAGTGGGCCAAGGGTTCCATCGCGGCGGTCACCTCCAGCGCGGAGTCCTTCGGTATGACCTTGGTGGAGGCCATGCGCTGCGGGCTGCCCGTGGTCTCCACCGACTGCCCCGTCGGCCCGCGGGAGATCCTGCACCCCGGTGAGGACGGCTTCCTCGTGCCCAACGGCGAGGTCGAGGGCATCGCCTGGGGGCTGCGCCGCCTCATGGCCGACGAAGTCCTGCGGCGCACCATGGGCGCGGCCGCCCTGCGCAACGGGGCCGCGTACGACCCGGCCGCCGTGGCCGGCCGCTACGTCGCCCTGTTCGAGGAGGCCGCCCGCAACCGGGCCGCGGCCCAGCGCGGGTACCGTGCCCCGGCACCCGCCCGCCGCACCGGTGGCGACCTGCTCACCGTGCCGCCGGTGTCGCTGAGCGCGGCCACCGTCGACGTCACCACCGACGACACGGGCTGGCTGCGCTTCTCGGCCGACGGCCCGGCGGAGGGCCGCCGCCGCTGGCAGTTCGTGCTGCGCCACAAGCCCGCGGACGGTCAGCGCCGTCCCGATCTCCCCTTGCGCACGTCCCGCAAGGACCTGGCCAACGGCGGCACCCAGTACACCGCCGCACTCACCCCCGGCGCGTTCGACGACCTCGGCGACGGCCGCTGGCAGGTGATGATGAGCGCCCCCAAGACTTCCCCCGTGCACATGAAGGCAGGCGTTCAGGACACCCGTGCACTCATCGACGCACGCACCCGCCTGATCTCCCGCCCGCCGACCGGGGCGATCGTCTGGAACCTGCCGTACGCCCAGCCCAACGGGCGGCTCATGCTCCGCACCGTCCTGCGCGAGGACCACGCCGAGTGCACCGGCGTCGAGGTGGCGGACGACACGATCACGCTGCGCGGTGTGCTGTGCGGCGGCCGCCGGATCGAGCCGGGCGCCCAGTTCATCGTCAGCCGTCGCGGCCGGCACGCGCACAACTTCGCCGTCCACGTCCAGATCGTGGGGCGGCAGTCGTTCCGCGCCGAGGTACCGCTGCGCCACGTCGTGGACCACCGGCTCGAACGATGGGAGGACTGGGACTGGTGGCTGCAACCCGACCCGTACGACCGCCGGAAGGTACGCGTCTGCCATCTCCTCGAGGACTTTCACGACGTCAAGGCCGCGTACGTCTACCCGTCGGTTCCCCTGGCCGGGGCCGAGGCGTCCGAGTTCGCAGCGATCCACCCGGCGCGCCCGGTATGGGTGCGCCCCTACTGCTCTGCCTCCGGCGCCATGGCCATGAACGTGGTGGACCGATGAGCCCCTCGGCGGCTGCCGCCGACCCGCTCCACCGACTGTGACCGACCCGACGGCCGAGGAGGCCCGATGACCGTCCCGCAGACCACGCCGACCCGCTCGGTCCTGCACATCATCGCCCACCAGGACGACGATCTGTACTTCATGAACCCCGACCTGGTGCGTTCCTTGCAGGACGGCGACGACGTCACCACGGTGATCGTCACCGCTGGTGAGGGCGACGGTGTCAATGTCGACACCAACGACCCCCAACGCAAGGCCGTCGCGCCGGACTTCGCCCGCTACAGCACCGAGCGTGGCTGCGGCCTGCGCTCCGCGTACGCCCGGATGGCCACCGGGGACCGCGACCGTCCCTGGCAGCGCGAGCCGGTGGAGCTCGTCCCCGGCTTCGTCGTGGAACGGTTCACCCTGGTCGGCCACCCGTCCGTGCGCCTGTACTTCTTCCAGCTCCACATGGGCGCGCCCACCGAGAGGGGCACCCGCACCCGGCTGCACGAACTGTGGGAGGGGGCGATGCGCGCCCAGGCCACGCTCCCCGTGCACGGTGCGGAGGTGACTCAGGTCCAGCACATCACGCGCGAGCAGGTGATCGGCGGGCTCACGGCGTTGCTCGGCCGCATCCGCCCCACCACGGTCCGCACCATGGACCCCGACCCGGAACACGACGGCGGCGTCCAGGAGTTCGTCTGCTCCGACCACGTCGACCACACCACCACCACGCAGTTCGCGCTCGCGGCCCTCACCCGGCACCGCGAGGCGGGTCACGCCCCGGTCGTCGAGCACTACCGGAGCTACGCCAACCGCTTCTGGGGCTACAACCTCGACTCGGACGCGGTGACCGAGAAAGCCGAGTACCTGGCGACGTACAGCGGTCTCGACGCCCCGGCCGCCTGCCCGCACGGCACCTGCCACACGTGTGGCGACCGGCAGTTGGGGCCGAACCCGTTCCGCAGTACGCACATGATGAGCGCCGCCTACCGGTACTCGCCGACCACCGACTGGCTGCGTCTGGGCCCGGGCGGACGGCTCAACGCGTTCGGCGTGCTGGGCGGCCGACTCGCCTTCTGGACGGAGACCGGACCGGCGAGCGGCGAGTGGAAGGGCCCGTTCGTGCTCGGCGACGGCTGGGTGGCGCCCACCCTGGCCGTCACCGGTCTGCCCGGCGGTCCCGCCGAACTCGTGGCGCTGCGCCGCCAGCACGTCGTCGGCGGCGGGATCACCGTCGACGTCGTGCACACGGTGCAGGACCCCGACGGCAACGGGTTCAGCGGCTGGCAGACCCTGGAGAACCCCGACTGGTCACACGGCGACGGGCGTCGCCAGCGCGAGCTGGGTGTGCCGTCGGCGGCCGTTGACGCGGCCGGCCGGATGTATGTCTTCGTCCGCGACTTCGATCAGGGCATCAGCATGCGTCGCCGCGACACCGACGGCACGTGGGCGCCTTGGGAGAGCGTCGGCGGCAGTTTCGTCCAGGACGCGGGCACGGCCCTGACCACCGAGCGCGGCACCGTGGAGCTGTACGTGCCGGGCAAGAACACCGTCTGGCGCTGGCACCAGACCGAACCCGGTGGCCCGGTCCTGCTGGACGACACCCTCAAGACGGGACGGCCGGCCACCGGCGGTCTGTCGGCGGTCGACTCCGGCGACGGCCGCACCTGCCTCTACTTCCGGGAGGCCGGCACACAGCAGGTCATGGCCTACCGGCAGCACGCCGACGGCCGCTGGCCGGGTTCCGGAGCAGGGCTCGGAGGCCACGGGGGCACCGGCGCCGTGGCCGCGCTGTGGGCGCCCGAACGAGGAGCGCGCGAGGCTTTCCTGGCCCACCGCGGCAGCCGTGGCCGCCTGGTCGTGTCGATGCCCGACCGCGACAAGAACGTCTCCGGCACGCGGTGGCGCGAATCGGGCGAGATGTTCACCAACGCTCCGTCCATGGCGTACGACGCGTCGGGCGCGCTGGTCGTCGCGGTCATCGGTCTGGACGGCCGCCTGCGGATGCGACGCCAGCTGGTGCCCCGGGTGGGGAGTCCGCTCGGGCCCTGGAGTTCGTGACACCGGCGAGCGTCTGGCGTTCATGAACCCCCTATGCGCACCATGTCCCCCTTGGCGATGTGCTCGATGACGTGCTCCATGACGTGCTCGATGACTGGGGGGACATTGTCGCGTGGACGATGGGTGGGCTGCGGCGCTGCCGTGGCCACCGTGCTTGCGGTGATCCTCGGGCTGTTCGTCGCGTTTCCCGACGGTCAGGGTTCGGCGGCCGCGCAGCGGCGGACGGTCCGTGTCCTCCACTACAACCTGTGCGGCGCGGCGGCGGTGTGTCCGTGGAATGCAGGAGGAAGCGGCTCCGGCACATCCATCGCGCGCCTCGTGAAGAGCGCCGCGCGGTTCGAGCCCGACGTGATCACCGTCAACGAGATCTGCCTGACGCAGTACGCCGAGCTCAAACGGAAGCTCGCCAGGGCGGGTTGGACCATGGACGGCACCTACGCCTCGTCCCAGGACAACGTGCCGGCCTGCGGCAGTTCCGGCCGTTTCGGAACGGCGGTGCTCAGCCGCGGCGACGTCCCTGACGGGCAGCAGGACTACCGCCGCTTCGCGCACACCGGCGGCGAGACCTACACCAACGGCGGCCGTACGGTCCTGGTCCGCAGGGGCCTGCTGTGCGCGCACACCACAGTGCGGGGCGCGCGCCTGTTCGCGTGCACGGCGCACACGTACTCCAAGGCCCCCGAGCAGCTGCGGGAGATCAGGGACTGGACGGCGGGGTTCCCTCGCGGCGTGCCCGTCGTCCTCGGCGGAGATCTCAACCTGCCGCCCGACGCGCCCGCGCTGTCCCTGCTCACGAACCGCTTCGTCGAGGCGGACCACGCGGACGGCGAACACACCGTCGACGGGCGGAAGATCGACTATCTCTTTGCCGGGAAGCGTCACGTCCGGTCGTCCGATGCCGACGCGGTGCGGTATCCGGAGTCCGATCACGCGCTGCTGAAGGGATGGTTCGGGCTCACGTTCTGAGGGTTGCTCGACCGGATCAGCGGCATCCTCTCGTGATCATTTCGCAACGGCCACGTGTACAACGTCTTTTGGTCGGCGCAAGTCTGACCGGCCGTGAGACTTTCCATGGCCCGAGGGGTGCTGTTCCCCCTCGCTCTGACCGCTGCCGCCGTGGGTGCCTTCGCAGGCCCCGCCGGCGCGCAGGACACGCCCCTGTCCGTCACCGGACTCCCCTCGCAGATCGCCGTCACACCCGTGACCAAGGACGGCGCGAAGCAGCCCCGGCAGCTCACGCTCTCGGTCGAAGGCGGAGCACAGGCACCGAAGGAGTACGTGCTCCGTCTCGACCTCGGCGGCCTCAAGGGGGTCGCGGACGTCGACGCGAAGCCGTGCGAGGTGGTGGCCGAACAGGCCACGTGCCGGATCAAGGTGACCGATCCTGACCGCGTACCGGGTGTGTCCCTGAAACTGACCGCAGCGAGCGGCAGCAAGGCGGGGGACTCCGGCGCTCTCCGGGTGGCGGGCGAGGCGGACGGGCGTGAACTGAAGGCGTCCGACGCCACGGTGCAGATCGGCGGGGCGAACCTGGTGACCGCGGGCCCGCGGTTCACGAACAGGCCGAGCGTGGGGGACAAGCTGCCGCTGCCCGTCTCCTTCCGCAACGTGGGCAGCGCACCGGCCTCGGGCGTGCTGATGGTGTTCCGCTCCACCGAGGGCGGCAAGCCCGTGGGGCGCTTCGCCAACTGCGAGTACAGCGAGCGCAGTTCCTTCGCGGAGAAGCACTACTGGCTGTGCGCCTTCGACGTCGATGTGCCGGCCGGGGCCGAGTTCGCGCTGCCCGAGGAGGCGGCGGTCGAGGTCGGCGCCGCGGCGTTCCACGACATGGTGCAGGTCTCGGTGTTCCCCGACGCTCCCGGAATGCGGGACTACCTGCGTGCGGGGTACGCGTACGAGCAGGGCAGCGGACCCCGGTTGAAGCTGCGCGCGCCGCAGGAGGTGCGGCAGTACGGCAACGACAACACGTGGGACTCCACCTTCTACGTGACCAACGCCGCGGACCTCTCCGTCACCGGGGCCCAGGTCAGCGGCAAGGTGGGGGACGAGGTGACGGCCGAGCTCGGACTGCGCAACCACGGCCCGGCCTGGCTCGGGGACGTCCAGGACCCGACGGAATTCGCCTCGCTCCAGGCCGAGTTCCCGGACGGCGTCACCGTCGTCGACGTGCCCAAGGGCTGCTTCCGTGGCACGCCGGGCACCTACTCCTGCTCGGTCGGCCCGCTGGCCTCCGACGCCGAGCTCTCCTTCGCGTTCAAGCTGAGGATGACGAAGCCGCTGAAGGAGACCCAGGGGAAGGTCCGGGTGCTCCAGGCCGAATGGTCCGCGTACGACAAGAACGGGACCAACGACGCCGCGCACATCACCTTCACCGCCTCGTCCGGCGAGAGTCCCAGTGCCTCCACCGGATCCAGCGCCACGCCCGGCACAGGAGAAGCGACAGGGGAGGCCTCGCCCGGCACCGCGTCCCCGTCGGCCTCTGGCACGTCCGCCACCCGTCCGCAGGACGGTGACCTGGCATCGACCGGCGCCGGCCCGGCCCTGTGGTGCGCGGCCCTTGCCGCCCTCCTCATCGGTGGCGGCGTCGCCGTCCGCGCAGCGACGCGCAAGCGCCGGACGCAGCACTCATGAGGATGCCCCGCGGAGCCCGGCGCCGGCTCACCCACCTCCTCGCCGTCGTCCCGCTCCTCGCGGCCGTCGTGCTGCTGCCGCAGAGCCCGGCCGGCGTCGCACGCGCGGCCGACGGTGGCCGGATGCCTCTCGGCCCCGCCGACCTGGCCACTCAGGCCGGGGACGTCCGTACCCTCGCCACCGGGGTCACGTATCAGACGTACACGCAGGGCACCGCCTCCGACCGCTGGACCGTCTGGGCCCAGCGGGGCGACGGGACGGAGACCTTCGGCAGCAAGACGGCCGCCGAGGCCTTCGCGGCGCAGCTCGCCGCCGAGGGCTTCAGTGGTGCCCTAGACACTTTCACCGCCCCGGCCTCGGCCGACACCGCCGGCGGGGTGGTCGGCTACGGCGTCCGCGTGGGCTCCTTCGCGCCCGATCTGAAGGCATCGGCGGACCGACTCGCGGGCTGGTTGGAGACCGCGGGCTTCAGAGCCCGCGTCATCTACACGGCCCAGGACGGCAATCCCAGCAGTGGCCCCTGGAAGGTCCATGTCGTTCGTGTCGCGCCGACCGCCGACGTGACGTTCAAGGCGGTGCACGGGACCGACGTGTCCACGTCCGAGACCGTGCGGAGCATGGCCACGGCGAGTGGTGCCCTCGCTGCCGTCAACGGCACCGAGTTTGATATCCATACGTTCCTCGGGTCGACGTACGAAGGCGTTCCCCAGGGCCTCTACGTCCAGGACAACGCCCTTCTCGGAGCTGCCAACAACGGCCGCACGGCCCTCCTCCTCGAAGGTGCGGGTTCCCGGGTCCGAGTCGCCGAAGTCACGTCCACCGTGCAGGTCACGGCGCCCAACGGGGACGTACGGGTTCTCGACGGCGTCAACCGGGTCCCCGGCCGGATCCTCGGCTGCGGCGGCGTGGGTGGCGACCGGGTCTCCATGAACGGCGTGCAGACGGAGACGGAACGCCCCTGGCGCAACCAACTCTGCGGCGACGACAGCGAGATCGTCGTCTTCCGCCCCGAATGGGGAAGCACGACTCCCGCACCTACCGACGACGGGACCAACAGTGTCGACGTCGTCATGAACGGGAACTGGACCGTCCAGCTGATCCGACGGCCGGCGGGCGGTGCGATTCCGGCGGGCGGTCGCGTCCTCCAGGGCACCGGCGAGGGCGCCGACTGGCTGCTGCAACACGCCCAGGTGGGCTCGGTGTTCAAGCCCGGTGCCTCGATCAAGGACGCCCAAGGCGGCTCCGTGACGAGTCCGACGCTCTCCGCCGTGGCAGGCGGCGGACCCGCTCTGGTGCGCGACGGCGAGATCTTCCTCAACACCAAGGCGAACGGTATGACGAACTTCGCGTACGGGCCCAACAACACGCTCGTACAGCGTCATCCGCGCACCATGGCAGGTGTCACGGCGTCCGGAGAGCTCCTCCTGGTCACCGTCGACGGCCGTGACCCGGCCACCAGCGTCGGGGTCACCTGGCCGGAGGCAGCCGGGGTCATGAAGTGGCTGGGCGCCACCGACGCCGTCGGTCTCGGCAGCGGCGGCGACGCGACGATGGTCACCGGCGGCACGCTCGCCAACCGCCCGATGGACGACTGGGGTTCCCCGACCGAGCGGAAGGTCAGCACCGCGGTGGTGGTCGTCCCCAAGGAGTGAGGGACAGCACGGATGCGCCGACGGCCGCCCCCCCCCCGCAGGGGAGAGCGGCCGTCGGTGGAACCGGATCAGGTCGATCAGGCGGGGACGGAAGCCACGCCGGCCTCCAGGAACCGCTTCCCGTTGACCCGCTCGCTCACGCCCTCCCGGTCCAGGTACGGCGTGATGCCGCCCAGGTGGAAGGGCCAGCCCGCGCCCGTGATCAGGCAGAGGTCGATGTCCTGGGCCTCGGCGACGACGCCCTCGTCGAGCATGAGCCCGATCTCCTGGGCGACGGCGTCGAGGACGCGGTCGCGGACCTGCTCCTCGGTCAGGACGACATCGCCCTGCTTGAGGAGGGCGGCGACCTCGGGGTCGAGCTCCGGCTTCCCGGAGTCGTACACGTAGAAGCCGCGCTTGCCCGCCTTGACGACGGCCGCGAGGTTCGGGGAGACCGTGAAGCGCTCCGGGAAGGCGCGGTTCAGGGTCTCCGAGACGTGCAGACCGATGGCCGGGCCGACCAGTTCGAGCAGGACCAGCGGCGACATCGGCAGGCCGAGCGGCTCGATGGCCTTCTCGGCGACCTCGACCGGCGTGCCCTCGTCGATGACGTTCTGGATCTCGCCCATGAAGCGGGTCAGGATGCGGTTCACGACGAACGCCGGGGCGTCCTTGGTGAGGACCGCGGTCTTCTTCAGCTTCTTGGCGACACCGAACGCCGTGGCCAGCGCCGCGTCGTCGGTCTGCTCGCCACGCACGATCTCCAGGAGCGGCAGGATCGCGACCGGGTTGAAGAAGTGGAAGCCGACGACCCGCTCGGGGTGCTTCAGCTTCGACGCCATCTCGGAGACCGAGAGGGACGAGGTGTTCGTGGCGAGGATGGCGTGCGCCGGGGCGACCGCCTCCACCTCCGCGAAGACCTGCTGCTTGACGCCGATCTCCTCGAAGACGGCCTCGATGATGAAGTCGGCGTCGGCGAAGCCCTCGGCCTTGTCCAGGACACCGGAGACCAGGCCCTTGAGGCGGTTGGCCTTGTCCTGGTTGACGCGGCCCTTGCCGAGCAGCTTGTCGATCTCGGCGTGGACGTAGCCCACACCCTTGTCGACGCGCTCCTGGTCGATGTCGGTCAGGACGACCGGCACCTCCAGGCGGCGCAGGAAGAGCAGGGCGAGCTGCGAGGCCATCAGGCCCGCGCCCACGACGCCGACCTTGGTGACCGGACGCGCGAGCGACTTGTCCGGCGCACCGGCCGGACGCTTCGCGCGCTTCTGGACGAGGTTGAACGCGTAGATGCCCGCGCGCAGTTCGCCCCCCATGATCAGGTCGGCGAGGGCCTTGTCCTCGGCGTCGTAACCCGCCTGGAGGTCGCCGTCCTTGGACGCGGCGATGATGTCGAGCGCGCGGTACGCGGCCGGGGCGGCGCCGTGCACCTTGGAGTCGGCGATGAAGCGGCCGCGCGCGACGGCCTGGTCCCAGGCCTCGCCGCGGTCGACGTCAGGACGCTCGACCTTGACGTCGCCCGTGAGGACCTGCGCGGTCCACAGGAGTGACTGCTCCAGGAAGTCCGCGCCCTCGAACAGCGCGTCCGCGATGCCGAGTTCGTAGACCTGCTTGCCCTTGAGCTGCTTGTTCTGGTTCAGGCTGTTCTCGATGATCACCGAGACGGCCTTGTCCGCGCCGATGAGGTTCGGGAGCAGGGTGCAGCCGCCCCAGCCCGGCACCAGGCCGAGGAAGACCTCGGGCAGCGAGAACGCGGGCAGCGCCTTGGAGACCGTGCGGTACGTGCAGTGCAGGCCGACCTCGACGCCGCCGCCCATGGCGGCACCGTTGTAGTACGCGAAGGTCGGCACGGCCAGGCCCGCGAGGCGCTTGAAGACCTCGTGGCCGCCCTTGCCGATGGCGAGCGCGTCGTCGTGGTTCTTCAGCAGTTCGACGCCCTTGAGGTCGGCGCCGACCGCGAAGATGAACGGCTTGCCGGTGACACCGACACCGACGATGTCGCCGGCCGCGGCCTCCGCCTCCACCTGGTCGATGGCGACGTTCAGGTTCGCGAGCGAACCCGGGCCGAAGGTCGTGGGCTTCGTGTGGTCGAAGCCGTTGTCCAGCGTGATGAGGGCGAACCGGCCCGCGCCGTGCGGGAGTTCGAGGTGGCGTACGTGCGCCGACGTGACGACCTCGCCCGGGAACAGCTCGGCCGCGCCCTTCAGGAGCTCAGCGGTGGTGGTGCTCACTTGTCGCCTCCGGCGTCCTTGTGGTGCGGGTTCTCCCAGATGACCGTGGCGCCCATGCCGAAGCCGACACACATCGTGGTCAGGCCGTAGCGGACCTCGGGCTGCTCCTCGAACTGCCGCGCCAGCTGCGTCATCAGACGTACGCCGGAGGAGGCGAGGGGGTGGCCGTAGGCGATGGCGCCGCCGTACTGGTTGACGCGCGCGTCGTCGTCCGCGATGCCGTAGTGCTCCAGGAACGCGAGCACCTGGACCGCGAAGGCCTCGTTGATCTCGAAGAGGTTGATGTCCTCGATCGACAGGCCCGCCTTGGCGAGGGCCTTCTCCGTGGCCGGGATCGGGCCGTAGCCCATGACCTCCGGCTCGACGCCCGCGAAGGCGTAGGAGACGAGGCGCATCTT
The DNA here is from genome assembly GCF_036967205.1 of Streptomyces sp. Q6. Lineage (NCBI taxonomy): Bacteria > Bacillati > Actinomycetota > Actinomycetes > Kitasatosporales > Streptomycetaceae > Streptomyces > Streptomyces citrinus. Next base: position 6,588,892 of record NZ_CP146022.1, read on the forward strand.
CACGGGGAGGTTGTTCTCGCGGGCGAAGTCCTCGCTCGCGATGATCGAGGCGGTGGCGCCGTCGTTCAGGCCCGCGGCGTTGCCGGCCGTGACGCGTCCGTGGGTACGGAACGGCGTCTTGAGGCCGGCCAGGTTCTCCAGGGTCGTGCCCGGACGCATCGGCTCGTCGGCGGTGACCAGACCCCAACCGGTCTCGCCCACCTCGGCGTTGGTGTTGCGCACCGAGATCGGGACCAGGTCCTGCTGGATCTTGCCGTTCGCGTACGCCTTCGCCGCCTTCTCCTGCGAGCGCACGGCGTACTCGTCGGCGCGCTGCTTGGTGATGGTCGGGTAGCGGTCGTGCAGGTTCTCGGCGGTCATGCCCATGAACAGGGCGGACTCGTCGACGAGCTTCTCGCTCACGAACCGCGGGTTCGGGTCGACGCCCTCGCCCATGGGGTGGCGGCCCATGTGCTCGACACCACCGGCGATGACGGCGTCGTACGCGCCGAACGCGACGGAGCCCGCGGCCGTGGTGACGGCCGTCAGCGCGCCCGCGCACATGCGGTCGATCGAGTAGCCGGGGACCGACTGGGGGAGGCCGGCGAGGATCCCGGCCGTGCGGCCGAGGGTCAGACCCTGGTCGCCGATCTGCGTGGTCGCGGCGATGGCGACCTCGTCGATCCGCGCGGGGTCCAGGTTCGGGTTGCGGCGCAGCAGCTCCCGGATGGCCTTGACGACGAGGTCGTCGGCGCGGGTCTCGTGGTAGATGCCCTTCGGGCCCGCCTTGCCGAACGGGGTGCGGACGCCGTCGACGAAGACGACGTCCCTGACGGTACGAGGCACGATGGCTCTCCTCCAAGATGCGGGACGGCACTGCCACGGCGCGCGACTGAGCGCGCGCTCACACCCTCATGCTACTTGCGGGTAACCATGCTGCCCAGTCCCCACGGCCGGAGCGGCGAAGGTCACATCCCGGCCCGCGATCACCGCGGCCATGACGGCGGACGACGCCACGATGTCCCGGACGAAGACGGACCGGGTGACGCCGCACCTCCGCAGAGCCGCGCCGTGGTCCACGGCGACCAGCACGGCGGCCCCCGCGAGCAGCAGCCGCCAGCCCCCGGTCACCGCGTACCGCGCGGGCCGCGGCACCCGGGCGAAGCCCTCGCGCAGCCGGCGGCAGTGGAACGGCACGTGCCGCTCCTCGTCGGCCAGGATCCGCCCGGCGACCTCGCGGAGCAGCGGATCGGCGCCACCGTCGCGCAGCGCCCGGTAATAGCGCAGTGCCACCGCCTCGGCCACCATCAGGACGAGCAGTTCCAGCCGCAGCCCGAGCAGCCGGCGCAGCCGCACGAACACGGTGTCGCTCCAGTGCGACTCCAGCGTCCGCGCCCCGCCGGCCTCCAGGAGGAGGGCGAGCAGCCGGGCGTGGTTCTGCTCCTCGGCGACGAACAGGTGCGCGGCGGCGGTGTACTGGGCGTCTCCGGCCCGCGCCGCCTTGCCGAGCAGCTCGGCGCCGTCCCCGTCCTCGCCGACCTGGAACCGCTGGAGGCTGCGGACCAGCGAGGGCGGCAGCCGCGCGCCCCGCTCCCACGCCGGATCCCCCCGCCGCGCCCGCCGCTCCCGCTCGGCCTCGAAGGCCCGTACCCAGTCCCCGTACCCCTGCGTCTCCCGGTCCCGCCCCTTTTTGAACATGCTCAGAAAGTAGCGAGAGGTGAGCGCGTTCAGAACGGTCCGGATGTCCTGACTCTGCAACAACACCCGTCACGACGACCCCACGGCGAAGGCCCCGGCCTCGTACGCGACGTACGAAGCCGGGGCCTCGATGCACCAGCCGGAGGGAGCGAGGGGGCGGACGGCTCAGCCGCGCGCCGCCTTCAGGGCCGCCACGAGCACGGGCGTGACCTGCTCGACCTGCCAGCGCCGCGCCCCGTGCGAGGCCAGGGCTGCGGCGACGGAGTCCGCGTCCACCACGGACGGCGGCTCCCAGCACACGCGCCGCACGGTGTCCGGCGTCATGAGGTTCTCCTGCGGCATGTTCAGCGTCTCGGCGAGGGCCGACACCGCGGTCCGCGCCGCCGACAGCCGGGCCGCGGCGGCCGGGTCCTTGTCCGCCCAGGCGCGCGGCGGCGGCGGTCCCGCGATCGGCTGGCCGGGCTGCGGCAGCTCGGCCTCCGGCAGCTCCCTGGCCCGGTCGACGGCGGCCTGCCACTGCTCCAGCTGACGCCGCCCCATCCGGTGCCCGAATCCGGGCAGCGCGGCCAGCGCGTGCGCGTTCACCGGCAGGGAGAGCGCGGCCTCGACGATCGCCGTGTCCCCGAGGACCTTGCCCGGCGACACGTCACGCCGCTGCGCGATCTTGTCCCGCGCGGTCCACAGCTCCCGTACGACGGCCATCTGCCGGCGGCGACGCACCTTGTGCATGCCGGACGTGCGGCGCCACGGGTCCTTGCGGGGCGGCGCGGGCGGCGCGGAGGCGATCGCGTCGAACTCCTGGTGGGCCCAGTCGAGCTTGCCCTGCCGGTCGAGCTCCTTCTCCAGGGCGTCCCGCAGGTCGACGAGGAGCTCCACGTCGAGCGCCGCGTAGCGCAGCCAGGGGTCGGGCAGCGGGCGCGTCGACCAGTCGACGGCCGAGTGGCCCTTCTCCAGCTGGTAGCCGAGGACGCTCTCGACCATGGCGCCGAGTCCCACGCGCGGGAACCCGGCGAGGCGTCCGGCCAGCTCGGTGTCGAACAGCTTGGTGGGCACCATGCCTATTTCGCGCAGACAGGGCAGATCCTGAGTGGCGGCGTGCAGATCCCACTCGGCGTCGGCGATGGCCGCGCCGAGTCCGGACAGGTCGGGGCAGGCGACCGGGTCGATGAGCGCGGAGCCCGCACCCTCGCGGCGCAGCTGCACGAGATACGCGCGCTGCCCGTAGCGGTAGCCGGACGCGCGCTCGGCGTCGACGGCCACGGGTCCGGTGCCCGCGGCGAAGGCCGCGACCACCTCGGCGAGCGCGTCCGCGTCGGCGATCACCGGCGGGATGCCCTCGCGCGGTTCGAGAAGGGGGATCGGCGCCTCTTCAACAGATCCGCCGTCGTCCGGAGGGGCGCCTCCGGTGGTGCGCAGTGAACTGTCTGCTGCGGTCTCTTGGGCGTCGGTCACCTGTCAAGGGTATCTGTGAACGGACGACGCCCGTCGACGGAACGTTCCGTCGACGGGCGTTGAAGAGCCGTAAACCGGAAAGATCCGGCCACTCTTGGATCAGTGGATGATTCCGGTACGGAGGGCGACCGCCACCATTCCGGCACGGTCACCCGTGCCGAGCTTGCGGGCGATCCGGGCGAGGTGGCTCTTGACGGTCAGGGCGGACAGGCCCATCGAGACGCCGATGGCCTTGTTCGACTGGCCCTCGGCGACGAGCCGGAGCACCTCCACTTCACGGCCCGACAGCTCCCGGTAGCCGCCCGGGTGGCTCGGGGCACCCGGGGGGCGGCGGTGCATACGGGCGGCCGCGGACCCGATGGGGGCGGCGCCGGGACGGGTGGGCAGACCGATGTTGGTCCGGGTGCCGGTGACGACGTAGCCCTTCACGCCGCCCGCGAGGGCGTTGCGAACGGCGCCGATGTCGTCGGCGGCGGAGAGGGCGAGGCCGTTGGGCCAGCCCGCGGCTCGGGTTTCGGAGAGGAGCGTCAGGCCGGATCCGTCGGGGAGGTGGACGTCGGCGACGCAGATGTCACGGGGGTTGCCGATGCGGGGACGAGCCTCCGCGACGGACGAGGCCTCGATCACGTCACGCACACCGAGCGCCCAGAGATGGCGCGTGACGGTGGAGCGGACGCGGGGGTCGGCCACGACCACCATCGCGGTCGGCTTGTTCGGGCGGTAGGCGACCAGGCTTGAGGGCTGCTCGAGGAGAACGGACACCAGGCCTCCTGGGGTGCGGGGACGAACCGTGCTGTCAAGGTCACAGGTGTCTTCGGCAGCAAACCCGCCCGCCTTTAGAGAAAGATCACGATTTAGTGAGTAACAATTCACGCAATTCGGACACAGTATCGATCATCCGAAGATCGAACCGAATCGGAACCGCACCGGAACGAGCGAAGGCCGCGCCGGGCAGACGCTCGACGCGGCCGAAAATGATCGGTTCTGAATCTACGAAGGATGCGGTCCGCGGCGCTGCGGAAGCGTGACCACGGCCCCCTCCGAGCCGTGGCCCCCGGCCGCGGGCGGCAGACCCGCGATCTGACAGAGCAGTTCGCACCACGCCGCGAGGTGCGCCGCCGTGTCCGGGACGCCGCCCAGACCCTCGCGCGGCGTCCACGACGCGCGGATCTCGATCTGTGAGGTCGGCGGCCGGTCACCGATCCCGCCGAAGTAGTGCGAGCCGGCCCGGGTGACCGTCCCGGACGGCTCCCCGTACCCGAGGCCGCGGGCCTGCAACGCGCCGGTCAGCCACGACCAGCAGACGTCCGGCAGCATCGGATCCGCCGCCATCTCCGGCTCCAGCTCCGCGCGCACCAGCGTCACCAGGCGGAACGTGCCGCGCCACGCCTCGTGCCCCTCCGGATCGTGCAGCAGGACGAGCCGGCCGTCGGCCAGGGCGTCGTCATCGTCCGCGGGGTCGACGACCGTCGCCTCCAACGCGTAGGAGAAAGGGGCCAGGCGCTGCGGCGGGCGCGTGGGGTCGATCTCGATCTCCCGCCGCAACCGCGCCGACCGCAGGGCGTCGACCGCCGTGCGGAACGCCGGCGGAGTGGAGGGCGCCGTGTCGTCCTTCTTCTGTGCAGCGTTCATGTCCCGAGCGTTCTGCCCCTCCCGCACCGATTCACTCATCCCGTCCGCGCCGTTCGACCGTCGTACCTGAGCCGCAGCCATGCGGGGAAGGTTAAGGGGAACGAGGCCTTCGCGCAGGCAAGGACACCCGCCGCCCGACACCCTTCTCGGCAGGGCGCGCGGGCGTGCGAGACTTTCCGACGTGAGTGCCAACACCCTGCCCACGGGCCAGCAGCCGTCAGCGACGTACGAAGCCACCAAGGATTCCGCCTTCCTCAAGGCGTGCAGGCGCGAGGCCGTGCCGCACACTCCGGTCTGGTTCATGCGGCAGGCGGGGCGTTCGCTTCCCGAGTACCACAAGGTGCGCGCGGGCATCCCGATGCTCGAGTCCTGCATGCGGCCCGAGCTGGTCGCCGAGATCACGATGCAGCCGGTCCGCCGGCACAACGTCGACGCGGCGATCTACTTCAGCGACATCGTCGTGCCGCTCAAGGCCATCGGCATCGACCTCGACATCAAGCCCGGCGTCGGCCCGGTCATCGCGAACCCGATCCGCTCGCGCGCCGACCTGGCCCAGCTGCGGGACCTGACCCCGGACGACGTCCACTACGTCACCGAGGCCATCGGCCTGCTCACCGCGGAACTCGGCGCCACCCCGCTCATCGGCTTCGCGGGCGCGCCGTTCACCCTGGCCAGCTACCTCGTCGAGGGCGGCCCGTCGCGCAACCACGAGCACACCAAGGCGCTCATGTACGGCGACCCCGAGCTCTGGGCCGAGCTGCTCGACCGGCTCGCCGAGATCACCTCGACGTTCCTGAAGGTGCAGATCGAGGCCGGCGCGAGTGCCGTGCAGCTGTTCGACTCGTGGGTCGGCGCGCTCGCCCCGGCCGACTACCGGCGCTCCGTCATGCCCGCCTCGCAGAAGGTGTTCCGGGCCGTCGAGTCGTACGGCGTACCGCGCATCCACTTCGGTGTCGGCACCGGTGAGCTGCTCGGCCTCATGGGCGAGGCCGGTGCGGACGTCGTCGGCGTCGACTGGCGCGTGCCGCTCGACGAGGCCGCGCGCCGCGTCGGCCCCGGCAAGGCGCTCCAGGGCAACTTCGACCCCGCGATCCTCTTCTCCACGCAGGCCGCGGTGGAGGAGAAGGCGCGCGAGGTGCTCGACGCCGCCGCCGACCTGGAGGGCCACGTCTTCAACCTCGGCCACGGCGTGCCGCCGAACACCGACCCGGACGCGCTGACCCGGCTCGTGGAGTACGTCCACACGCAGACCGCGGTGTGAGACCCGCGGGGACGCTTCGGAATCACCGAAGGGTCCCTGCGGAAAGCGGCCATTGTTCGCGGCCTCCCCCTCCGATTCCCTGTGCTGTGCGTCACCCGACCCGGTGACGCACGACCGTGGAGGTGGACGTGACCGCGCATGCAGCGCCGCAGGCGACGGCCGGGACCGGAACAGCACAGGAGTCCGGACCCGGTCGGGGGGTGACCCCGAGGGACTGGTGGATCATCGGTCTGCTCCTGGCCTTCTTCACCCTCAACTTCGCCGACAAGGCGGCCATCGGGCTCGCCGCGCCGGACCTGGAGAAGGACCTCGGGCTCACCGCCGGTCAGTACGGCCTGATGTCCAGCGCGTTCTTCTGGCTGTTCGCCGCGGGTGCCGTGGTCCTCGCGCTGTTCTTCCGGCGGATCGGCTGGCGCTGGTCCGCGGCCGCGCTGATGATCGCCTGGGTGGCGAGCATGGCGCCGCTGACCGTACCCACCACGGTGACCGTGGTGATCGCGTCGCGGATGGTCCTCGGCTTCTTCGAAGGGCCCGCGCACGCCCTGTGCCAGTCCGTCGTCGCGGACCGCTTCCCGTCCGAGCGGCGCGCCTTCGCCGGCGCGATCGTCAACGCGGGCTCCTCGGTCGGACCGCTGATCGCCACCCCGCTGCTCACCTGGATCATCGTGACGTGGACGTGGCACGCCGCGTTCACCGTACTCGTCGCGGTCGGCGCCCTGTGGGCGGTGGTCTGGCTCGTCGTGACACGGCGCGAGCCCGGCATGGGACCGCGCGAGAGCGCCGCTCCCGTCGCGGAGGAACCCGACCCCAACGGCGACATCGACGTCCCCCTGTACGTGCTCCTGCGCACCGGCAGCTTCTGGGGGCTGGCCCTGCTCTCCTTCGCCGGCTACCTCATCACCTCGCTGAAGGTGTCCTGGCTGCCGTCCTTCCTGCACGACGGGATGGGCTACTCCCGTGGCACGGTCGGACTGCTCGCCACCCTCCCGTACGGCTGCGCGATCGTCGTGCTGCTCACCGCCGGGTGGCTGTCCGGGCGCATGCTGCGGGCGGGCCGTTCGGCGCGGGCCGCGCGCGGGTTCCTGACCATGGCGTTCCTGTGCTTCGCGGGCCTCGCCATGATCGCCTTCACCCGGGTTCCGCCGGGCGGACTCCAACTGGCCCTGGTCGTCGCCGCGTTCTCGATCAACAGCGTGGCGTTCTCCGTCGCCTTCGCGGGCGCCGCCGACTTCCTGCCCCGTAAGCACCGGCCCGGATTCTTCGGCTGCATCATCGCGGCCTACAGCGTCGCCGGGATCATCGCGCCCTGGCTGCTCGGCGCCATCGTGGACGCCGCCGACACCGTCTCCCAGGGCTACGCCGACGGATTCCTCGTCGTCGGCATCACCATCTGCGTCTTCGCGGTGGCCGGCGGCCTGCTCCTCGACCCGGGGCGCTCGCGCGCAGTGCTGCTCGCCGAGACCGCCCGGCGCCGCGCCGCCGCCACCGAGGCCGCCCGATGACCCCCTCACCGGACTGCGCGTCGTCGACTTCGGCCAGTACATCGCCGCGCCCGGCGCCGGACAGAACCTCGCCGACCTCGGCGCCGACGTCATCAAGGTCGAGCCGCCCGGCGGCGACCAGGCGCGCGGCATCGGACCCTTCGGCCAGGCCATGGTCCGCGCCAACAACCGCGGCAAGCGCAGCCTCGCCGTCGACCTGCGCGACCCGGCCGGGCACGCCGTCGTCCGCGATCTCGTCGCCTCCGCCGACGTGGTGCTGCACAACTTCCGGCACGGCGTCAGCGAACGCCTCCGGCTCGACGCGGACACCCTGCGCGCCCGCCACCCCCGCCTCGTCTACGGCTTCGTCACCGGGTTCGGGACCCGCGGCCCGTCGGCGTACCGGGTGGGCCTGGACATCGCCGCACAGGCCGAGTTCGCCGTCATGGACCTCACCGGGGAGGCGGACGGCGACCCGCAGCGCGTCGGCTTCACCGTCGCCGACGTGCTCGCCGCGCAGGCGCTCACGTCCGGGGTGCTCGCCGCGCTGCTCCAGCGCGCGACCACCGGCCGCGGCGACGTCGTGGAGACCTCGCTCATGGAGGCGGTCGTCCACGCGCAGGCCGCCACCTGGGCCGAGTACGAACTCGCCGGCGCGGCCCCGCGCCGACGTGGCAACGGCCAGGCCCTCGCCGCCCCCGCCGCCGACCTCGTGCGTACGCGCGACGGCGGGACGCTCGTCGTCTCCGCGTACACGCAGGAGAAGTTCGCGGCGCTGTGCGAGGCCATCGGCCGCCCCGGACTCGCCAGCGACCCGCGGTTCGCGACCAATCCCGACCGCGTCGCCCACCGCCCCGCGCTGCTCGACGCCCTGCACGACACGCTCGGCCGGCTCGACCGCGCCACCGCCCAGGAGCGGCTGCGGGCGGCCGGCATCGTGTGCGGCGCCGTCCGCCGCTTCGACGAGATCGTCGACGACGCCGACCTGCTGGCGTCCGGGATCGTCGCCGACTGCCCCGACGGACGGGGCGGCCGCACGGCGCCCACCACCCCGTTCTCCCTGGGCGGCCGGCGCCCCACGCGCACACCGCCCGCGCCCCGCACCGGCGAACACACCGCCCGCGTCCTCGCCGAACTCGGCCGCAGCGAGGACGAGATCCGGGCCCTGATCGACAGCGGCGCTGTGCGCGCCGCTCCGCGCGACCCCGCCGCCCACGACCTCACGGAGGAACCCGCATGATCGACCCCGACGTCCTCACCCTCGACTTCGAGGCGTACCTCGCGCGGGTGGCCGCCCTCACCGACGACGTCCTCATCCCCGCCGAGCGGGAGATGGTGGAGGCGGGCGCGGTCCCGGACCACGTACTCGACGCGCTGGCCAGGGGCGGCCTGTTCGCGGTGTCCATCCCCCGGCGCCTCGGCGGCCTGGAGTGGACCATGACCCAACAGGTGCGGCTCACCATGGAGTTCACCCGCGCCTCCTGCGTCTACCGGTCCCGGTTCTCCACCGTCATCGGCCTGTGCTCGCAGGCGATCCTCGACCACGGCACCGACGCGCAGCGCGAGGGACTGCTGCCGAGGATGGCCGCCGGTGAGCACGTCACCGCGTTCGCGCTGACCGAGCCCGGCGCCGGATCGGACGCCGCCTCGCTGACCACCACGGCCCGCCGCGTCGACGGCGGCTGGGTCATCGACGGCCGCAAGCGGTACATCACCAACGCCCACTGGGCCGACGAACTGGTCGTCTTCGCGCGGACCGGCGCACCCGCCGACGGCGCCGCCGGTGTCTCCGCCTTCCTCGTGCCCCGCGCCACCGAGGGCGTACGCACCAGCCTGCCCACCCGGATGAACGGGCACGCCGAGGCCCCCGTCGCCGAGATCGAGCTGACCGGCGTACGGGTGGCCGACTCCGCCCTGCTCGGCGGCCGGACCGGCACCGGGTTCGCGGCGGCGCTGCGCGGCATCAACCACGCCCGCCTGCACGTCGCCGCGACCTGCGTCGGCCAGGCCACCCGCATGCTGGAGGAGACCTCCCGGCACCTGTCCGACCGGGAACAGTTCGGGGCGCCGCTCGCCGATCTCGGCGCCGTCCAGGCCGACCTCGGCCGCTGCTTCGCCGACCTGGAGGCCGCGCGGGCCCTGACCATGGAGGCGGCCCGCGCCTTCGACTCCGGCACCGTGCCGCGCCACCGCATCGCCGCCGCCAAGCTGTTCGCGTCCGAGATGGCGAGCCGCGTCGCCGACCGCTGCGTCCAGCTGATGGGCGGCGAGGGCATCGTCGGCGACCACCCCGTACCGCGCATGTGGCGCGACGTGCGGGCGCTGCGGATCTATGAAGGGTCCTCGCCGGTGCACGAGCGCAACCTCGGCCGGGCCGTGAACCGGCAGGTGGGACGGGATGGCACGCTCCCCGACACGTACCGTGTCACCCGCCGGTCTGCCGTAGAGGTGTAGGCCGCGGAGGAGGGAACCGGTGGAGCTGAGACAGCTCGAACACTTTCTGGCGGTCGTGGACCACGGCGGGCTCGGCCGCGCCGCCGAGCACCTGTATCTGTCGCAGCCCACCCTCTCCGGCTCGATCCGGTCCCTGGAGCGGGAGCTGAAGGTCGAGCTGTTCCACCGCACCGCGCGCCGCCTCGCCCCCACCTCCGCGGGCACGCAACTGGTACCGCTGGCCCGCCGCGTCCTGGACGACGTGGTCGCCGTCCAGGACGCGATGCGCGGCGCTCGCGAGGTCGGCGGCGGCGTGCTCACCGTGATGTGCACGCCCGACATGTCGGCGGAGGCGGTGGCCGCCTGGGCGGGCGGCTTCACCCGCGAGTACCCGGCCGTCCGGCTCGACATCAGCGAGGTCGACTCCCGCCACGCGCTGGTGGCGGCGGTCGCCGACGGGCGCGCCGAACTGGGCTTCACCCTCGCCCCCGACGACCTGCGCAGCGACCTGGCCTTCATCGAACTCGGCGTGCAGCGGCTGCTGCTGGTCCGCCCCGGCGGCCGCCGTCCGGCCACCCGCGACGGTCGCGCCCCGCTCGACGGCATCGGCGACCTGCCGCTCGCCCGCCGCCAGGTCGCCCGCAACGAGGAGGACGCCGTCCAGGCCGCCCTCGCCGCGCACGGCGTCGACCTCACGACCGGCGCCACCGTGCCCAGCCGCAGCGCCCAACTGGCTTTCGTCCTCCGCTCCGGGTTCCAGGCGTTCCTGCCGCTGCGGATGTGCGCGGCCGCCCTGGACGCGGGGGCCTGCGTCGTCGAGACGGATCCGCTGATCGAGTCCCCGTTCGGCGTCGTGCACCGGGCCGGCGTCCTCGCGCCCGCGGCCCAGCAGTTCGTGACCGACGTACGCGACGCGCTGCGCGGCTGGTACGAGACGATCGCCGCTCACCGGGCGGCCGGGCTCGACCTGGTCGACGCGGTCGTCGCGGCGCGCGACGCGGCGCTCTGAGGCCGCGGCCATGGACTTCAGACAGCTCGAGTACTTCCTCGCCGTCGTCGACCACGGCGGTGTGCACCGCGCGGCGGACGCCCTGCACGTCGCCCAGCCGTCGCTGTCGCAGTCGGTACGCAGACTGGAGAAGGAGCTGCGCACCCAGCTCTTCCACCGGGTCGGTCGCGGTCTCGTCCTCGCGCCCGCCGGCGAGGCCCTGGTCGGGCCCGCCCGGCAGGTGCTGCGCGATCTCGACCAGGCCAGGGAGGCTGTGCGCGAGGTCGGTGACGTCGAGGGCGGACGGATCGACATCGCGGGCCTGTCGGCCGTGTCGACGGACCCGCTGTCGGTGTGGGTCGCGCAGTTCCGGGTGCGGCGGCCGCAGGTGCGACTGCGGGTGGAGGAGCGCGACCGGCACGCCGAGGTGGTCGACCTCGTGAAGTCGGGCGCCTGCGAACTGGGCGTCACCGTGCTGCCCACGCCGTACGACGGGCTGGCCCAGGAGTTCCTCGTCGAACAGCACTTCATGCTGGTCCTGCCGCCGGGCTGCGAGCAGGACCTGCCGGACGCGGTGCCGCTGGCGGCGATGCGCGACGTGCCCCTGGTGATGGGGGAGCGCAACACGGCGAGCCGCGAGTACGTGGAGTCCGTGCTGCGCGCCCACGGCGTGGAGCCCGCGGTGGTCGTCGAGGTGCCGCAGCGGGGCGCGGTCGTCCCCATGGTGCTGTCCGGCGCGGGCGCCGCGATCCTGCCGCTGCGGGTCGCGCTGGAGGCCCGGCAGCGCGGCGCCGTCGTACGGGACCTGGCACCGCACACCTCCTGGCGCGTCGGTGTCGTCCACCGGCCGGGGCGGCTCACCCCGGCGGCCGCGGCGTTCCTCGCGCACACCCAGGACCGGCTCGCGTCCTGGTCCCGGGCCGTGGAGCGGCGGATGGCGGCCGGCGAGTCCCTGGTCGAGGCGTCGGCCGCCACCATGGCCGCGGTCGAACAGCGGCAACGCGAACGCTTCCGGCGCTCGCTGCCGGTCCGGGTCGACGCGCCGGACGGACCGGACGGACCGGACGTGCCGGACGGACCGGACGTGCCGGACGGACCACCGCATGGCACGGCACCTACGGATCGATAGGCGGGGGCGGTCGGCCCCGTTCGGCGGTGAGGGTCGATGTGCGCGGTCGGTCGGGTTCGGCGGTGAGGGTCGATGGGCGGGGGGCGGTCCCTTGGGTTCGGCCGTGAGGATCGATAGGCGCGGACAGTCGGTCCGGCTCGAATTGGGTCTTGGACCCTCCCGGTCGGCAGGCGCTTCGATGGGAGGCACATCAAGTCCGGCCTCGGGCCCGCGACTTGAGAGCCGCCGCACCGCACCTGGAGGTCCGCCATGTCCGCGCAGGTCACCTGCTCCATCGCCGGATCCGTCGCGACGGTCGCGCTCCGCAACACCGAGCGCCGCAACGCCGTGTCCGTACAACTCCTGCGCGAGCTCTCCGAGGTGCTCGGCGACCTGGAGGCGAGCCCCGAGGTACGGGTCGTCGTCCTCACCGGATCCGGCTCGGCGTTCAGCGTCGGCGCCGACCTCGCCGCCCCGCCCGAGGCCAGGTCGCTGCGCGGCGACTCGGTCGAGGGCGACACGGCGCGGCTGCGCCGGGCGGGCCGCGTCGTGCAACAGCTGCACCACATGCCGCAGGTCACGGTCGCCGCGATCAACGGCGCCTGCGCGGGGGCCGGGTTCTCCCTCGCCCTGGCCACGGACCTGCGGATCGCCGCCGAGGGCGCGGTGTTCAACACGGCCTTCCTCAACGCGGGCCTCTCCGGCGACTTCGGCGGCATCTGGCTCCTGACCCGGCTGCTCGGCGCCGCCCGCGCCCGCGAACTGTTCCTGCTGCCCGGCAAGTTCGACGCGCGCCGCGCCGCCGCGCTCGGCCTCGTCATGGAGGTCGCGCCGGACGGCGAGCTGGAGAAGACCGTCGAGGGGATCGCCGGCCGGCTCGCGGCCTCGGCGCCGCTCGCGGTGCGCGCCATGAAGCAGAACCTGCTCGACGCCACCACGGTGCCGTTCGCCGACTACCTCGGCCCGGAGACCGACCGGATGGTGCGCTGCTTCCACTCCGAGGACGCCCGCGAAGCCGCCGCGGCGTTCCTCGAACGTCGACGGCCCGTCTTCACCGGCCGCTGACCTTCCTTCCGCGCGGTCTCTTTCACCCCTGGAGTCGCCATGACCGTCATCAGCCCCCGGAGTCGGCCCGCGCCGACTCGCAGCCGCCCGGTGGGACGCCGGGCCTGGGTGGTCACGTTCCTGCTGCTCGCGTTCATGCTGCTGAACTTCGCCGACAAGGCCGTACTCGGATTCGCCGGCGTCGAGTTCAAGCGGGACCTGGGCATATCAGCCGAGCAGTTCGGCGTCCTTCAGTCGTCCTTCTTCTGGCTGTTCGCCGTCGGCGCGGTCCTGCTCGGCGCCCTCACCGCACGCTTCAAGGCGCGGTGGCTGGTCGCCGCCCTGATGTTCCTGTGGGTCGCGGCCATGGTGCCGCTGCTCGGCCCCGTCGGCTTCGGCACGGTCCTGGCCTGCCGGATCGTGCTCGGCTTCGCCGAGGGCCCGGCGTACGCGCTGGCCACGCACGTCGTGCACTCCTGGTTCCCGCCGGAGAAGCGGGGCCTGCCCGGCGGCCTGGTCACCGCGGGCGCCTCGATCGGCCCGCTGCTCGCGGCACCCCTGCTGACCTGGGTGATCGCGCGCTGGTCCTGGCACACGGCGTTCGGCGTGCTCGTCGTCGCCGGCGCGCTGTGGCTGGTGGCGTGGCTGACCCTCGGCAAGGACGCGCCCGAGGCCGGTCCGGAGGCGAGTGTCTTCACCGCGGAGGCGCTGCCCGTCGAGGCCCCGCTGCGCGTCCTCGTCGGCACGCGCACCGTGATCGGCATCGCGCTCCTGACCGCCTTCGCCTACCTGGCGACCACCCTCAAGGTCGCCTGGCTGCCGCTCTACCTGAACGAGGGGCTCGGTTACGGGACCGTCACCAGCGGCTGGCTGGTCACCGTGCCGTACGGGGTCGCGGCGGTGGCGGCGGTCTCGGCGGGCCTGCTGTCCAACCGGCTCACCGCGCGCGGCGTGAGCAGACGCGTCACGCGCGGCTGGCTCGCGGGCGGCCTGGTGATGCTGGCCGGGGCGTCGATGTACCTGTTCACCGTGATCGACGACCGGCCGTTGCAGATGGTCTTCATCAGCCTGGCCTTCTCCATGAACTCGGCGGCGTACGGCGTGGCGTTCATCGCCGTCGGCGACGTCGTGCACCCCGAGCAGCGCGGTGCCGTGATGGGCGGCCTGGCCGCCTTCTACAGCCTGGCCGGCATCCTCGCGCCGCTCCTGCTCGGCCACCTCGTCGACGCGGCCCCCTCCGCCGAGATCGGCTACGGCAACGGGTTCGGGCTCACCGGTGCCCTGATGGTGGCCGGCGGCGCCGTCGCCGTGTACCTCGTACGACCCGAACGAGACCTGGCCCGGATCCGCGAGCGCGTGGGAGGCACCCGATGAACACCCCGGTCGACGCTGCCGGGCACGCCCCGCTGGAAGGCGTCCGAGTCCTCGACTTCGGGCAGTACATCGCCGCCCCGGCCGCCACCCAGACCCTCGTCGACCTCGGCGCCGATGTCGTCAAGGTCGAACCGGTGCGCGGCGAGGCCGCCCGCGGCATCGGCCTCTACGGCGACGCGATCCTGCGCACGTACAACCGCGGCAAGCGCGCCGTCGCCCTCGACCTCAAGGACCCGCGCGGCCGCGAGGTGGCCCGCCGGCTGATCTCCGGAGCGGACATCGTGGTGCAGAACCTGCGCCCCGGCGTCATGGACGGCTTCGGGCTCGGCGCCGCCGCGATGCGCGCCGCCCACCCGCACCTCGTCTACGCGACCGTGACCGGCTTCGGCCCGCACGGCCCGTCCCGCGGCCGTGCCGGGCTCGACATCGCGGCGCAGGCCGAGAGCGGCATCATGTGGGTCACCGGCGAGGCGGACGGCGCACCGCAGCGCGTCGGCTTCCCCGTCGTCGACGCCGCGGCCGGACACGTGTTCGCCGAGGCCGTCCTCGGCGCCTACATCCGCAGGCTGCGGCACGGCGTCGGCGACGAGGTCGAGGTGTCCCTGCTCGAAGTGGCCATCCACCTCCAGGGCCCCAACTGGGGCGAGTACCTGATCACCGGCAAGGCCCCCGTCCGCAGCGGCAACGGCCAGCCCGCCGTCGCACCCGCCGCCGACCTCGTGCCCACCGCCGACGGCCTCCTCGTCCTTTCCGCCTACGCGCCCCCGCACTTCGCCAAGCTGTGCGCGCTGCTCGGCCGCGACGACCTGCCCGCCGACGACCGCTTCGCGACCAACTCGGCGCGCGTCGCGCACCGCCCCGCCCTCCTCGCCGAACTCCGCGCCTCCTTCGCGCACATGACGACCGACGCGGCGATGGACCTGCTCACCTCGAACGGTCTCGTCGCCGGCCGGATCAGCGGCTACGACGACGTGATCAAGAGCCCCGACGCCGTGGCGAGCGGCCTGTTCGTCGAGGCCGAGGCCGCCGACGGCACCCGCGCCACCACCCTCGGCTCGCCCTGGCACCTCGGCTCGACCGGTCCCGGCAGCCTCCGCGCCGCCCCCGCCCTCGGCGAGCACACCGCCGAACTGCTCACCGAACTCGGTTACGCCCAGGCCGAGATCGACGCCCTCGCCGCCGCCTCGGTGATCCACGTCGGCGTCTGAACCGCACCCCACCACCGCAGACACCCATCAGGAGCGAGACACAGCCATGCGCAGAGACGTCTACACCGAGGACCACGAGGCGTTCCGCGAGGTCGTCCGGCAGTTCTTCGACAAGGAGATCGTCCCGCACGTCCCGGCGTGGGAGAGCGCCGGGCTCGTGCCCCGCGACCTGTTCCGCAGGACGGCGGCGATCGGCATCAACGGCCTCCAGATACCCGAGGAGTTCGGCGGCGGCGGCGTCGAGGGCTTCCGCTTCAACGCCGTCGTCCTGGAGGAGACCGGTTACGCCGCCGCCACCGTCGGCGGGCTCCAGGTGCACCTCAACACGGTCCTGCCGTACTTCCTGGAGTACGCGGACGACGAGCAGCGCCGGCGCTGGTTCCCCGGCTTCGCCGACGGCTCCCTGATCGCCTCGATCGCAATGACCGAACCCGGCACCGGCTCCGACCTGGCCGGCATGGCCACCCGGGCCGTCCGCGACGGCGACGACTACGTCCTCAGCGGCGCCAAGACGTTCATCACCGGCGGGATCAACGCCGACCTCGTCGTGGTCGTCGCCCGCACCTCGGACGACGCCGAGGACCGGCGCAAGGGCCTGTCGCTGCTGGTCGTCGAGGCGGGCATGCCCGGCTTCGCCCGCGGCCGCAACCTCGACAAGATGGGCCTCAAGGCGCAGGACACCGCCGAGCTGTCGTTCGACGAGGTGCGGGTGCCGGCCGCCAACCTGCTCGGCGCCGAGGGCGACGCGTTCACGATGCTCACCGCGAACCTGCCGCAGGAGCGCCTCACCATCGCCATCAATGCGCAGGCGACGGCGACCGCGGCCCTGCGCCTGGCCGTGGACTACGTCAAGGAGCGCAAGGTGTTCGGCCGCCGCGTCGCCGACTTCCAGAACACCAAGTTCGTCCTCGCCGACTGCGCCACCGAACTGGAGGCGGGCCAGGCCCTCGTCGACCGGGCGCTCGCAGCCCTCGACGCGGGCACCCTCACCGTCGCCGACGCAGCGAAGACCAAGTTGTTCTGCACCGAGACGCAGGCCCGCGTTATCGACCGCTGCCTCCAACTGCACGGCGGCTACGGCTACATGAGGGAGTACGACATCTCCCGGCTCTACACCGACGCCCGGGTGTCGCGGATCTTCGGCGGCACCAGCGAGGTCATGAAGAGCGTCGTGTCCAAGTCCCTTGGTCTTTAAGTCGTTCGAGGTCTTCGAGGCCTTTGAGGAGGCAGTGGTGAACACCGGTTACGAAGTCGTCAACCAGACCCCCGAACTCGTCGACTACGACGTCTCCGCCGACCCCGCCCTGCGCGAGGGCCTGGTCCGGGAGGGCGCCGGGTGGGCGCTCGACGACCTGGCCCGGGTCGGCCGGCACGCGGGCAGCCGCGAGGCACAGGAGTGGGGCCGCCTGGCCAACGAGCACGCGCCCGTCCTGCACCGCTACGACGCGGTCGGCAACCGCCGCGACGAGGTCGAGTACCACCCGGCGTACCACGCGCTCATGGCCGCGGCCTGCGCGTACGGGCTCAACGCCGCCCCCTGGTTCGAGGAGCGGCCCGGCGCCCACGCCGCCCGCACCGCGAAGGCGTTCGCCTGGGGCCAGGCCGAGTCCGGACACATGTGCCCCATCGGCATGTCGTACGCCGCCGTCCCGACCCTGCGTCACGCCCCGGACCTCGCCGCCGCCTACGAACGCCGCCTCGCCGTCCCCGACTACGACGGCGCGCCGGGCCGCCTCGACGACAAGCCGGGCCTCGTCCTCGGCATGTCGATGACCGAACGCCAGGGCGGCTCCGACGTCCGCGCCAACATCTCGAACGCCCGCCCCCGCCCGGACGGCACGTACGAGGTGTTCGGCCACAAGTGGTTCACCTCGGCGCCCATGTGCGACGCGTTCCTGACCCTCGTCCAGACGCGGAACGGGATCACGTGCCTGCTGCTGCCCCGCGTCCTGCCCGACGGCACCCGCAACGCGATCCGTATCGAGCAGCTCAAGGACAAGCTCGGCAACCGGTCCAACGCGTCCGCCGAGATCGAGTACCACGGCGCCACCGGCTGGCTCATCGGCGACGAGGGGCGCGGGGTGCGCACGATCATGGAGATGGTCAACTTCACGCGCCTCAACTGCACCGTGCTCAGCTCGTCGTTCATGCGCAAGGGCCTGGTGCGCGCCGTCCACCACGCGCGGCACCGCTCGGCGTTCGGCAAGCGCCTCGTCGACCAGCCGATCATGCGCAACGTCCTCGCCGACCTCACCCTGGAGTCCGAGGCCGCCGTGTTCGCGCTGATGCGGCTCGGCGGGGCGACCGACCGGGCGGGTGAGTCCGAGACGGAGTCGCACGTGCGGCGGCTCGGCCTCGCGGTGACCAAGTACTGGGTGTGCAAGCGCGCCCAGGCCGTGGTCGGCGAGGCCCTGGAGTGCCTGGGCGGCAACGGCTACATCGAGACGTCCGGGATGCCGCGCCTCTACCGGGAGGCGCCGCTCCAGTCGATCTGGGAGGGCGCGGGGAACGTGGCCGCGCTCGACGTGCTGCGCGCCCTGCGCAAGCAGCCCGAGGTCCTCGACAGCTTCCTCGGCGAGGTCGAGCTCGCCCGGGGCGCGGACCGGCGCCTGGACGCCGCCGTCACCGCACTGCGCAAGGACCTCCAGGACACCGACACCCTGGAGTTCCAGGCCCGCCGGCTCGTCGAGCGCATGGCCCTGGTGTTCCAGGGCTCGCTCCTGGTGCGCCACGGCACGCCCGCCGTCGCCGACGCCTTCAACTCCTCGCGGCTCGGCGGCTCCTGGGGCATCGCGTTCGGCACGCTGCCGCCCGAGGTCGACACCGAGGCGATCCTGACGCGGGTCCCCGCGGGGCTCGCGGACTGAGCGCGCCGAGGACGGCGGTGCGGGCCCCGGGGGTTCGCACCGCTACCCGGCGCGCACCGCCGCCACCGCCTTGCGCGCCGCCACCAGGACCGGGTCCCACACCGGGGAGAACGGTGGCGCGTAGCCGAGGTCCAGGGCCGTCATCTGCTCGACCGTCATGCCGGCCGTGAGGGCGACCGCCGCGACGTCGACCCGCTTGCCCGCGCCCTCGCGGCCCACGATCTGCACCCCGAGGAGCTTTCCGGTGCGCCGCTCGGCGAGCATCTTCACCGTCATCAGCGCCGCGCCCGGGTAGTAACCCGCCCTGCTGGTCGACTCGATGGACACGGTCACGTACTGCAGTCCGGCCCGCCGCGCGTCCTTCTCGCGCAGCCCCGTCCGCGCGATCTCCAGGTCGCACACCTTGCTGACGGCCGTTCCGACGACGCCGGGGAACGTCGCGTACCCGCCGCCCACGTTCGAGCCGATGATCTGGCCGTGCTTGTTGGCGTGCGTGCCGAGCGCGATGTGCCGCTCGCGCCCCGACACCAGGTCGAGGACCTCGACGCAGTCGCCGCCCGCCCAGATGTCGTCGTGCCCGCGCACCCGCATCGCCAGGTCCGTGAGCAGCCCGCCGTGGTCGCCGAGCGGCAGCCCGGCCGCCTTCGCCAGGGTCGTCTCCGGCCGCACGCCGATGCCCAGCACCACGACGTCCGCCGGGTACTCGGCGTCCTGCGTCGCGACCGCCCGCACCCGCCCGTCGTCGCCGGTGAGGACCTTCGTCACCTCGGCGTCGTCGACCATGGTGATGCCCATGCCCGTCATCGCCTCGTGCACCAGGCGCCCCATGTCCGGGTCGAGCGTCGACATCGGCTGGGAGCCCCGGTTGACGACCGTCACCTCGTAGCCCCGGTTGATCAGCGCCTCGGCCATCTCCACGCCGATGTACCCGGCGCCCACCACCACCGCGCGGCGCCCCTTCGTCACCCGCAGGGTGTCGAGCAGCGCCTGCCCGTCGTCCAGGGTCTGCACACCGTGCACGCCCGCCGCGTCGATGCCGGGCAGCGCGGGGCGGATCGGCCGCGCGCCCGTCGCGATCACGAGCTTGTCGTACGACGTCCAGGACTCGGCCCCGCCGTCCAGCTCGCGCGCCCGGACCCGCCGCCCCGCGGTGTCGATCTCCACGACCTCGGTCCGCATCCGCAGATCGATGCCCCGCTCCCGGTGCGCGGCCGGCGAGCGTGCCACGAGGTCGTCCCGCTCGTCGACCTGGCCGCCGACCCAGTACGGGATCCCGCACGCCGAGTACGACGTGAAGTGCCCCCGCTCGAAGGCCACGATCTCCAGCTCGTCAGGACCGCGCAGTCGGCGTGCCTGCGACGCGGCGGACATGCCCGCCGCGTCGCCGCCGATGACCACGAGTCGCTCATTCCCAGTGCTCATGCGCCCCACGCTACGTGGGCGGGGGTGCGCGGAAGGCCCTCAGCCCCGCTGGTCCGGATCGGACGTGGGGTGGGCGGGCAGCGGGCCGAGCGCCGTCTGCACCGCGGGCTCCTCGGGGCGGCGCGGCAGCCGGGGCCGCACGAGCCGCAGCCATGCGACCACCAGGAGCGCCGTCACCGCCGCGAACGGCAGGACGGCCGCGAGCGCCATCGCGATCCACTTCAGCACCGTCACGAACGCGCTCCAGCCGCCGGACAGCGCGTCCAGGAAGCCGGGGTCGTCGTCGGCGGCCGCGGCCCCGGCCGGCGGGGCCTCGGTGAGCTTCAGGGTGATCGTGGCGAGCGTCGTGCGGTCCTTCAGGGACGCCTGCTGCGCGAGCAGCGCCTCCAGCTCCGACTGGCGGTTGCTCAACTCCCCTTCCAGAGTGACCACATCGCTCAACTTCGTCGCCCGGTCCATGAGTTCACGGACGCGCGCGACGCTCGCCCGCTGCGACTTGATGCGGCTGTCCACGTCGACGACCTGGTCGGTGACGTCCTTCGCGCTCTCGTCGAGCGCCAACAGGCGCCCGGAGCCCGAGAGTTGGTCGAGCACCTCGGCGTACGACTCCTGTGGCACCCGCAGGGTCAGCCGGGACCGCTCGCGGCCGTGGCCGTCGCGGTCGGTGTTCTCGTTGCCGACCATGCCGCCCGCGTCCTCGGCGGCGGTACGCGCCTCGGCGCGGGCGTCCGGGACGTCCTTGACGCGGAGGGAGAGGTTCGCGGTGCGGATGATGTGGACGCCGGTGAGCTTGGGCGGCTTCTTCGCCTCCTGCGACGAGGACGAGTCGGCGCCGGCGCCGCCGGCGCCCTTCGCCGCGCTGTCGGCCTGGCTCTTCGCGTCGCTGCTGTCGTTGCCGCCACCACCGGCCGAGCAGCCGGTGAGCGCGAGTGCCGCGGCGAGCAGGACGCTCGCGACGGCATGGACGGGCCGCGGGCGCGGCGCGGTGCGGGTCGTACCTGGAACGTGCATCGACGTACCCCCCGAAGGACGTGACGGTCATCGGACGACTCCTTCGACGCGCGAGCACCCCGGTTCGGTGGTTGCCGCGCGGTCCCGAACCGGTCACGGTCGGGACTCGGACGTTCTGACAGAGTGGGGGCATGCGCGAAACGGACACATCCACGGGTACGGGTACGGGGCACGGCCGGAACGTCCTCGTCATCGGCGGCGGCATCGCGGGACTCGCGGCCGCCCACCGGCTGCTCGACCACGACCCCGACGCCCGGGTCACGGTCCTGGAGAGCTCCGACCGGGTCGGCGGCAAGCTCCGCGCCGGCGAGATCGCCGGGGCGCGGGTCGACCTCGGCGCCGAGTCGCTGCTCGCGCGCCGGCCCGAGGCGGTGGGCCTGGCCCGTGAGGTCGGTCTCGCCGACCGCCTCCAGCCGCCGTCCACGGCGACGGCCTCGATCTGGACCCGCGGCGAGCTGCGCCCCATGCCCAAGGGCCACGTCATGGGCGTGCCCGGCACGGCCGACGCGCTCGCCGGCGTCCTCTCCGACGAGGGCCTGGCCCGCATCGGACGGGACGCCGAGCTCCCGCCCACCGAGATCGGCGACGACATCGCGGTCGGCGAGTACGTCGCCGCGCGCCTCGGCCGGGAGGTCGTCGACCGCCTCGTCGAGCCCCTCCTCGGCGGCGTCTACGCGGGCGACGCCTACCGCATCTCGCTGCGCAGCGCCGTCCCCCAGCTCTTCGAGGAGGCCCGCCGTTACACCTCCCTCACGGAGGCGGTCCGCGCGATCCAGGCCCGTACGGCAGCGAACCAGCAGCTCGGCCCGGTCTTCATGGGCATCGAGGGCGGCGTCGGCACGCTGCCCGAGGCGGTCGCGGACGCGGTGCGCGCCAAGGGCGGCACCATCCTGCACGGGGTGCGCGCGACGGCCCTGGGCGCCCGTGGGGCGGAGCGCGCCTGGCGCGTGGACACCGAGTCGGGCCGCACCTTCGAGGCCGACCAGGTGATCGTCGCCCTGCCGGCCGCCCCCGCCGCTAGCCTGCTGCGCACGGCGTCCCCCATGGCCTCCCAGGAGCTGCGCGGGATCGAGTACGCCTCCATGGCCCTGATCACGCTCGCCTACCGCAAGGCCGGCGCCGACCTGCCCGAGGGCAGCGGCTTCCTCGTCCCGCCCGTCGACGGCCACACCATCAAGGCCGCCACCTTCGCCTCCCACAAGTGGGGCTGGATCGCCGAGGAGAACCCCGACCTCCTGGTCGTGCGCACCTCGGTGGGCCGCTACGGCGACGAGAAGGACCTGGCCCGCGACGACGCGGAGCTGACCGGCATCGCCCGCGACGACCTGCGCGAGGCCACCGGCCTGTCCGCCGCCCCCGTCGCGTCCCACGTGACCCGCTGGCAGGACGGCCTGCCGCAGTACCCCGTCGGCCACACGGCGCGCGTCGCCCGCATCCGCGAGCACCTCGCCCCGCTGCCCGGCCTCGCCGTCTGCGGAGCGGCGTACGACGGCGTCGGCATCCCCGCCTGCATCGCGAGCGCGTACGCCGCGGTGGACGAGCTGAGCGGCGACACGGGCGCCCGCGAGGAGCTGAAGGCCCACCCGGTGCAGAGCCTGCACGGCGGAGCGGGAGAATGAGGGACATGAGCGACGAGAACCCCACCACCGACCCGGCGGCAGAGCGCATCCCGAACAAGGGCAAGCTGGCGAAGGACCTGAACGAGGTCATCCGCTACACGCTCTGGTCGGTCTTCAAGCTGAAGGACGTCCTGCCCGAGGACCGCTCCGGGTACGCCGACGAGGTCCAGGAGCTGTTCGACCAGCTCGCCGCGAAGGACGTCACCGTCCGCGGCACGTACGACGTGTCGGGCCTGCGCGCCGACGCCGACCTCATGATCTGGTGGCACGCGGAGACCGCCGACCAGCTGCAGGAGGCGTACAACCTGTTCCGCCGCACCCGGCTGGGCCGCGCCCTGGAGCCGGTGTGGTCGAACATGGCGCTGCACCGCCCCGCCGAGTTCAACCGCTCGCACATCCCGGCGTTCCTGGCCGACGAGACGCCTCGCGACTACGTCTCCGTCTACCCCTTCGTGCGCTCCTACGACTGGTACCTGCTGCCCGACGACGAGCGCCGCAAGATGCTCGCCGACCACGGCAAGATGGCCCGTGGCTACCCGGACGTGCGCGCCAACACGGTCGCCTCGTTCTCGCTCGGCGACTACGAGTGGATCCTCGCGTTCGAGGCCGACGAGCTGTACCGGATCGTCGACCTCATGCGTCTCCTGCGTGCCTCCGAGGCGCGCCGCCACGTGCGCGAAGAGGTCCCGTTCTACACGGGCCGCCGCAAGTCCGTCGCCGAGCTCGTCGAGGGTCTCGCGTAAATCGGTTGTCGCACGGTCATGGCTCGGGCTTTCATGCGAAGGTCCGAGCCCTTGACGTAGAGGTGGTGTTGTATGCCCACGGCCCTCGGGACCGTTCTCGCATCCGCTGCGTGAACTCCCGGATGCGAGACGGGAATTCAGCTGACCGCTGTCCCTTCCGTATCGCTCAGGAGTCGTTTCCACGATGTCCCGCAACACCTCACGACGGGCCCGCACCGAGGCCCGCGCGCAGTCCTTCCGCTGTCTGAACTGCGGCCTCGACGTCTCGATGACCGCCGTCGGCACGGACCACCGCAACCACTGCCCGACCTGCCTGTGGAGCCGTCACCTCGACGACACCCCGGGCGACCGGGCGGCCGACTGCGGTGCCCGGATGGAGCCGCTCGCCATCTCCGTACGCGGTGACGGCGAGTGGGTGCTCGTCCACCGCTGCACGCGCTGCGGCGTACTGCACGCCAACCGCACGGCGGGCGACGACAACGCGCTGCCGCTGACCAGGCTGGCGGTCAGGCCCCTGGTCCAGTCGCCGTTCCCGTTCGAGCGGCTGGGCGCGCTGTAGCCCGACCGCGTGGCACACAGGAGCGGGGCCCGGGGCACTGCCCCGGGCCCCGCTCCTCGTGCTCTGAGCTCTCCGAGGGGCCCTAGCCGCCCAGCGGCGTCGGCTCGGCGTGCGGCGCGCAGGTCGCGGCGCGCCGCATCGGGACCTGGCCGTCGAGCAGGTACGCGTCCAGGTGGCCGTTGACGCAGGCGTTCGGGCCGCCCGCGATCCCGTGCGTGCCCGCCTCCCGCTCCGTGACCAGGACCGAACCCGCGAGACGGCGGTTCAGCTCGCGCGCGCCCGCGTACGGCGTCGCCGCGTCCCGTTCGGCCGCCAGGATCAGCGTGGGCGGCAGCGCGCCCGGCCGGGTGCGCACGTCGACGGGACGCTGCCGCGGCGCCGACCAGTAGGCGCACGGCAGGTTCATCCACGCGTTGTCCCACGTCTCGAACGGCGCGACGCGCGCGAGCCGCGAGTTGTCGCGGTCCCAGGTGTCGAAGTCCGTCGGCCAGGGCGCGTCGTTGCACTCGACGGCCGTGTAGACGGCGTTGCCGTTCTCGTTCTCGGCGGCGGCCTGTGGCGCCGGCGCGGCCTGGCCGATCAGCGGCTTCGGGTTGCCCTTCAGATACTCGGACAGCGCCACGGCCCGCATCGGCCAGTAGTCGTCGTAGTAGCCCGTCTGAAGGAACGCCGCCTGCAACTGGCCGGGTCCGACCTTCCCGCCCGCCGGCTCGTGCGCGAGCTGCGCGCGCGCCTTCTCGTACGAGTGCAGCACCTCCTCGGGCGTCGTGCCCAGGTGGTACGTGGCGTCGTGCCGGGCGACCCACGCCCGGAAGTCGCTCCAGCGGCGCTCGAACGCGGCAGACTGCTCCAGGTTGTTGACGTACCAGATCTGGTCCGGATCCGGGTTGACCGCCGAGTCGAAGACGATGCGCCGCACGTGCGAGGGGAACAGCTGTGCGTAGACGGCGCCGATGTACGTGCCGTAGCTGGCGCCCATGTACGTCAGCTTCGGCTCGCCGAGCGCGGCCCGCAGGACGTCCAGGTCACGGGCGTTGTTGAGGGTCGTGTAGTGCTGGAGCCCGGGGTTCTTGGCGCAGCCCCGCGCGTACGACTGCGCCTGCGCGACGCGCTCCTTCTTGTACGAGGGCGAGGGGTACGTCGGCGACTGGCTGGGGGCCTTGGCGAACCGCTCGGGATCCTGGCAGGACAGCGGCGCGGAGCGGCCCACGCCGCGCGGCGCGTAGCCGACCAGGTCGTACGCGGAGCCGATGTTCTTCCACTCCGGCATCATCGAGACCAGCGGGAAGTACATGCCGTTGCCGCCGGGACCGCCGGGGTTGAAGACCAGCGCGCCCTGGCGCGCGACCTTCTCGCCGCCCCGCTTGCCGGTCGCCTTCACACGGCTGACGGTCAGCTTGATCTGCCGGCCGTCGGGGCGGGCGTAGTCCAGGGGGACGGTGACGGTGCCGCAGGTGACCGGTTCCGGGAGGTTCTCCACGGCGGGGCAGGCGCCGAAGGTGATGCCGGCCGCCGCGGCGCGCCGGGCGGCGAGTTCCGTGCCCTGGGATTCGGGGGAGGTGGTGCCGGTCGCACTGCCCGCGGGGGCGGCGACCAGGGCCGAGAGGACCAGGGATCCCGCGGCGGCATAAAGGGCGGATGCTGCTCTCATCGCTTGGATGCATCCCTTTCGTCGGGCTCTCGAACCCTTGCGGCTCGGGAACAAAGGGATACTTGGGGCGGTCGTTGGCGATGTAAAGCACCAGGTCGCCGGTGTCGGATCAATGACTCCGATGCGCCACTCGGGCGTTTCTCAGCTCACTCGGCCGTGGCGTTCCGGGCGCCGCCGAGTGCCGCCCGCATCTCCGGATCGTCCACGGCGCGCACCCCGCGCACGGCGACCGCGAGCAGCGATCCCGTGCCCCTGGGCAGCGCGGCGAGCAGCCGCTGCCCGGTCGGGGAGGCCCAGCGCGTGTACGGGTGGATCTCCATACGGGCGATGCCCAGGCAGCTCACGGTGAGCAGCAGCGGCAGCGCGAACCAGAGGGCCACCGGCGTCTGCCCGGGGTCGGTCTGCCCCGGCATCAGCACCGCGACCGCGCCCAGCGCCACCACCCCGACGGTGGCCGCCTGCACCTGCCGCACGGCCCCCGCGACCGTCGCCCGCTCGGCGTCCGGCACGGCCAGCCCCGTCGCGACGAGGTGCTCGGCGAGCGCGCGCACGGCCTCGCCCGCCGCGGCCGCGGCCCGCAGCGGGGCTGTCCGCGACTGCCCGGCGGGCCCGATCGCGCCGAGCACGGAGCGCTCCAGGTCGTCCCGGCCCACGGGGTCGACGACCGTCGCCCAGCCGGTGTGCGCGAGCAGCAGGCGGCGGGCACGGGCCATGGACACCAGCGTCACGTCGGCGACCCGGACCGGACCGCCCGACAGGAACGCCGTCTCGTACAGGGACAGCTCGTATCCCCGGTGGGCGTCGCCCGCGCGGCGCTCGCTCTCGGCGGCGCGTACGGCGGCCAGGCACAGGCGCCCGCAGGACGCGATGGCCACGCCGCAGGCCAGGACGAGAAACAGCACCCAGAACATGCCGTGTTTCTACGACAGTTGTCCGCGTATCCGCTACGGCTCGTTCAGTATGCGGACAACATGTCAGCGGTGGCTCGCCTTCCGCTCGGGCGGCTGCGCGTCCTGCGGGTCCCGCGCGTCCTGAGGCCCCTGCGCGTTCTCGGGCTTCTTCCGCGGCCCCTTCGTTCCGGAGGCCCCGGGTTGCCGCTCCCCGTCGTCCTCGCCCGGGGGGCGGGACGCGGCGGGCGGCAGCGGGTACGAGGTCGTCGGCGACGGCGTCACGGGCGTCGGCTCGTCCGGCGACGTCGTCGGTCCCGGCGGGGCGGGGGAGCGGGTCGCCGGCGGCGGGCTCGCGGTGGCGCCGTCCCTGGCGAGCGAGTCGAAGTCGACCAGGCCCGTGGCCTCCAGGACCTTGATGTGGTCGAGGACCGTGGTGTTCGCGTCGTCCGCGAGGTCCCGGACGAGGGAGTTGCGGGTCGACGCGCGCACCTGGGCCACCAGCGAGAACACCTGGCCGTGCGCCCGGCGCAGCACGTTCGCGAACTTCCGCTCGTAGTCCTGCCCCTGAGCGGCCGTCAACTGCCGTAGCCAGCCCTGCTGTTGCTCGTTCGGCTGATTGGGCAGCTCCAGGTTCAGCTGCGCCGCGACCTCCCGCACCCGCGCGTCCAGGAAGGTGTGCCCCTGCACGAGGTGCTCGCCCGCCGTCTCCACCGCCTTGCTCGGCGCGCGCTCCTCGGCCTGCTGCCCGGCCGGGAGTTCCCACAGCCCGGCGAGCCGCACCTTCGTGATGAAGATCCGGTCGGTGGCCGACAGCGGGCCGAATCTGGTCGACACGGTCTCGGCGTTGAGCGTGTCCAGACCGGTGCCCGAGCGGTCCGCGTACGACCAGATCGGGAAGACGAGCGCGGCGAGGGTCGCCAGCAGGCCGGTCACGATGAGTGCCGTGCCGTTGACGCGGTGGGGTATGTGTCGTCGCATGGTGCCTCCTGTTGCGGCACCGCACGCTAGTGCGCCTCGGGCGCGGGGTGCCAGGCATCAGCATGGACTACGTCAACCACCGTACGGGACAAGGGGGTTGTGCGGCTCGCGCGCCCCGCTGGGGTCAGTACGCCGCCGCTGGGGCGGGCGGGGGAGGCGGCTGGAACACCGGCGCGTCGGGGGGTCCGCCACGGCCGGTCATCCCCGGCGCAGCGCGAACCGTGCGGCCCGCAGCGCCCGCGCCACCGGGCGCCCCGTGAGCGGCGCGGGACCCGAGCGCTCCAGCCACCACTGGGTCAACCGCCGCCGCGCGCCCGGCTCCTGGACGGCCTGCGTGAGGAGCAGGTCCTCGGCGAAGTCGAGCGCGTCACGCCGGTAGCCGCCCGCCATGGGCCGCCGCTGCGCGTACGCGAGGAACGCCGTGCGATACGCCGACGCCCCCAGGACGACGGGGAGTTCGGGCGCCACCTTCGCGACGATGTCGGCCCGCTTGCCGGCCAGGGCCCGGCTCTGCACGGCGAGCCGGGCCCGGTCGAAGCCCTCGGGGGCCGGGGTCCCGGCGACGAGCGAGGAGAGCAGGGCGGCCTGGGCGAGCCCGACCCGTCCGCGTACCGACTCGTCGACGTCGCTCGCGTGCACGGGAGTTGAGCGGGAACCAGGGGGTGACGGGGTGGCTGCCGCCGCGGCGACGGTCTCGCGGATCGTCGCGACCTCGCGCCCCAACTCCCCTTCGTCCTCGGGGAAGTTCTCGTCCCGCTCCAGCAGGACCCCCGGCGGCGTCACCCGCGACGCCAGGTCGGCCAGGATGTCCAGGACGGGGCGCGGCACCGGGTGGGCGTGGCTGTCGTGCCACACGCCGTCCCGCTCGAAGCCGCCCGCCACATGCACGTACGCGATGGCCTCGACCGGCAGCTCGTCGAGCGCCTTGGCCGGGTCCTCGCCGCGGTTCACGTGGTTGGTGTGCAGGTTCGCCACGTCGATGAGCAGCCGGACGCCCGTGCGCTCCACCAGCTCGTACAGGAACTGCCCCTCGGACATCTCCTCACCGGGCCAGCCGAACAGCGCCGCGATGTTCTCCACGGCCAGCGGCACGGGCAGCGCTTCCTGCGCGATCCGGATGTTCGCGCACAGCACGTCGAGCGCGTCCCGGGTGCGCGGCACGGGCAGCAGGTGCCCGGCCTCCAGCGGCTGTGTCGCGGTCCGCTCGCCGCCCGCCCGTACGAACGCGATGTGCTCGGTCACCAGCGGCGAGCCCAGCGCCTCGGCGCGCGCCGCGAGGTCCGCGAGACGCTGCTCGTCGGGCCGGTCGGCACCGCCGAGACCGAGCGAGACGCCGTGCGGCACGACGGTGACGCCGCGCTCGCGCAGCCGCAGCAGGGAGTCGGGCAGATGTCCCGGACACAGGTTCTCGGCGACGGCCTCGACCCAGTCGATGCCCGGCATCGCCTCCACGATGTCGGCGATCTCGGGCCGCCAGCCGATCCCCGTACCCAGGTGCGTCAGATGCTCCATGTGCCCGTCCCCCTCCTGCTCCGTGCAGGTCTTCTGACCCCGGCGCGCCCGGCCGAACCCCTGAAGGGGGACGTTCAGAGCTAGATCTGAGGTTTCCCGACGGGGTCCCGGCCTACCGCGCGGCGGGTCGGCGCCGGGGGTCCCTGCCCAGCGCCATCAGCATGCGGTCGAAGGGCAGGGCGCCGGGCGGCACGGACACCGGCGGTGCGAACGCGGCCCCCGGCCCCCGCGCGGCCGCCCCCGTCGGGACCCGCAGAGCGACCTTCAGCGCGGCGGCGACGACCGGCTCGGGCAGCTCGACCCCGGCGCCGACGGCCACCGCGACGTCCCAGGCGTGGACGGCGTGGTCCACCAGATGGAACCCCACGGCGCTCCGCGCGGGCCAGCCGCCGCCGGGCCCTGGCCCGGGGTCCAGCTCCGGCAGCGTGAACTCCCGCTCGGCGGTGCCCGGTTCGGCGAACGCCGCGATCAGATCGAGGGCGGCGTCCCGGTGCGCACCCGCGGGGTCCGCCTCCGCCCATGCCTCCCGCCAGACGTCGGGGTCGCCGCCCCGGCCCCGCGCGGCAGCGGCGAAACCGCGGTGCTGAGCCGTCATGTGCGCGACGAGCCGGCGCACCGTCCAGGCCGCGCAGGGGGTGTCACGGACCCAGTCGTCGGCGCGGACCAGGCCGACGAGACGTACGGACTCCTCCACGGCGACGCGGTCCAGCGTGACGAGACGGGTCAGGTCGGTCATCGGGACGCCTCTTCCGGCCAGGGCGTCGCCCCGACGAGCAGGTCGTGGGCGGTGCCCCAGGCGGCCGCCGCGTCGAAGCGCGGCTGGGACCAGAGGGTGGCCCGCATCGTCCCGTGGGCGCGGAACGCCCCCGCGATCCGGGCGTGGTCGGGGCGGCCGACGAACCCGGCGATCGCGGGCCCGCCGGACCACACCGAGACGGCTCCCGAGCGGCGGCGCCGCGGATCGGCCCAGAGCCACATGCCGACGGCGCCGTCGGTGGCGGGCCAGCCGCGGCGCAGGCGAAGGCCGTTGAGCGCGACACCGAGCGCGCGCCGGTGCCCGTCGGCGGTGAACTCCGTGACGCTGATCCAGACCGGGGCGTCGGCCGGGTCCGGGTCGGGGCCCGGCTGCCAACGGGCCCGCAGGAGGGAGGCTTTCGTGCCTCGACGTGTCGTGCCTCGATCTGTCCTGTCCCCAGACTTCATGCCTCGACCATAAAACTAAACGAACGGTCGTGCTGAAAGTTTGTCCAAGAAGTGGGCGGAACCGCGCAGTCGACCCTGATCCGCCCGGCCCCGCCCGCCGCTCGTTCAGTCGGCCTCGCTCACCGGCGCCCGCCGAACTCCCAGTCGTGCACCTCGATCCCGGCGTACCGCTCCACGCCCTCCAGGACGGCCCGCGCGGCGTCCGCGTCCGCCGCCCGCAGCAGCGCCGCCGTCCCCAGCCGTGCCGACCCGTCGTCGGACAGCAGCGGCCCGAACGCGATCAGCTCGTCCCGGAACGTGGCCGGTACGGCGAGGTCGTCCACGGGCCGCTCCGGGCCGAGGCCGAGCACGAGATAGCGGTTGCCGCCGCTGCGGCCGCCGGGGAACTCCCACATCGTGCGGCCCAGCAGATTGCGCCACCGGCGCACCAGCACGTCCCGGTAGGCGCCGGCCTGCCACCCCGGCTCCTCGAACGCGAACGCGCGGGCCGCGGCCGCGTCCGGCAGGTCGACGATGTGCACGCTGCCGGTGGGTGTCTCGCCGTCGGCGCCGAACGTCGGGCCGCGCGCGATCAACTCCTTGTCGAAACCGTCCATGTAGGACCAGTGGGCCTCGACGAGCCGCTCACGCAGCGCAAGGGAACCGGGCCGGTCGCGGTGGTAGCAGAAGAACTCCATGACCGCAGACCCTCCCGCACGGAGGGCCGCCGCTCAACCGACTTCCGGCGCCAGACCCGGATCGGTGACCTGCGCGGAGAGCCGCGTCGCGATGCCCACGCGGGCGCGCCGGTAGCCGGCCGGGTCGCCGTGCAGTACGGAGTGGGCGTTCGCCATCTCCATCAGGGCGATCAACTCGAAGGCCAGCTGCGCCACTTCGGTGTCCGGGCGCAGCTCGCCCAGGTCCCGCGCCTCGGCCGCGCACCGCTCCACCAGCTCCACCCAGGTGCGCTGCGCCCCGGCCAGCGCGTCGTGCACCGCGCCTTCCCGGGCGTCGTACTCGGCGAGCACCCCGGAGAAGAAGCAGCCGCCGGGGAAGACGCGCCGGCGCGAGTACTCCAGCCAGCTCTCGCACAGCGCCCGGAGGCGGGCGATGCCGGGCGGGGTCGTGAAGGCGGGATCGACGACCTCGTCCTGGTAGACGCGGGCCGCCGCGCGGACGGTCGCGAGCTGGAGTTCCTCCTTGGAACCGAAGAGGGCGAAGACGCCGCTCTTGCTGAGCCCCAGTTCCGTGGCGATCCGGCCGAGCGACAGGGCTTCGAGCCCTTCCACCGAGGCGAGGTCGACCGTCCTGCGCAGCACGAGCCGCCGGGTCTCGTTCCCGCGCTCGACCCTGCCGTCCACCACGCCGCCCGCCTCCGTCATACGTCCATGATGAGGTACGGGGGAGCGGCCGCCGCCGGCGGCTGAGCCGGCATCGGCGGCGGCCCGCGAGCGCGGGCTCACACGTCTCCCCCGGCGTGTGTGCACGCGCTCACCGTCCCCACCGGCCGGAGGGGGCGTGCGGGAGTTCGCCCCGGTGTGCCAGGAGGACGTGTGACCGGGGTCGAATGTCGGCGAAAACGCCCCCGGCCGCTGTGGGTGCTGCGGTCGTACGTGCCCGGGGTCTCGGGGGCGATGCGCGGGCGGACTCAACGGAGTCGACCCGTCCGAGTGTGAAGAAGCTCGGCTGTCTCGATGCTAGAACTCCACACGCCGGGCCGCCAGGGGGCGAATCGGACAGGTGCCGGTGCGGTCGCCGAACTCCGTCCGCCCGCCCGGCGGTCACGCCGGGAGTGCCGGACGGGCCAGGTGGTGCGGCGCGGGCAGGAGAGATCTGGGAGACAGGCCCTAGGCCGGGTCCGCGGTGCCGAGTCCCGGCAGGGCGCCGCCCGTACGCGGCCCCTCGGCCACCACCGTGCACGAGCCCGGTGCGATCTCCGTGAACCCGGCGTCCCGCACCACCGGAAGCCCGGCGCGCGTCAGCGGCTCCCAGCGGGCCGGGTCGGCCGTGCGCACCGACAGCGGGAAGCCCGCCTCGCGCCACTCCTTGCGCTCCGCGTCGGACAGCGCCCACCAGGCGAGTTGGGCCCCGTGCCCGGCCTGCGCCATCGCCTTGCCCGCCGTCATGTCGAGGTCGGGGTTGAGCCACAGGACCGGGGCCGTGGTGTCGGGCGCGGCCGGCGGCTCCGGGTCGGTGAGGTCCGTGCCGGAGACCTGGAGGCGGGCGAGGTCCTTCGGCCAGCCGTCGAGCGGGACCGGTGGGAAGACCCGGACCTGCGCGCCGCCACGGCCCGTGACCGTGATCCCGTCGAGCGCCTCGGCGCGCCGCCACTCCGCGCCCCTGGCCCGCCGCACCACCTTGCGGATCCGGGCGTCCTGCCAGTCACGCATGACCTGCGCCCACTCGCCGTCGCCGAGCGAACGCTCGTCGGAGAGGATCACCAGCACGGCGCGCGCCGCCGTCTCCAGCGCGTCCGTACGGGCCGGGGGCTCGGCGCGCTCGATGCGCACGACGAGTGGCAGCACGAACTGCGGTGCCTCGTCGCGGGCGGTGCGCTCGTCGCGGAACGGACTGTCGGAGGCCGGGGCCGTCGGCGTGGTGCCGGTGTCATCGCTGGTCACGCCCTCCAGTCTGCCAGCACACCCCGCACCGCCTCCCGCCCGCCGGTCACCCCCTGCCCCGCACCCACGCCCCGTACGCGACCATGACCGCATGCACACCACCGACCCGCTCCCGGCCCACCTGGCGCTGCGCACGGTCGGCCGCCGCTACGGACTCGGCGGCCCCTGGGTGCTGCGCGGCGTCGACCTCGACGTGCGGCCGGGCACCCTCGTGCGGGTGCAGGGACCCAACGGCACCGGGAAGTCGACGCTCCTGCGGCTCGTCGCCGGGATCGACGCGCCGAGCGAGGGCCGGATCACCGGACGCCCGCGCACCGCGTACGTACCCGAACGCTTCCCGGCCGCCCTCCCCTTCAGCGCGCTCGGCTACCTCACCCACCTGGGCCGCGTCCACGGACTCGTCCGGCGCGAGGCCGTACGGCGGGCGGGGGAGTGGCTGGAGCGGTTCGGCGCCGACGGGTACGCGCACACGCCGCTCGCCGCGCTGTCCAAGGGCAGCAGCCAGAAGGTCGCGGTGGCCCAAGCGCTGCTCGCCGCACCGGAGCTGCTCGTCCTCGACGAGGCGTGGACCGGCCTCGACACCGCCGCCCGCGACGAACTCGACCGGGCCGTCGCCGAACGCACCGCGGCCGGCGGCGCCGTCGTCTTCGTCGACCACGACCCGCGCCGCCTCGCGGGCGCCGCCGACGCCACATACCTGATCGAGGGCACACGCCTCCGCCGTGACGGGGAGGCGAGGTGCCGACGGTCGTCGAAGGGCCGCGCGTCGTCGTGGAGGCGACGGGCCCCGCCCACGACCCCGAGGGCCTGCCCCACCCGCACACCCTCACCCGCGCGGACGCCCGCACCGTACGGATCACCGCGCCCGCCACGCACTCGGACGCCGTCCTGCGGGCGCTGCTCGACGCGCGGCCGCCCTGGCACGTCGTCGCGCTCCGCACCGAGCCCGCGACCGCCCCCACGGAGCCCCGATGACCACCGCACTCCTCGCGTACCAGTCGGCCCTGCTGCTCCGCTCGCAGCGCTGGCTCGCCCCGGTCGTCCTGTACGCCGCGTTCGTCGCGATCGGTGTGCAGGGCGGCCAGCCGGTGCTCGACTCGCTCGGCTACGCCGCCGCGTCCCTGCTGCCCGTCGGCGCCTGGCTCGTACGGATCTGCGTCTCCAACGAGCCGTCCGCCGCCCGCAGTTGCACCGCCGCGGCGACCACCCCGTGGCGCGCGCACCTGGCGAGTCTGGTCACCGGGTTCCTCGCCACGGCGGCCCTCGGCGCGGTGGCGACCGCCGTCGTCGCCCTCGTCAGCGACGGCGCGAGCACGAACCACCAGGTCAAGGTGGCGATCGTGCCCGCGGCGGGCGCGGGCCTGCTCGCGATGCTGGTGTGCGCGCTGGTCGGCACCGTCGTGGGCGCCGTCACCACCTGGCCGGTGCTGCGCGCCCCCGGGCTCGGCGTCGCCGCGCTGCTGCTGTGCGCGCTGCTCGCCCTGGTCGTCCCCGGCTCCCCGGCGAGCGCGGCGGTGACGGCCCTCGTCGAGGGATCGCAGCGGGGCTCGGTCCCGCTCCCGCTGCTGCCGCTCGCCGCGTCCGCGCTCCTGGCGGCGGCCTGCGCGACCACCGCGTGCTTCCTGTCGTCCCGCCGCTAGGGTCTGTCCGGCGCTGGTCGCGGACGCGACCCGCGCCGCGACCTGATCCGCCGGACAGGCCCCGGCCCCGCCGCATCCCGAGCGGGTCCTCAGCCCGAGCAGGCCGTGCGCTGCGCCTCCTGCCACTCGCACACCGGGCACAGCGTCGCGCCCTTCGTCGACTCCGGGTACTCGGTGGGCCTGCGGCACAGCACGCACTCGGCGAACGGCCCTTCGGCGGCGGGTGCGGGACGGTCCGCGGGCGGGGTGCAGTAGTCGTCGGCCATACCGTTCAGCCTACGGTCAGCACCTTCCCTGCGTGGTCGCGGCCGCGGGCGCACGGTCGCGGCCCTCGGCGTACGGTCACGCCGTCCTGGCCGCCCCGAGCAGCTCCGAGACACGGACGAAGCGGAAGCCCTTCGCGCGCAGCGCGGGCACCACGGCGCGCACCACGCGCTCCGTCGTCGGCGCCGCGCTGCGCGTGCAGTGCATGACGACCACCGAACCGGCGCGCACCCCGTCGAGCACCTGCCGCGTCACCGCGTCGGCGTCCGTCGCGAAGGCGTCCCCGCTCACCACGTCCCACTGCACGGCCGTGACCCCGGCCGGGGTGAGGGCCCGCAGCGCCTGCTTGTCGTAGCAGCCGCCCGGGAAGCGGAAGTACGGGACGACGTGCTCGACCCCGGCCTTGCGGAACGCCGTGAACGCCCGCTCCACGTCCGCGCGCATCCCGGCGGCCGGGACCCTCGGCAGCCCGTAGCAGTCGCCGGTGAAGGCGTAGTGGCTGTACGAGTGGTTGGCGACCTCGAAGAGCGGGTCGCGCCCGATGTCCTTGGCCGCGGCCGGATACTCCTCGGCCCAGCGTCCCGTCATGAAGACGGTCGCGGGCACCTTCAACGTCCGCAACGCCGAGATGAGTTGTGGGTTGTCGAAGTGCTCGCCCGCCGCGGCGCGCGCGCCCTGGTCGGCGGTCATGTCGGCGTCGAAGGTGAGCGCGACGGTGCGCTCCTTCGCGCGCGCGGCGCTCTTGAAGACCGGAGTGAGACCGGCCGGGCCCGGGGCGAGCGTGGGCGGCACGGTCGGCGACGGCCGAACCGAGGGCTCGCGGCCGGATGCCCGGCCCGCCCCGGCTGCGTGGGCTCGGTGCCGCCACCACAGGCGGCGGCACCGAGGGCGAGAGCGCCGAGGGCGCAGGTCGACACGAGACGGCGTACGTAGCTGATCACGCCGTGACCATAACGCCGTAAATGGGATTATTCGGTCAGCCGGCGACCGGTCTCACCCCACAGCGCCCGCCGCTCCCCGAACGGGTCAAGCGCGACCTCACCCACCTGCTCGCCGCCCGTCGCCGTGGCGTCGCGGCCGCCGAGCAGCAGCGTCTCCCGCCGTGTCCCGGTGAACCGGGGCCAGGTCGGCAGCAGGTGGTGCGCCGGGGAGCCCTCGCGCGCGAAGTGCGCCCAGGCCCCGCTCATCGCGTCCGCGAGCCGCTGCGGCGCCTTGTCGCCGACCCAGGCGCGCAGTCCGGGCCCGTCCAGGACGTCGAACACGTACGGGATGTCGAGGGTGTGCGCCGCGCCCAGCTGCCCGCCGAGCGCCGGGGTCGGCTCCCGGAACAGATACGACCACACGCGCCCGCCGCCCTCGGCGGCCGCGTCCAGGAACGCGTCGGTGGGCTCGCGGAACAGGTCGTCGGTGAGCAGCGCGGCGAGCCTCGCCGTGGCCGAACTCCCCTCCTGCGCACGGTAGACGGCACGCGCCCGGCCCCGCGGGTCCGCGTCGGGGAAGGCCCCGGCGAGCGCGTCCTCGAAGTCCTCCTCCGTCGCGCCGGGCCCGAGCCCGGTGAACAGCCGGCCCTCGTGCTCGTTCGTCCCCGCGAGCACGGGTATGTGGGCGCACGAGCCGTTGCGCAGTGCCCGCAACGGATGCACCGGCAGCACGGCCCCGTCCACGACCGGCGTGAACGGGATCGCCCGTACGGCATGTCGGCGCATCAACTCGTCCTGTGCGACCAGCAGTTGCTCCGCACTCGCCGTCCGCAGGGCGTCTCGTACGTCGCCCGCGCCCGTCCGCTCCTTCAGTACGACCGCGTACGCCCGCGCCACCTCGGCGGCCTCGGCCGCGGAGCGCACCGCACGGGCCGGCGGGCTCTGGAGGATCGCCCGGTGGATCAGCGGCCGGGCCGCGGGCGCCCCGAGCAGCGCGGCGACACTGCCGCCGCCCGCGGACTCCCCGAACACGGTGACCCGCCCCGGATCGCCCCCGAACCGCGCGATGTTGTCCCGCACCCACGTCAGCGCGGCGATCTGGTCCTGGAGCCCCAGGTTCGCGGACGCCGCGTACTCCTCGCCGAGCAGTTCGGGCACGTACAGCCAACCGAGCGCGCCCAGGCGGTAGTTGAGCGACACGACCACGACGCCGTACCGCTCGGCGAGCCGCGCGCCGTCGGTCCACACCTGGTGGCCGTACCCCTGGACGTAGCCGCCGCCGTGCACCCACACGAGCACCGGGCAGCCCGAACGGCCGCTCGGCGTCCACACGTTGACGGTCAGGCTGCCCGCCTCGTCGGTGGCCACCCGTCCGGTTCCGACCACCTCCTCCAGGAGCGGGTCGGGTCCCTGCGGCGGTGCGGGCGAGGCGGCGAGACAGTGCCGTACGCCGGTCCACGCCGCCGGTCTCCCCGGCGGCCTGAACCTCGCCTCGCCGACGGGATCGGCCGCGTACGGAATCCCCAGATACCGCTGGACACCACCGCGCAGCCGGGTGCCGCGCACCTCGCCGCTCGCCGTGAGCGTGGTCACGGCCGTCACAGCCAGCCCTCCAGCGACGCCAGGAAACCGTCGAGGTCGTCACGGTGGATCGTGTGCCCCGCGCCCTTCACGGTCCGCACCTCGAACCCGCGCCGCACCAGCTCCTCCCTCATCTCCTCCGGGACCAGGAAGCTCGGGTCGGCGACCTGTACGAGGGACGGCACGACGGCGGTCGCCGGGGTGCGGTCGATCGCCCGCTCCCCGGCGACGGCGAGCGCGGACCGCGGGTCCCAGTCGGCGAGCGTCGCCAACTCGACGTCGATGTCGGCCTCTTCCCAGCGCGGGTTGAGGTTCCGGATCATCTCGCGGCTCGCCCCGCGGAACTCCATGAACACCGCCGGGTCGAACTCCTGGCTGAGCGCCCACGCCGGATCCGCGTACACCGCGCGACGCGGGGCGAGCCGCTCCACGGCCAGCGAGAGCGCGAGCCCGCCGAGCGAGTGCCCCAGCGCCAGCTCGGCACCGGCGGGCAGGGTCTCCACGAGGTCGTCGGCGAACGCGTCGACGCTGTACGCCCCGCGCCCGCTCGCCCCGTGCCCGCGCAGATCGACGGCGATCACCCGGTACCCGAGCCCCGCGAGCGCGGGTCCCACCCGCCGCCAGGTCCGGTGGTCCGACATGATCCCGTGGACCAGCAGGGCGACGCGGTCACCGCTGCCCCACTCACGGGTGTGCAACTTCATCAGGGGATGCCTCTCTCTCACGTACGTACGGTGCTCAGCGCACGCCACGGATGGGGCGCACGGCGAGCGCGCCGAGCACGGCCAGTGCCGCGCCGACGACGAACAGGGTGGTGTAGCCGCCGGACACGGACACGATCACGGAGGCCACGAACGGGGCGACGATCTGCGGCCCCGCGGTCGCCATGTTCAGGACGCCGAGGTCGCGGGCCGTGTCGCCCTCGCTCGGCAGGATCATCGTCACCAGGGCGTTGTCGACGGCCATGAAGCAGCCGAAACCGAGGCCGTTGAGGCCGGCGAAGACGAGCATGGCGGGCCATGTCGGCGAGATCGCCGGGACGAGCAGCGAGACGGCGGAGACGAACGCCGAGACGCCGACGAACAGCTTGCGCCGGTCCATCCGGTCGGACAGGACGCCGCCCACCAGCGTGGCGACGGCCATGGCGACCGCGGAGACGGGCGTGAGGATCGCGACGGCATCGGCGGGCTCCATCCCCTTCGGCAGCGAGACATGATCATCCAGGATGTACAGCTGGTAGCCGAAGACCGAGAAGTAGCCGAGCACGAGCAACGCCCGCCCGATGAAAGCCCACTTGAAATCGTGATCGCGCAGGGCGCTCATGAACGCGGCCACCTGCTGCTTCAGCGGGGCCACTTCACGCGCGGGCTGCTTCTCCTCCCGCGTACAGGCGGTGAACACCACACCGGCGACGGCCACGAAGAGGCCGAGGATCAGATATCCGGTACGCAACTGCTCGGTGAACGCCGCGCCTATGACGGCTCCGAGCGTCGACCCGAGGGGCATGCCGAGACCGACGGCGGCCGAGGCCCTGCCGCGCGCGGAGACGGGCACGCGGTCGGGCACGACGGAGGTGAGGGCGGCCTGGAACACGTTCATGACGGCCTGTCCCACGCACCAGGCGATGGCGACGAGCAGCACCGTGTTCACCCCGCCGAGCAGCGCCATCGCCCCGACGGCGGCGAGCCCGCCGCCGAGGATCCAGGGGTTGCGCCGCCCGGAGCGGTCGGACAGGGCTCCGGCCACCGGGTTGAAGAGCGTGGCGAACACCGCGCTCACCCCACTGACCAGTCCGAGCAGGGCGACCTTGTCCGCCCGGTCGATGTCCTCGATCTGCAGGGGCAGCAGGACGCCGCCCACCCCGACGTACAGGGTGAACATCGCGGTGTTGCCGAGGGTGAGCAACGGCAGCAGGCCGCGCGGGGCGCGGGCCGGGGCGCCAGGCGTGGCGTCCGGCGCGGCGTCGGGGGTGGCATCAGGGGTGGTGGCGCCGGCCACGGGATCGTGCTGGGCGGAAAGGGCCACGTTGCCCTCCTCCTCGGAGTCCTCATGAGTGTCCTCATGACAGAGTGGTTACACGTGTAAGCTGACACGTGTAACGGATTCTTAGCACCCGGGTGCCGTCGCGCACCAGACCTTCGCGCAGGGAATCCGGTCCGATCGCCGCCGAGGGGGGTGTCGCGGGGGTGCTGGGGCTTCCGTGGGTCTCGTGCCCGATGTGCCTGAGGCGGCCGAGGGTGGCGAGGTGAGCGAGGTGGCCGACATGGCCGAGGTGGCCGACGTGAAAGGATGCGGGACTCACCAGTCGTGAAGTCGGAACCTCGTGAATGTCGGAACCTCATGAATCCCCGAGCCTCATGAATCCCCGAGCCTCATGAACCTCAGAACGTCGTGATCGCCAGAACGTCATGAATCCCGGAACGCCATGAACGACAGTCCGCGCAACGCGCCCACGCCGCCCACGCCGCCCACCAGTTCCGCGGTCGCCCGCCACGCCGGGGTGTCCCGCGCGACGGTCAGCTACGTCCTCAACGGTCAGGCCGCCGGCCGGGTCAGCGCCGCCACCCAGGCCAAGGTCAAACAGGCGGCGCAGGACCTGGGCTACGTCCCGCACGCGGCCGCGCGTTCCCTGCGGTCCGGGAGCAGCGCCCTGGTCCTGATCGCGGTCCCCGCCGACAAGGTCCCGGCCTTCGGGCCGCTCTTCGCGGGTTTCGTCGCGCGTTTCCAGACGGCGCTGGAGGAGTACGGCTACACCGGCGTCCTGCACGGCGCCCGCGCGGACCGTTCACCGCTGGACACCGCCCGCGCCTGGGCCGAACTGCGCCCCGCGGCCGTTCTCACCACCTTCGGCGCCCCGCTCACCGAGGAGTCGGTCGCCCTGCTGCACCGTTCGGGCACCCGCGCGGTCCTCTCCCTCGGGCCCGCGCCGACGCCCGGCGCGCACGGCATCACGATCGACCAGGAGGAGATCGGCGCCGTCGCGGCGGCCCACCTCCTGGCGACAGGTCGCCGCGCCCTGGGCGTGGTGGTCCCGGACGAGCGCGGCCTCGACTCCTTCAGCGGTCCGCGCCTCGCGGGAGCGCGGGCGGCGGCGCGCGCCTTCCCCGGGGCGACCGTGACCCCGCTGCCGCTCGCCCCTACGGAGGAATCGGCGGCCCGAGCCCGACAGGCCATCTCGGAAGGCCACGTGGACGGCGTCTTCGCGTACAACGACGAGTACGCGATGCTCCTCATGCGCGCGCTCCAGGACGCGGGCGTCGACATCCCCGGCGAGGTGGCGCTGGTCGGCGCCGACGATCTCCTCCTCGCCCGGCTGCTGCGCCCGCGCCTGACGAGCGTGCGCACGGAACTCCCCGCACCGCACGAGGTGGCGGCGCTCGTGGACCGCGCGATCACGGACCCGTCCTTCGCGCCCGGGGTGAGCTACCGCACGAAGGCGCAGGTCGAACCGCGTGACTCGACGGGTGACGGAGCGGGACCGGCGTGACGTCTCCGTCGCCGGAGGCGTGATCGCCGAGTCGTGGGTACCCGGCTCCCATGAACCGACTCGCCACCACCACCGTCACCGCACTCCCTGACGTCTCCGCGGCGGTCGTCTCGTTCGTCGGAGGCCTGGTCATCGCCCTGGCCCTGATCTGGGCCGTGTGGTTCGGCATCAGGACCCGCCGGCGCGAGCCCGGCCCTCCCGCACCGGAGGAGCAGCCGAAGCTCCCCGACAGCGGCCCCGTGCGCGAGGTCCAGGAAGTGCGGGAGCCCGAGGAGATGCCGAAGACGGACGACAACCGACACCGGCTGACCCCGCACCAGCTCAAGCACCAGAGCAGCAGGCCCAGCGACGACCAGCACCGCCCCCGCTGGAGCGGCGACAGCGGCTGATCGTCCGGGTCAGCGGGCCCCGGCCCGCCGGGCCCGTCGTCGTTCGGCGCGCAGCAGGCCCGCACGCTCGGTCTCCGACGTGCCGCCCCACACCCCCGTCGTCTGTCCGGTCGCGACGGCCCATTCCAGGCACGCCGCGATGACCGGGCAGCGTCGGCAGACCTCCTTCGCCTCGTGTACGTCGTGCACGGCGGGCCCCGTCGTGCCGACCGGGAAGAACAGCTCAGGGTCCTCACCGACGCACGCGGCCCGCTCGAGCCACTCCATTTCCGTTTCCCTCACAGGTACCGGCATGACGGCGCGGGTGCCCCACAACAGCCGCGTGAAAACGCCGAGTTTGGGCGCACGGACCACGGGGACCCGAGCCCCCGGCCCGAGTGGCCGGGGAGCGAAGGGGAACCGGGGCCGCGGGACCACACGGACCGCGGCCCCGGCCACGCCCGGAACCCGGCAACCGAGCCCGCGCACCGAACCGACACGGAAGGGAGACGAGAAGATGCCGAGCGGATCCGATGCCGAGCGCGAGCGCCAGTACGAGAAGATCAAGCGGAGCGCCCTGGACCGCGGCGAGAGCACCCGCCGGGCCGAGGAGATCGCCGCCCGCACCGTGAACAAGGAGCGCGCGAGGTCCGGCGAGGCGAGGACGGCGAGCCGTACCTCGACCCACGACCTCTCGTCCGGCCGACGTGGCGGCCTCCGCTCGCACCAGGGAGCCGCGGGCCCCACACGCGATCAGCTCTACGAAGAGGCCAGGAGCCGCGACATCAAGGGCCGTTCGTCGATGACGAAGGCCGAACTGGCCGAGGCACTCGGCCGCTGAACGACGGAACCGCTGAACGACGGAACGCAGAACGACGGAACCGCAGAACGACCGAACCGCAGAACCACTGAGCCGGCGAGCCGATGAGCCGCAGTGCCATCGAGTCGCCGTCGAACATGAAGGAGGGCCGTCACCGTGACCAGGCACCCCGAGCCGGAGATCCGTCCCGAGACGCCGGGCAAGACAGCGCCGGCCGTCCCCCGGGACCTGCCCGACCAGCAGGCGGGCGCCCACGACGGCGACCCGCTCGACGTCACCCCGCCGGAAGCGGCGCGGGAGGAGGCGCCGGACGACACCGTGCCCGAGCCCGACGAATCCGGGACGGGCCGCAAGGGCTCACCGCGCTCCGGCGGCGTCCACCCCGACCAGCCGGTCCCCGACGAGCCCTCCGGCTGACGGCCCGACCGGACCCGGGGCGTCACGCCCGCGCGCGCAGCGCCCCGCGACCGCGTCGAAGAACGCCGCGTGGGCCACCGCGCTGGCCGCGAGCTCCGGGTTCCACGGCAGCACCAGAGCCCGCTCGGCGACGGCGGCCCACTGCGGGTCGCCCACGTACTCGTCGGCCGGAGCCGCGTTGGCCCGCGCGTCCAACAGGACGACATCCGGGGCGAGTTCGGCCGCGTCACCCCAGGTCCCCGTGTGCCAGTTGGCGCCGGGGCCCTCGGGCGGCTCCACCGTGCGCACGCCGAGACCGCCGAGCGCGCTCAGGTCGGGCCACTTCCCGGGCCGCGCCAGATGCACGCTGTCGGCGCCGCCCGGCGACAGGGCGAGCACCCTGGCCCCGCCCGCGCTCCGTGCCGCGACGTCCGCCAACTCCCGCTCGGCACGCTCCAGTTCGGCCAGGACGGACGGCTCCTCCGCAGCGCCGAGCGAACGCCC
This sequence comes from Streptomyces sp. Q6, assembly GCF_036967205.1. Classification (NCBI taxonomy): domain Bacteria; kingdom Bacillati; phylum Actinomycetota; class Actinomycetes; order Kitasatosporales; family Streptomycetaceae; genus Streptomyces; species Streptomyces citrinus. The sequence goes on from NZ_CP146022.1 coordinate 6,631,585, forward strand.
GAGCTCCGCGAACCGCTCCCGCACCCCGGCCAGGCTCCGCCCCTGCCCCACGTCGATCACGACGACCGGGACGTGCTCCTCCAGGTGCTTGGCCGTGTCGGGCTCGATCCCGTACACCTGCCCGCCGCCGTACGTGAGGGCCACGACCAGATCGGGCCGCACCGCGAGCACGTCGTCGAGGCCGAGCCCCGCCCCCGCGCCCAGATACGCCACGTCGTCGAGCGGCAGGACGCCCGACTTGGCGCGGTCCGGATGCTCTCCGTCGTGGTACGAGCCGAAGATCCCGACAGGCCGTATCCCGAGATCCCACAGGCCCGCCCCGGCCTGTATGTAGGCGACGACCCGGGCGGGCGGCTCCGCCGCAGCGGCCGGATGGCCGCGGTCGTCGGTGAACTCCCACGCTGTGGTTGACCGTTGTTCCATGCAGGGACCTTGCCCAGGCCGCCCGCGCGGCACGCGGCCCCCCACCCGCCAAATCCGGCCACGCGTACGGCGGTTCACTCGGTGGCGAGCAGCCGCCTGCGGCACTCCTCGACGTCGAAGTCGGCCTTCGGGTACTGCGGGTCCATCGCCTCCAGATGCTCCGACAGCAGCTTGCTGATGGCCCAGTTGCGATACCACTTGCGGTCGGCCGGGACCACGAACCACGGAGCCGCGTCCGTCGAGCACCGCTCCAGGGCGATCTCGTACGCCTCCTGGTACGCGGGCCACAGCGCGCGCTCGTCGATGTCGCCGGGGTTGAACTTCCAGTGCTTGTCGGGGTTGTCGAGCCGTTCCAGGAGCCGTCGCTCCTGCTGCTCGTAGGAGACGTGCAGGAAGCACTTCACGACGACCACGCCGTCGTCGACGAGGGACTGCTCGAACCGGTTGATCTGCCCGTAGCGCCGGCCGAGCTGACTGCGCGGCACCAACTCCCGTACGCGCGCGATGAGCACGTCCTCGTACTGGGACCGGTCGAAGATGCCGATCTCGCCGGGCTCCGGCAGCGCCTTCATCACCCGCCACAGGAACGGGTGGTTCAGCTCCTCCCTGGTCGGCGCCTTGAAGGCCTTGATGCGGCAGCCCGACGGATTGAAGAGCCCGATCACGTGCTTGACGGTGCCGCCCTTCCCGCTGGTGTCCATGCCCTGGAGGATCAGCAGGACACGCCGCCGGTCGCCGGCCGACCCCGCGGCCCACAGCCGCTCCTGGAGGCCCGCGAGGCGCTCGCCCATCCGGGCGGTCGCGGCGACGCCCGCCGCCTTGTCCGCGGGGCCGCCGGGCGTCGCCGCCGCGTCGTACGACGACAGGTCGATCGGCTCGCCCCCGGGGACGCGCAGCAGCTCGCGCAGCGGAGGCGGGGCGCTCCGGGACGCCTTGCGGGCGGCCTTGCTCTGTCCGCCGGCCTTCCCGCCGCCCTTCTTGTTCTTCGCCACAGCGCACCCCTTCAGGTCAGGTCCTCCGATCCTGCGTCGGGATGCGGACCACCGCTACCCGGCCTCAGCGGAAAACCGTTCGCGGGACCGCGGCCCCGCCTGGTAGCTTGCGGGCGGCCGTGCGGAAGAACGAGGAGGTGGTACCCGTGAAGACACAACTGACATGGGTGCTCCCCTCTGGGGTCACGGCCGGGCGATAGGTCGTCCGGGAGCGCCACGCTGTGCACTCCCGAAAGGCACGACCATGCGTTTCCTCTCTGAGCAGCGCCTCGACGACGGCATCGTCGAGCGCGAGTTCACCCTCGGCGAGATCCCCGGCACCCTGTGGACACCCGCGTCCGCTTCCGCGTCCGCACCGGTCCCGCTGATCCTGATGTCCCACAACAACGGCCTGCCCAAGGCGCAGCCCCGCCTCGTGGCCCGCGCCCGGCACACCGCGGCCTGCGGCTACGCCGTCGTCACCATCGACGCCGCCGGATGCGGCGACCGGCCCCGGTCCGCCGAGGCCGAGCGGACCCGCGCCGAGCTGGGCCGCGCGATGCGGGCCGGTGAGCCGGTCGACGAGATCTTCGAAGCCCTCATCGGCCCGCTGGTCGAGAACGCGGTCCCGGAATGGCTGACCACACTGGACGCCGCCCTTGAGCTGCCGGAGGTCGACGACGGGCCGGTCGGATACACGAGCTGGACCGCCCTCGGCATCCGCCTCGCGGCGGTCGAGCCGCGCATCAAGGCCGCGGGCTTCTTCGCCGGGGGCTACGTGCCCCGCGCCCAGCGCGAGGAGGCCCGGCAGCTCACCGTCCCCCTGCTGATGCTGTTGCAGTGGGACGACGAGGGGAACCCGCGCCGGCGGGCCCTGGAGCTGTTCGACACCTTCGGCAGCAAGGAGAAGACGCTGCACGCCAACCTGGGCGGGCACACCGGCACCCCGTGGTTCGAGGCGGAGGACGGCAACCGGTTCTTCGGGCGGCACCTGAAGTGAGATGAGGTGGGACCGGGCCGGAACCTGTGCCGCCCGGCGGCACAGGTTCCGGCGGGTCGGTGACGCACACGGTCAGGAGTGCCAGGGACCCGTCACCGCGAACGTCGTGCCGGGCGTGTAGCAGTTCACGTACATCGTGTCGCCGTCGGGGGAGAAAGTGACCCCCGCGAACTCGCCCCACTCCGGGGCCTCGGGCGTCCCGATGTTCTGCCGGCCCCGCGCCATGGCGTACACCTCGCCCTTGCGCGTGACGCCGAAGACGTGCTGCGCGCCCTCACCGTCCTCGCACACCATCAGGCCGCCGCTGGGCGCGAGGCAGATGTTGTCGGGCTCCTCGCCGGGCAGTTGCACGTCGGTGTCCGGCCCGAAGACGATGACCAGCGTGAGGCGGCGCGACGCCGGGTCGTACCGCCAGATCTGCCCGAAGTGGTCGGCGGCCGAGCCCTCCCTGCTGCGCGCGTACGACGACACGAAGTAGACGCACGACCCGCCCCAGTAGCAGCCCTCCAGCTTCTGGGCGTGCGTGATGCCCTTCGGCCCGAAGTCCTGGTTGCGGATGGGGGTCTGCGCGGCCAGCGGGTCCGGTACGTCGACCCACTCGACGCCGCCGAAGCTCGCCCCGGTCTCCTGGACCGCCGACAGGTCGGGCACGCCCGGCACCCGCATCGCCTGGAGCCGGCCGCCCGCGCGCAGCGAACCCAGGCCGCCCTCGGGCTTGTTGGGCAGGAAGCGGTAGAACAGGCCGAACGGGGACTGGAACGCGTCCTCCGTCTCGTAGACGATGCCGCGCCGCGGATCGACGGCGACGGCCTCGTGCTGGAAGCGACCCATCGCGGTCAGCGGGACGGCACCCGAGCGGTGCGGGTCGACCGGGTCGACCTCGAAGATGAAGCCGTGGTCCTTCGTGTAGCCGTTCGTACCGGCCCGGTCCTCGGTCTCCTCGCAGGTGAGCCAGGTGCCCCAAGGGGTGTGGCCGCCCGCGCAGTTGACGGCCGTACCGGCGATCGCGACCCGCTCCGACAGCACGTTCCCGTGCCGGTCGACGGTGAGCGCCGTACAGCCGCCCTTGCCCATCGGGTCGTAGGTGAGGCCGGCGACGGTCGGCACCTGGATCTTCGCGGTGACCCGGTTCTCGTGGTTGCGCACGAGGTGCACGCGGCCCTGTCTCCCGGCGAAGGCGGCCATGCCGTCGTGGTTGCTCGGCACCTTGCCCTCCCCGGACCGCAGGGGGTCCCCTTCGCGGGAGAGCACCTTGTACGAGAACCCCTTCGGCAGGTCGAGCAGTCCGGCCGGGTCGGGCACCAACGGCCCGTAGCCGCCCTTCCCCTGTGCCGCGGCGGACCCGGCGAACAGCTCGGAGACGGCCCCGGCGAAGGTGATCCCCACCCCCAGCGCGCCGGTGCGGGCGAGGACTTGACGTCGTGTTGCGGACTGCCGTGCATCGGTGGTGCGTGACATGAGAGCAACTTCCTGTTGGCGGACAGGACTGTGACCCGGCTGTGTCTATCACGCACACTCCGTCACGGGAACCACGCGCGTAGCAAGTGCAGCTAGAGGATGGTTACTCGTGTAGCCAAGCGGCCTTCCCGCCCCGGGACCTACGGGGGAGGAGGCGCGGCCCCTGGGCGCGGACGAGCCCCTATGCGCGGACGAGCCCCTTCGCGTCCCGGGCCAGTGCCGTGAGCCGCGAGATCGCCCGGAAGTACTTCTTCCGGTAGCCGCCGTTCAGCATCTCCTCGCTGAAGAGCCGGTCGAACGGCTCGCCCGCCGCCAGCACCGGGATCTCGCGGTCGTAGAGCCGGTCCGCGAGGACCACGAGGCGCAGGGCCGTCGACTGGTCGGGGACGGCGGAGACATCGGTGAGGCAGACGGCCTTGAGGTGGTCCGTCAGGGCGCCGTAGCGGCTCGGGTGCACCCGGGCGAGATGCTCCAGGAGGTGCGGGAAGTCGTCGAGCGACGCGCCCTCGGTGGCGTACGCGGCCTTGGTGACCTGCTCGTCGGAGAACGGCGCGGGGGCCTCGGGCAGCCCGCGGTGCCGGTAGTCCTCGCCGTCGATGCGCAGCGGACGGAAGTGCGCGGACAGGCCCTGGATCTCGCGCAGGAAGTCGGCGGAGGCGAACCGGCCCTCGCCGAGCTTGCCCGGCAGTGTGTTCGAGGTGGCGGCGAGCGCGACGCCCGCGTCGACCAGCTTGCCGAGCAGGGTGGAGACCAGGACGGTGTCGCCGGGATCGTCGAGCTCGAACTCGTCGATGCAGAGCAGCCGGTGGCCGCTGAGCGTCTTCACCGTCTGCTGGAAGCCGAGCGCGCCGACCAGGTTCGTCAGCTCGACGAACGTGCCGAACGCCTTGAGCTCCGGCGCGGCCGCGGTCGCGTGCCACAGGGAGGCGAGGAGGTGGGTCTTGCCGACGCCGTAGCCGCCGTCGAGGTAGACGCCGCGCGGCCCGGTCGGGGCGGCGGCCTTCTTGCCGAAGCCGAACAGCCCGCGCTTCTTCCCGGAGCCCGAGGCGTGCGCCCCGCCGAGCCCGGCGGCGAAGGAGCTCAGGACCGAGACGGCCTGCGTCTGGCTCGGCTGGTTCGGGTCGGGGATGTACGTCTCGAAGCGGGCGGTGCTGAACCGGGGCGGCGGCACCATCTCCGCGACCAGGCGCTCCGCGGGGACGTGCGGTTCACGGGCGCACAGGGACAGCGGCGCCGCGTCGGGTATGGGGCTGATGCCCATGGGGCGGGACTCCCGGGAGTCGGCGGCTTCGGTGGAGGACGACACAACTCCTCAGCTTAGTGGCCGTGCCACACTGCACGTCATGCGACGCCTGTTCCCTGTGACGTACGAAACAGCAGATGGCAAGGGGTACGAGGGCCAGGAGGTGGCCGAGGGGCCGGTGAGCCGCGAGTGGAGTCTCGACGAACTCGCCGACGCCTACGCCTACCCCGCCGGTACCGGAGCCGGTCGGGAGGTCGGTCAGGAGGGGGACGTGTGGTTGCGCGCCAACATGGTCTCCACGCTCGACGGGGCGGCCCAGCACGACGGCCGCTCGCAGCCCATCTCCTGCCCCACCGACATGCGGATCTTCGGCACCCTGCGCGGCCTCGCCGACGTGGTGATCGTCGGCGCCCAGACCGTCCGCCAGGAGGGCTACCGGCCCGCCCGCGCCAGGGAGGCCTTCCTGGCACGCCGGGCGGCCGCGGGCCAGCGTCCGGCCCCCTCGATCGCGGTCATCAGCGCGAGCCTCGACCTCGACTTCGACCTGCCGCTGTTCACCGACCCGCTGGCGCCGACGTTCCTGGTCACGGGGGCGGGCGCCCCGGCCGACCGGGTGGCGGCCGCGCGCAGGACGGGCACCGAGGTGCTGGTCGCCGGCGAGGGCGCGACCGTGGACCCGGACCGCGCGGTGCGGGCCCTCGCCGAGCGCGGGCTGCGGCGGCAGCTCACCGAGGGCGGTCCCCGGATGCTGGGTCAGTTCGTGGCGGCCCGGGTACTCGACGAGCTGTGTCTGACGGTGGCGCCGTTGCTCACCGCGGGTGACGCGCAGCGCATCGCGGGAGGGTCGACCCTGGCCGTGCTGGAACGTTTCGAACTGGCATCTCTCCTGGAGGAGGACGGTTTTCTCTTCACTCGGTACCGTCGGACCCGACACTCGACGGAATGAGTCGTTCCGTTTAGCTTCCGCTGGGCACACTAAATCTCGCAGACCCCGTGCGGCCACGGGGCAGGATGGTTTCCGCAGTTCCGCTGGTCCACCCCGGGGGGTCGTCGCAAGGCGGCCCACGGTAGGAGAAGAAGGGCGCCCGTCGTGTTCACGAGCGTATTGATGATCGAGAAGGCCCTGACGTCTGCCGACGTGGAGTTCGTCACCACTTTGCACGGTGACGAGGAAGTCTCTTTCCATGTGCTGCTCCAGCCCCGCGGCGACCAGGCCGACCGCCTGCTGCGGGCCATCGACGACGTCGCCATGGGCGAGCTCGACGAGGCGGCGCGGGAGGACGAGGTCCCCGAAGGCGACGAGGCCAAGGCGCCGGCCGAGCAGGCCCTCGCGGTCTCCCTTGCGGCCCTGCACCAGGCGGGCTGCGCGGCCGAGGGGCGACTGATCGAGGACCACCCGCTGGACGCCCTGAAGGCGCTGGTCGACGACGTCAAGGCGGACGAGGTCATCGTGCTGACCGACCCGCACTACGTCGAGGAGTTCTTCCACCGCGACTGGGCCTCCCGCGCCCGGCACAAGGTGGGCGTTCCGGTTCTGAAGCTGTTCTCGTACAGCAAGGCGTGAGCGGTGCCGTAGCCGAGGTGCGAGGCGGGCGGGGCCGAGGCAATAGGCTTGGCCCCGTCCGTCGCCGTTCCGGCCGCGGATCAGGACACCCAAGGACGACCTCAGGGGAGCGACACGTATGGCACCCGGCCTGCCCACTTCTACCGCCGCCATGGACCGACCGCACTTCATCGGCATCGGCGGCGCCGGAATGTCGGGCATCGCCAAGATCCTCGCGCAGCGCGGCGCGCGGGTCGCGGGCAGCGACTCCCGTGAGTCCGCCACCGCCGAGGCCCTGCGTGCGCTCGGCGTCACGGTCCACATCGGCCACGACGCCGCGCACCTCGCGCCCGACGCCAGCTGCGTCGTCGTCTCCTCCGCGATCCGCGAGGACAACCCGGAGCTGGTCCGCGCCGCCGAGCTGGACATCCCCGTCGTCCACCGCTCGGACGCGCTCGCGGCCCTGATGGACGGCCTGCGCCCGATCGCCGTCGCCGGTACGCACGGCAAGACGACCACGACGTCGATGCTGGCGGTCTCGCTCAGCGCCCTCGGGCTCGACCCGTCGTACGCGATCGGCGGCGACCTCGACGCCCCTGGTTCGAACGCGCTGCACGGCGAGGGCGACATCTTCGTCGCCGAGGCCGACGAGTCGGACCGCAGCTTCCACAAGTACCGGCCCGAAGTCGCGATCATCCTGAACGTCGAGCTCGACCACCACGCCAACTACGCGTCGATGGACGAGATCTACGACTCCTTCGAGACGTTCACGTCCAAGATCGTCCCCGGCGGCACGCTGGTGATCGCCGCCGACCACGACGGCGCGGTCGAGCTGACCCGCCGTATCCGCGACACGACGTCCCTCAAGGTCGTCACGTACGGCGAGTCCGAGTCGGCCGACATCCGCATCCACAAGATCACCCCGCGTGGGCTGGCCAGCGAGGTAACGGTCCTCCTGGACGGCAAGCTGCTCACCTTCACCGTCTCGGTCCCCGGCCGCCACTACGCGCACAACGCGGTCGCGGCCCTCGCGGCGGGCGTCGCCCTCGGCATCCCGTCCCGGAACCTGGCGGGCGCGCTGAAGTCCTACACGGGCGTCAAGCGCCGCCTCCAGCTCAAGGGCGAGGAGAACGGCGTGCAGGTCGTCGACTCGTACGCCCACCACCCGACCGAGATGACCGCCGACCTGGAAGCCATGCGCTCGGCGGTCGGTGACTCCCGCATCCTGGTCCTCTTCCAGCCGCACCTCTTCTCCCGCACCCAGGAGCTGGGCAAGGAGATGGGTGACGCCCTGAAGCTCGCGGACGCCTCGGTCGTGCTCGACATCTACCCGGCGCGCGAGGACCCGATCCCCGGCATCACCAGCGCCCTGATCGTCGACGCGGCGCGTGCGGCCGGCGCCGACGTGCAGCCGGCGAGCGACAAGGCGGCGGCCGTCGAGGCGATCGCGGGAATGGCGAAGCCCGGCGATCTCGTTCTCACCATGGGAGCGGGCGACGTCACGGACCTCGGCCCGCGGATCCTGGACCACCTCGCACAGCGCTGAAGGAGACCTCATGTCGTACGACGTCGAGAAGCCGGACGAGCAGTGGCGCGCGGAGCTGACCCCGGCGGAGTACGCGGTACTGCGCCAGGCCGGCACGGAGCCCGCCTTCGTCGGTGAGTACACCGACACCAAGACCAAGGGCGTCTACTCCTGCCGCGCCTGCGGCGCGGAGCTGTTCACCTCGACGGAGAAGTTCGAGTCGCACTGCGGCTGGCCGAGCTTCTACGACCCGAAGAACTCGGACGCCGTCGAGCTCATGGAGGACCGCTCGCACGGCATGGTCCGCACGGAGGTCCGCTGCGCACGCTGCGGCTCGCACCTCGGGCACGTGTTCGAGGGCGAGGGGTACCCCACGCCGACGGACCAGCGGTACTGCATCAACTCGATCTCGCTGCGACTGGCGGCGGACGAGGACTGACGGACCGGGCCGCCCGGCCCGCTCGACCTGGAGGTCACGCCGCGTCGGCGTCGGCCTCCATGGTCATGCGGGCCATGTGCAGCGCCAGGTACGAGATCTCGTCGTCGCTCAGCCGCTCGCCCAGCCGCAGCTCGACGATCGTCGCCAGCTTCTGCGCCGTACCGGTCGCCTCCGGGTAGTGCTGGCGGATGCCCTTGCCGATCGTGGACTCGTGGCCCTTCAGCTGGCGGTGCTGCTGGATCCGCACGAAGAGATAGCGGACGTGCGTGATGAACCGCGCCGCGCTCAACGACTCCTGCGCCACGTCCAGGCCGTACTGCTCGCGCACGACGGCGAGCATCTGCTGGATGACCCCGGTCATCGTGTACGTGAACGACAGGTCGCCCGACGCGAAGCCGGCGTTGACCAGGTGCAGGGCGAGCGCCGTCGCCTCGGAGGGGTCGAGGCGCGGGTCCACCCGCTCGTTGATGGCCGCCAGCAGGCTCTGCGCCTGGGCGTACTCGGTGCCGTACAGGGCCTGCGTCTCGGCGCGCAGCGGGTACTCGACGACGATCCCGCGCTTCGCCCGGTCCAGGGCGCCCGCGACATGGTCGGCGACCGCGATGGCGAGGGTCGGCCGCGTGGACTCGCGCCCCTCGATGCCGACCTCTTCGAGCGCGATGACGACGGCGCGCAGGACCTCCTCGCCGATGAGGGCGAAGACCTCGGCCAGATGATCGGGATCGCGGCCGTCGGCCGGGACGAAGACGCGCACGATCAGCGCGGGGTCGATGGGCTTGCCCTGCTGCGAGCTGAACCCGATGCCACGCCCGGTGAGGATGACCTCCTGGCCCCGCTCGTCACGAGCGAGGACCACATTGTTGTTCAGGACGCGTAGTGCCTCCACCGGCCCTCCTTTCCGTCCGTGGTCCGATGCCTGTCCGATGATCCCGTATTGTCCGCCGTCCGCGCCAACCGCGCCGGAACGGCCACGGTGCGCGCGCCCCGCGGAGGGACGCGCGCACCGGACGGACGGCGGAGGGTTACCGCTGGACGGTCACCACGGGGGCGCCGGCGACGACGTCCTGCCCGATCCGCGGCTCGACCGAGGCGAACTCGGCGGTGTTGGGGACCGTCATGAGGGTGACGGTCGGGTGCTCCGCGGCGCGCACGGCGTCGAGGTCGACCTCGGCGAGGAGATCGCCGACGGAGACCTTCTGGCCGGACTCGACGCGTACGTCGAAGCCCTCGCCCTGCATCTTGACCGTGTCGATGCCGACGTGGACCAGCACCTCGACGCCGTCCGCGGTGCGGATGCCGAAGGCGTGACCGGTGTCGACGACGGTGACGAGCTCACCGTCGACCGGGGCGACGATGCGGCCGTCGGCCGGCTCGATGCCCACGCCCTCACCGAGCGCGCGGGACGAGAAGACCGGGTCCGGGACCTCGTCGAGGCCGACCACACGGCCCGCGACCGGCGCCGCGAGCTCCACCTTCGCGGCGGTGACGACCTCACGGTCGTCGGCCGGCGCGTCCTCGCCGCGGGCGGCGGCCTCGGCGGCGTCGCGCTCGGCGTTGGCCTGGGCGCGGTCCTCCTTGGTGCGGAAGTCGGAGAAGTAGACGAGCGCCATCGAGGTGAAGAAGGCCGCGGTGATCGCGATGATGTACGTGACCATCGGGTCGAAGACCGGGATGGTGAGCAGCGAGGTGAAGGCGAAGGCGTCGGTGTCCACGCCGCCCATGACGCCGACGATCACACCGCCCACGAGGCAGCCGACGAGCATGCGCGGGTAGATCCGCTTGAAGCGCAGGTGGATGCCGTACAGGGACGGCTCGGAGATACCGCCGAACAGACCCGCGGCGAGCGCGCCGGTCGCGGTCTGGCGCATCTCCTTCTCACGGTGACGGATCGAGAGCAGCAGCACACCGGCGGTGGCGCCGAAGCAGGCGAAGTTCCACGCGCCCATGGGGCCCTGGATGAAGTCGTACCCGAGGGTGCTGATGTTCTGGAGCATGAGGGCGTTCAGCGGCCAGTGCAGGCCGAGCGGCACCAGGAACGGGTAGATCAGCGGGATCAGGATCGCGAAGACGATCGGGGCGTTGTTGTTCAGCCACGACAGACCCTCACCGAGGCCGTTGCCGGCCCAGATGCCCATCGGGCCGATGAGGAACGCGGTCACCGGGATCATGATCAGCATGCTGAAGAACGGCACGAACACCATGTGCACGTTCTCCGGGAAGACGCGCTGCAAGCCTTTGTAGACCAGGGCGAGCAGGGCGACCATCAGCAGCGGCACGAAGACCTGGCCGCCGTAGTCGTTCAGCTGCATCGGCAGGCCGAAGACGTGCGCCACGCACTCCTGGGTGCCCAGGGTCGCGTTGGTGGTGCAGGTGATTCCGGGGATCCCGGAGTCCTTGTTGAGCATGCCGGTGAAGTTCGGGGTCATCACCGCGGCCATCACGGCGGCGCCGACCCACGGGTCGATCTTCAGCTTCTTGGCCGCGTTGTACGCGACGAAGATCGGCAGGAAGTACAGCACCGAGCGCCACATGGCGTCGACGAACACCCAGGTCGCGGACTTGTCCGTGGCCCGGAAGTCGACCAGCCCGAAGGCGTCGAGCATGGAGGCGATCGCGATGATCAGCGAGGAGCCGAGCAGCACGCCCATGAGCGGGCGGAACGAGTCCGAGAGGTACTCGAAGAAGTTGTCGACCCAGGCGAAGCGGCCGCGGCTCTTGGCGCGCATCTCGGCCTTGACGTCCGCGTCGGACTTCGGCTTGGCCGTGCCGCCCGCGGTCATCGACGGCAGGTTCATGATCTCGGAGTAGACGCGTGCGACGGCGCCTCCGATCACGATCTGGAAGCGGTCGCCGGACTGCGGCACGGTCCCCATGACGCCACCGAGGGCGTCGAGGGCGGCCTGGTCGACCTTCTGCCCGTCGTGGAGCTGGAAGCGCAGCCGCGTCGCACAGTGCGTGAGGCTCTCGATGTTCCCGGGCCCGCCGACGCCACGGAGAATGCTCTCCGCCAGCGCCTCGGTACCCGGTGCGGTGGTGCTGCTCATGATGCTTCCTCGCATCTCGGATTCTTGCTGTCGTACATCGGCTCGTGATCGCTCCCGACCCGGGTCCGGGCAACAAAAAAGGCCCGGGCAACGCCAAACGGCGTTTCCCAGGCCTTGCCTCGCCTCACGAGGACGGCGACGTCTTCGTGGGGAGTAACAACCCTGTGATCGGGATCGATCGGCCGTCACTGTACACCGGGACCGGCGGCGTACGGAAGCCCCGTCGAGGCCGCCGCCTCACGGCTCCCGGAGCACCGGCAGTTCCTTGATCCCGTTGATGAAGTTCGACACCAGCCGCCGTGGTGTCCCGGCGGGGCGCAGCTCCGGCAGGGCGCGGCTCACCTCGTCGTAGAGCACCCGCAGCTGGAGCCGTGCGAAATGCGCGCCCAGGCAGACGTGCGGGCCGTCGCCGAAGGACACGTGCGGGTTCGGGGCGCGGTGCGGGTCGAGACGGAAGGGGTCGGTGAAGACGCGTTCGTCGTGGTGGGCGGACGCGTGGAGCACGACGACCTTGTCGCCCTCGGCGATACGGGTGCCCGCCAGCGTCGTGTCCTTCGCCGCCGTACGGCGGAACGTGAGCACCGGCGGGTGACGGCGCAGGAGTTCGTCCGTGAGAGACGCCAAGTCCAGCTCGTTCGCGCGGAGTCGGGCGTACGTCGACGGGTTCTCGGCCAGCAGGGACAGGCCGCCCGGCGCCGCGCCGCGAACCGTGTCGTTGCCCGCGATCGTCAGCAGGAAGAAGAACATCTGCCGTTCGGGCGGCGTGAGTTCGGGGTCCGTGGCGAGCGTCGTCATGACGTCGTCGGCCGGGTGCGCCCGCTTGTGGGCGGCGAGCGCGTCGGCGTACGCGAACATGTCGGCCAGGGCGGACGGGGAGCGCGGGTTCACCGGGCGCCCCGCGTCGTCGAGGACCGGTTCCGGCGCCTCGTCCGGGTCCTGGTAGCCGATGACCCGCCGCGTCCAGTGCAGGAGCAGCGCGCGGTCGGACTCCGGTACGCCGAGGAGGTCGGCGAGGTTGAGCAGGGCGTAGTCGTCGGTGACGGTCGAGACCAGGTCGACCGAGGACGTGCCGTCGTCCGCCCGGAGCGCCTTGTCCAGCAGGGCCGTCGCCCGGGTGCGCGCCGCCCGCTCGAACCCCTCGACCCGGCGCGGCGTGAAGGCCCGGCTCACCAGGCGGCGCAGCCGGCCGTGCGCCGGGGGGTCCTGGTTGAGCATCATGCCCCGGATGAAGGGCAGGTCCGCCGGGTCCGGGTCGCGGATCTGCGTCGCGCCGAGGTACGAGGAGTACGTCGTCGCGTCCTTCAGGACCCGGACCACGTCCGCGTGCCGGGACACGGCCCAGAAACCGGGGCCCTCCGGCCAGCCGAGGACCGCCGGCTCGGCCTGCCATGACACCGGGTGGTGGTCGCGCAGGACGCGGTAGCGGTCGTGCGGGACTCCCGCCGCGTACAGGCGCGGGTCGAAGACGTCGGGCGGCCCGCCCGTCACGCGCCGTCCGCCCGGAGGAAGTCCTCCACCACCCTGATCAGCGCCAGCGGCGCCTCGTCCATCGCGTAGTGGCCGCACACCGGCAGATCGACGAGCTCGCCGCGCACGAACCAGCGCAGCCACGTCTGCCGCATCAGGTCCGCCGACAGCGCCGGGTCGAGCTGGCCGGTGACAGCGAGCGCGGGCGTCGTACAGCCTTCGAGTCGGGTGTGGAAGTCGTCGCGCGCCCACGAGTCCAGCCAGGCCCGGAACGCCTTGGCGTCGCTGCACGCCAGCGACCGCTCGACCATGCGGTCCAGCCAGGCGGCGGGGCGGACGCCGCCCGTCGTGACGTCGAGGATGGCGCGGCGGTTCGCGGGCTCGGTGTCGGCCCCGGCGAACAGCTCCCACTGCTCGGGCGGCAGCGCCAGCCCTGAGGCGGGCACCGGGGACACCCCGGCGACGCGCCGCACCCGCGCCCCCGCCCGCGCGACCACCCGCTGCGCCACGCTGCCGCCCATCGAGTGCCCGATCAGCGAGAAGCGCTCCCAGCCGAGCCGGTCCGCCAGGTCGATGACGTCGTCCGCCGCCTCGGCCGTCGTGTACGCGCCCGGCGTCTGGATCGCCTCGCCGTAGCCGCGCAGGTCGACGAGGGCGTACTGGAAGGAGACGCGGTCGAGGTCGGGGACGATCGGCGCGTACGCGGAGCGGTCCGCGAACCAGCCGTGCACCGCGATCACCTTGTGCGGGCCGTCGCCGTGCAGCGCGTGGGGCAGCGAGAAGGAGGCCACGTCGACTCCTGGGGGTGTGGGACGAGCGGTTCCGGTCGCGTCAACGGTGGCGCTCCGCGGGCCGGGCCACAAGAGGGCGTGCGGTGGCGGTCGGCGACAATAGGGGGCGTGACCTCTCCCGATGCCCGTCGCCCCGCTCTGCCCCGCGCCGACCTGACCGCCGACTGCGGCACCTGCTTCGGCCTCTGCTGCGTCGCGCTGCCCTTCGCCAAGTCCCAGGACTTCGCGGCGAACAAGAACGCGGGCACGCCCTGCCGCAACCTCCGGAGCGACTTCCGCTGCGGCATCCACGCCACTCTGCGCGACGACGGCTACCGCGGCTGCACCGTCTTCGACTGCTTCGGCGCGGGGCAGAAGGTCTCGCAGGTCACGTTCGACGGGGTGAGCTGGCGGGAGCGCCCCGACAGCGCGCGCACCATGTACGACGTCTTTCCCGTCATGCGCCAACTGCACGAGCTGCTCTGGTACTTGGAGGAGGTCCTCGCACTGCGCCGGGCCGCCGCCGTGCATCAGGACGCGCGGCGCGCCCTCGACACCATCGACCTGCTCACGCGTGCGGACGCCGAAGAGCTGCTCGCCGCCGACGTGCCCGCGATCCGGGGCGACGTCAACACCCTGCTGCTGAGGGCGAGCGAACTGGTGCGCGCCGAGGTGCCCGGAGCGCTCGGGCGCAAGAAGAACCACCGCGGCGCCGACCTCGTCGGAGCCCGCCTGCGGAAGGCCGACCTGCGCGGCGCCAACCTGCGCGGCGCCCTCCTCGTCGCCGCCGACCTGACCGGCGCCGACCTGCGCACGGCCGACCTGATCGGTGCCGACCTGCGCGACGCGCGCCTGGCGGGCGCCGACCTCACCGGCAGCGTCTTCCTCACCCAGGCCCAGCTGAACGCGGCGCACGGCGACGCCACCACCAAGGTGCCCGCGGCGCTGCGACGGCCCGCGCACTGGGACGCGTAGACCCTATGACCGCCGGGCCTTTCCCGGGCGCCGGGCCGATAAACCCGAAGGGACTCGAACGGCCGCGGTTCACGCGATAGGACGATCATGTGCCGCCCCGCGGATGGCAGTTGACCGGCACGGGTAGGGCCGCGCACATGACACAGCAGTCCTCGCAGCCGTTCCACCTGCCGCGCTTCTACATGCCCTACCAGGCGCGGCTCAACCCGCACCTGGACGAGGCTCGCACGCACTCCAGCGCCTGGGCCCGTGAGATGGGCATGCTGGAGGGCAGCGGCGTCTGGGACCAGAGCGACCTCGACGCGCACGACTACGGTCTGCTCTGCGCGTACACCCACCCCGACTGCGACGGCCCCGCGCTGTCGCTGATCACCGACTGGTACGTGTGGGTCTTCTTCTTCGACGACCACTTCCTGGACATGTTCAAGCGCACCAACGACCGGGAGGCCGGCAAGGCCCACCTCGACCGGCTGCCGCTGTTCATGCCGATGGACCTCGACGCCGAGGTGCCCGAGCCGGAGAACCCCGTCGAGGCGGGGCTCATCGACCTGTGGCGGCGCACCGTCCCCGCCATGTCGGCCGACTGGCGCCGCCGCTTCGCCGAGTCCACCGAACACCTGCTCAACGAGTCGATGTGGGAGCTCTCGAACATCAACGAGGGGCGGATCTCCAACCCCGTCGAGTACATCGAGATGCGCCGCAAGGTGGGCGGCGCGCCCTGGTCGGCGGGGCTCGTCGAGTACGCGACCGCCGAAGTCCCCGCCTCCGTCGCCGAGTCGCGGCCGCTGCGCGTCCTCATGGAGACGTTCTCCGACGCCGTGCACCTGCGCAACGACCTCTTCTCGTACGAGCGTGAGGTGTGCGACGAGGGCGAACTCTCCAACGGGGTCCTGGTGTTGGAGACCTTCTTCGACTGCGGCACGCAGGAGGCGGCGGAGGCCGTCAACAACGTGCTCAGCTCGCGCCTGCACCAGTTCGAGCACACCGCGCTCACCGAAGTCCCGGCGCTGGCCCTGGAGAAGGGCCTCACGCCGGACGAGGTCGCGGCCGTCGCCGCCTACACGCGGGGCCTTCAGGACTGGCAGTCCGGCGGCCACGAATGGCATCTGCGATCCAGCAGGTACATGAACAAGGGGGCCGTCGCCGAGCCGTCGCCGCTGGGCGGGCCCACCGGGCTCGGGACGAGCGGCGCGGACGTACCGGCGCTGCTCGCGTCCGTCGGCGCGGAACGGCTGCGGGCGTACACCCACGTGCCGTACCAGAAGGTCGGGCCGTCGCGACTGCCCGACTTCTTCATGCCGTTCGAGTTGCGCCTCAACCCCGGACTCGACGGGGCCCGCGCCCGTCTCGTGCCGTGGGCGCACCGCATGGGCATCCTGGCGGAGGGCGTCTGGGACGAGGTCAAGCTCGCCGCCGCCGACCTGGCGCTGTGCTCGGCCGGGCTCGACCCGGACGGCTCGCCCGAGGCCCTCGACCTCAGCGCGCAGTGGCTCGCGTGGGGGACGTACGGCGACGACTACTACCCGCTGGTCTTCGGGCACCGGCGCGACCTCGCCGCCGCGAAGGCGTGCACCGCGCGCCTGTCGGCCTGCATGCCCGTCGACGGCGAGCCCGCCCCCGTCCCGGTCAACGCCATGGAACGCGGCCTCGTCGACCTGTGGGCGCGCACCACCGCCACGATGACGCCCGAGCAGCGGCGCACCATGAAGGCGACGGTCGACGTGATGACGGAGAGCTGGGTGTGGGAGGTCGCCAACCAGCTCCAGAACCGCATCCCGGACCCCGTCGACTACCTGGAGATGCGCCGCGCCACCTTCGGCGCCGACCTGACGATGGGCCTGTGCCGCATGGGCCACGGCCCGGCCGTCCCGCCGGAGGTGTACCGCAGCGGGCCCGTCCGCTCGCTGGAGAACGCCGCCGTCGACTACGCGATGCTCATCAACGACGTGTTCTCGTACCAGAAGGAGATCGAGTACGAGGGCGAGATCCACAACGCGATCCTCGTCGTGCAGAACTTCTTCGGCGTCGACTATCCGAGGGCGCTCGGCATCGTGCACGACCTCATGACGCAGCGCATGCAGCAGTTCGAGCACGTCGTCGCGCACGAATTCCCCGTCCTGTACGAGGACTTCAAGCTCTCCGACGAGGCGCGCGGAATCCTCGACGGATACGTGGAGGACCTGCGCAACTGGATGGCGGGCATCCTCAACTGGCACCGGGAGGTGGACCGCTACCGCCCCGAGTACCTGGCGGCCCGCGCCCACGGCTTCCTGCCGGACCGCATCCCGACGGCCCCGCTGCCCACGGTGACACCGACGGTGCGCGAGCCCGAACTCGCCGACAGCGTCGTGCTGTCGGCGCCGACGGCCCCGCACCGGCTGCCCTTCGAGTGGATCGCCTCCTGATCCGCTGACGGTCGCCTCAGACGCTCCGCGCGCCCGCCTCCGAGAGCTGGGCGCGCAGGGCGTCGGCCGCGGCCCGCACGGCGTCCGGCAGGCCCGCGGCGGCCAGGGCGTCGTGCTCCCGGGTGAGGCGCACGCCGAGCATGACACCGCGCCAGTGCCGGACCGGGCTGTCGTCGGCCCCTTCGAGTTGCCCTCTCGCTGCTGAACTCTCCTTTCGGGTGGGTCTATTGAGGTGAGTCGGGCGGGGCCCGTACGGCTTGCGTGGACCGAACCGACGGCGGCATGAGTGCGCTGACCTGCTGTGAGGTGCGGGAATTCGCGCGAGGGCGGGCACTCTCACTCGTTCGGGGATCGTCGCGTGCCGCGGCGGAGGGTAGGGCTGTGGCCGGAGGCGAGCGACCTATGGAACAGACCGCGTTGCGACCCAAGTCCAGGCCAGGAGCCGCGGGGCACGACCCCGGCGGCGCTCCCGGGCGGAAGCCGCGCCCCGCCCGCCGCCCACATGCCGCGCGACGCCGCGGAAAGCGCCTGGTCACCTGGTTGTCCGGCCTGCTCTGCGCGATCGTTCTCGTGCTGGCCGGGGTGGGCCTCGGCACCGTCGGCGCCACCGTCATCGGCATGAGCAAGCTGGCCGAGACGCGGAAGCAGGCGGCCCAGGCGCCCCGGCGCCGGGCACGCCGTCCGCCGCGCCGACCGCGCACAGCGCCGCGCCCTCGCGGTCCCGCGCCGAGGCCAGGGGCAGCCTCGGCGTGGAGGTCGTCGACGCTCCGAAGGGGCCGGGCGCGCTGGTCGTCGCCGTACACGTGCCGGGGCCCGGCTACACCGCGGGACTGGTGCGCGGTGACGTCCTGTTGAGCCTCGGAACGGCGCGGATCGGCTCGGCGAGCGACCTCGCGGCGGTCGTCAGGGACGCGCACCCGGGGCGACAACTGACGTTGACGGTCCGTCACGACAGCGGTGCACGGCAGGAGTTGACGGTGACACCGGGAGTGGTGACCTGAGAGCGCGCGACGCCGGACGCGGACCGGACCGTACGGAGGGCGCGGTCATTGTCCCGTCATGCCGTCGGGGCGTCGTGGCGTCGTACGGAATCGTGGGTGATCGGGCCGTGCGGACCGGCGGTGGCTTCAGACCGTACGGAAGTGCGTCGTCAGGCGTCGCTCGTCGTCCAGGACATGGAACGCGAACCCGACCGGCGCCGCCCGGTCGGCGACCTGCTCGCCCTCCCACGGCAGCCGCAACGTCCATGTCACACCCGGCCCCGCGATCAGCGGCCGCCCGGCGAACGTCGTCGCCGCCGGAGTGTGCGCATGGCCGGCGATGACGGCGACGATCTCCGGCCTGCTCTCCAGCAGGCGTGCCAGGGAGCGGGGTTGGTCGAGCCGGTAGCGGTCGGGCAGCGGGTGGTGGAGGGCGACCGGCGGGTGGTGGAAGGCGATCAGGGCGGGCGTGTCGCCGTCGAGCGCGTCCAGCTCCTCCTCGATCCAGCCGTACGTCTCCTCGTCGAGCGCCCCTTCGTCGGCGCCCGGGACGCTGGAGTCGCACATCAGGATCGCGGCCCCGCCCACCCGGTGCGCGCTGTTCACCGGCCCGTCGGCGGCGGCCTCGCGCAGCAGGGCCTTGCGGTACGGGGCGCGGCTGTCGTGGTTGCCGGGGCAGGTCAGGACCGGGAACGGTGACGCCGGGTCGTGCAGACCGAGCAGCGCGGCCGCCTCCTCGTACTCCGACTCGGCGCCGTGATCCGCGATGTCGCCGGTGACGAGCAGCGCGTCCACCCCTCCCGGCAGCGCCCGCAGATGGTCCATCACGCGGCGGGCCCGCTCGGTGGCGCGCGGGGTCCCGTCGAGGTGCAGATCGCTGATCTGGGCGAGCACGAGCATGGGCGTACGTCCTTGTCCGGTAGAGGGGCCGGGAGACCCCGTACGTAATGGCTCTCCTGAATCTAAGCATTAGCGTTAATGCTTGAACAAGGCTGAGGCGTTAATTGCCGGTGCTGGGTGTGCTTGTGCTCCGTGACGGGCGGCTGTTCGGCCCGGAGGCGGACTCGCGCCGTCCGCGGCCGCCGGGCAGGATGCTGCCCAGAGACCGGACCGTGTTCCCGGGTCCGGTGAGGCGACCGCAGCTTCCTGGAGGTTCCGGAGATGACGACCGGCACACCCGCGCCCTTCACCGCCGCCGACTACGAGGCCCGCATGGAGCGTGCCGCGCAGTCCGCCGCCGACGCGGGACTCGCCGGTGTGCTCGTCGCGCCCGGACCGGACCTCGTCTGGCTCACCGGCTACTCCGTACCGGCCGACACCGAGCGGCTCACCCTCCTCGTCCTCGCCGCCGGGCAGGAACCCACGCTCGTCGTGCCGACGCTGGAGGCGCCCGACGCGGCGAAGGCCGCCGGCGCCGACGCGATGACGCTGCGCGACTGGACCGACGGCACGAACCCGTACGACGTCACGGCCCCGCTGCTCGATGTCACCGGCCGCTTCGGTGTCAGCGACAACGCCTGGGCCATGCACCTGCTCGGGTTGCAGAAGACGCTGCCCGACACCTCGTACGTGTCGCTCACCGAGGCGCTGCCCATGCTGCGCGGCGTCAAGGACGCCGCCGAACTGGAACGCCTCGCCGCCGCGGGCGCCGCCGCGGACGCGACGTACGAGGAGATCAAGAAGGTCGCCTTCGCGGGCCGCGAGGAGAACGACATCGCCCGCGAACTCGCCGATCTGCTGCGGAAGTTCGGGCACTCGCAGGTCGACTTCACGGTCGTCGGATCAGGTCCCAACGGCGCCAACCCGCACCACGAGGCGAGCGACCGCGTCATCCGGCACGGCGACATGGTCGTCCTCGACTTCGGCGGCCTGAAGCACGGCTACGGCTCCGACACGACCCGCACCGTGCACGTCGGGGAGCCCACGGACGAGGAGCGGCGCGTGCACGACATCGTGCGCGAGGCGCAGACGGCGGCGTGCGACGCCGTGCGGCCGGGCATCGCCTGCCAGGACGTCGACCGCGTCGCCCGCAAGGTGATCACGGACGCCGGGTACGGCGAGTACTTCATCCACCGCACCGGGCACGGCATCGGCGTCACCACGCACGAACCGCCGTACATGATCGAGGGCGAGGAGCAGGAACTCGTGCCCGGAATGTGCTTCTCGGTCGAGCCGGGCATCTACCTGCCGGGCCGGTTCGGCGTCCGCGTCGAGGACATCGTCACCGTCACCGAGGACGGCGGCCGACGCCTCAACGCCACGGCGCGGGACATGGCGATCGTGAGCTGAGCCGCCATGCCGACGCCACCGCGCCCCACCGCCGAGACGGTGCGCCACCTCCTGGAGCCCCTGCTCCCGGGAGGCGGCTCGGTCCGCGCCGGTGACACGCCGTACGCCTGGTGGGTCGGCGACAAGCACGTCCTGCGCCTCGCCCCCGACGCTCCGGCGTCGACGCGGCGACGGTGCGAGCTGCGACTGCGCGACCTCGTCCGCCCCTACGTGCCGGTCTCGGTGCCCGTCGGCATCGCGTCGGGGGAGTGGGCGCCCGGACTCGTCTACTCCCTGGACACCCGGCTGCCCGGCGAGACCGCGCAGGAGCGGGAGGTCACGGCCGCCGGCGAGGAGGACCTCGCTGGTCTGCTCACCGCGCTGCGGGCCGTGCCGGTCGCGCGTGCCGCCCAGCTCGGCGTGCCCAAGGTCGCGCCGCGTTCCCTGGAGAACCTGCGGCGGCAGGCGGCCCCCGCGGCCCAGAAGCTCGACGGGCAGGGCGAGTTCGACGCCGAGCGGCTGCGCCAGCTGACCGGCCACGCGGTGGCTCAGCTCGGACCGCTGCCCGACGCCGTCCTCGTCCACCACGGCCTCTCCGGCGAGCACCTGATCGTCACGCGCGACGGGCGGGTGACCGGCGCGCTGGGCTGGGGTGACGCGGTCATCGGCGACCCCGCGGAGGACATCGCGGGCCTCGCGGCATCGGTCGGCGCACGCGCGGCGGTCCGCTCCGCGACGCTGGCGGGGTACGGGGCGCGGGTGTGTCTGCGGGGGTTGTGGCTGGGCCGGTGCGACGCGCTGGTCCGGCTGGCGGAGGGCGACGCCGGGCCGGAGGGCGATCGGGCGCTGCTGCGGGTGCGGCTGGAACGGGTGTGGGAGCCGATTCTGCTGGAGCTGGTGTCGGAGGGGTGAGGGGGGTCTTGGGGCGGTGGATGCGGGCCGGTGGGTGCGGTTCGGTGCGGGTGTGCGGGTGCGGGAGCGGTGGGGGCTGGTCGCGCAGTTCCCCGCGCCTCTGAAATGCGCACTGCGTGCGCCCTCTCAGAGGCGCGGGGCATAAGGGCGCGGTTCCGCTCAGCCTCCACCCACCCGCACCCGCACCGCCGCCCCCCTAAGGCGCGACAGCGACCACGCACGACTCCGGCGGAATCGTGAGCACTCCGTCCGCCCCAGGGACGTCCACCCGCTCCCATGCCGCCAGCAACCGCGCCACCGGCCGCCCCAGCGGAATCGACACCGCCGCCCCCGACAGGTTCACCGCCACCCGCAGATCACCCCGCCGGTACGCGATCCAGCGGGCCTCCTCGTCGTACGCGACCCGCACCGCCGCCAGATCCGGGTCCTGAAGGTCCGTACGGGCGTGGCGCAGGGCGATGAGTTCCCGGTACCACGCGAGCACGCGCGCGTGGTCGCCGCTCTCGCGCTCCGACCAGTCGAGACAGGACCGCAGCCGCGTCGCCGGGTCCTGCGGGTCCGGGATGTCGGACTCCGCCCAGCCGTGCGCCGCGAACTCCCGCCGCCTGCCCTTGCGTACGGCGTCGGCGAGCGACGGGTCGGTGTGGTCCGTGAAGTACTGCCACGGTGTGCTCGCCGCCCACTCCTCGCCCATGAACAGCATCGGCGTGAACGGGCCGGTGAGCACCAGCGTCGCCGCGCACGCGAGGAGGCCGGGGGAGACGGAGGCGGCGAGCCGGTCGCCCTGCGCGCGGTTGCCCACCTGGTCGTGGGTCTGCGTGTAGGCGAGCAGCCGGTGCCCGGGTGTCCGGGTACGGTCCACCGGACGGCCGTGCCGGCGGCCGCGGAACGTCGAGTACGTGCCGTCGTGGAAGAAGCCGTGCGTGAGCGTCTTGGCGATCGCCGCCAGCGGCTCACGCGCGAAGTCCGCGTAGTACCCCTGCCGTTCACCGGTGACGGCGGCGTGGATCGCGTGGTGGACGTCGTCGTTCCACTGCGCGTGCAGGCCGATCCCGCCCTCCGCGCGCGGCGTGATGATCCGTGGATCGCCGAGGTCCGACTCGCCGATCAGGAAGAGCGGGCGGCCCAGCTGTCCGGCGAGGCGGTCGACGTCCGCCGACAGCTCCTCCAGGAACGTCAGCGCCCGCCGGTCGTGGAGTTCGTGGATCGCGTCGAGCCGCAGCCCGTCGATCCGGTAGTCGCGCAGCCAGGTCAGCGCGCTGCCGACCAGATAGGCACGCACCTCGTCCGAGCCGGGCGCGTCCAGGTTCATGGCGCTGCCCCACGGCGTGTGGTGCGTGTCCGTGAAGTACGGGCCGAACGCGGGCAGATGGTTGCCGGACGGGCCCAGATGGTTGTGCACCACGTCCAGGACGACCCCGAGCCCCCGCTCGTGCGCCGCGTCGACAAAGCGCTTCAGCGCCTCCGGGCCGCCGTACGGCTCGTGCACGGCCCACGGGCCGACCCCGTCGTAGCCCCAGCCGTGCCGCCCCGGGACCGGGGACAGCGGCATCAACTCGACGTGCGTGATGCCCAGGTCGACCAGATGGTCGAGGCGCTCGGCGGCGGCGTCGAGGGTGCCCTCCTGCGTGTACGTGCCCACGTGCAGCTCGTACAGGACCGCGCCGGTCAGATCCCGCCCCGCCCAACCGGTCCGCCAGACGTACCGGTCGTGGTCGACGACCGCGCTCAGCCCGTCGGGCCCGTCGGGCTGGCGGCGGGAGCGGGGGTCGGGCAGGACGGGGCCGCCGTCGAGCGCGAACCCGTAGCGCGTCCCGTCCCTGGCCTCGGCCGACCCCGACCACCAGCCGACGCGATCGGGATCACGCTCCAGCTCTGTGTCCGCAGCGCCCGCTACGTGGAGCGTGACCCGCTCGGACTGTGGTGCCCACACCTCGAACTGCACGGACGGTTCCCCCTCGTCTGCGGCCGGTGACGACGCGTCCATGGTGCGTCACTCTTGATCGTCAGGAGGGCCGATTCGGCGAGTTGCGGCCCGGGTCACACGTAATGGACGCGCTTCTGCGTCACCGGGTACCCGGCCTTCGTGAAATTCGCCGCCATCGGGACGTTCCCCTGGTCGGTGGCCGCGTCGATCGCCTCGGCACCCTGCTCGACGAGGAAACGCGTCGATTCCACCAGGAGGTCATACGCATAACCCCGCCCGCGCTGCTCCGGCACGACCCCGATGAAGCCGATGATCGGGCCCGAGTGGTTGTACGCGGGCACATGGATGCCGACGACGTCGCCGCCGTCCTTCGTGTACGCCAATCGCAGCCATGAGCGGGGCGAAGGGCACCAGTGGAAGAAGTCCAGCTCCTCCCGCGCGGCCTGGTCGAGGCCGCCCTCCTCGACCGCGCGCAGCGCGTGCGCGTCCAGCGTCGCGGAGTGCACGCGACGCAGCACGTCGAGGACGACCGCGTCGTCCGGCTCCGCCCGGAACTCCAGCCGGCCGGGCCGCTCCGGAACGCCGTTCTCCGGAGTCCACCGGTAACGGAAACGCTCCACAAGAAGGCGCATGCCCGCCTGTCGCGCCGCCTCCATGCGTGCTTCGGCGGCGGCGCGCACCTCGGGGCGCTCCTCCCAGTCGGCGGGCAGGATCAGCTCGTACTCGACGTCGTACGGGGCCTGCTTCAGGAGCTCGACGCCCGCTTCCAGGTCGTCGGGGGAGACGTCGAACCAGTTCAGGTTGACCGGCTCCGCGTCGTCCGGCGCGCCCCACCAGGCGGCCCGTGCCACGACGCGTCCCGCGCGCAGCGCCACCCAGGTCCGGGCGGGGTCGTAGTCACCGCCCTCGGCGAACGTGCGGTAGTCGACTCCGGTGATGACGCGGCCGACGAGGCCCGGGTCGTCCATGGAGTGGAAGAGTGCGGTGTCGCCCTTCGAAGGCTCGCCGTCCGTGAGGGCGCGAATCACCAGGTCCTGCGTGACAGAGGTCAAGAACTCTCCTTGTGGAGCGGCCCGTTCCCGGCCGCGGCGGCGACGAACGTAGCAGGGGCGGGAGCGGGACGCTCCCGGTTTTCTGGACACCCCGGCCCCCGCTGCCCGACAATCACCTCTGTGACGTCCTCTTTTGAACACCACACGTACCCGGGGCGGTTGTCCGACGCCGAGCGGGACCGTGCGCTGAAGGTGCTCAGGGACGGGGTCGCGCTCGGCCGGCTCTCGCACGACACGTTCGTGCGCCGCATGGAGCTGGCGCTCGCGGCCCGCAAGCCGGACGAACTGGCCGTGCTCACCGCCGACCTGCGCCGCGAGAACCGGTGGTCGCGTGCCGTCTTCGGGGCCGTGGGGGCCGTCTCCGGGTTCACCGTGCGGCTGCGCCGCGCCTGGACCGTCGAGCGGCTGCCCAAGCTGCTGCTGCCGCCGGTCGCCAACCCGTACCCGCTGCGGATCGGCCGCGACCCGGCGAACGGCCTGCGCCTCAGCCACGAGACGGTCTCGCGGGTGCACGCCGAGCTGAGCCGGCAGGGCGGCACGTGGGTGCTGCGCGACCTCGGCTCCACGAACGGCACGTCCGTGAACGGCCGGCGGGTCATCGGCGCCGCCGTCGTCCAGGACGGCGACCAGGTCGCCTTCGGCCGGATGTCGTTCCGGCTCTCCGCAGGCTGAACCGCCCGACTGACCGGCCGACAGGCCGACCGCCCGACTGACCGGCCGACGGACCGACAGACCGACAGACCGGCCGGCAGGCCGTCGGTCCGTCTTTGTCATCCGGCGGGCCCGGTCGGCCGGGCGCGGTCAGCCCTGCGCGTGCCGGACCGCCGCGATCGTCGTCCGCGCCTGGTGCTCGACCTGATGGGCCACCGGCACCCAGCGCGCCCCGAACCGGTCCGCGTACACCTCGCACCAGCGCGTGACGAGGGCGTCGAGGCGGGGCGCCGCCAGGTCGTCGGCCTCCTCCAGGACCCGCAGCAGCATCGCGGCGGCCCGCAGCGGCAGTCGCCGCGCGAACGCGTCGATCGATCCGATGTACGCCATCGTCGCGTTCGGCGGCGGGGGCTGCATCCAGTCGTCCGCCAGGCCCGGTACGAGGCTCAGTGCCCAGCGCGCCGCCCGCAGCAGCGGGCCCGTGGTGTCGGGGAGGCGGGGCAGGGACTCCGCGAGGATGTCCTCGACCAGGAGGGTGTCGCGGCTCAGCCGCGCCGACAGCCGCGCGAGGGCCCGCTCGGGCGCCGGGTGCGTCGCCGGGTCGTCGACCAGGTCGCTGGCCCACATGGGGACCTCGACGATGGCCGTGGAGCCGCCGTAGCGGTGGGCGTGATGCCAGGTGGAGTGCCGGGCGTCGTCCGGCAGGCTCGGGAACGCGGCCTGCGCGTCGGGGTCCGGCATCACATGCACCCCGCGCCCGGAAGCTGGCCAGCCCGCCGCGTCGGACGCCCCGGTCTCCACCGGGATGTGCAACTCCGCCGCCGACTTCGCGAACGGCTCGGCGAGCCCCGGTATGTCACGCGTCAACTGCACCCAGCTGCCGCCCAGTTCCGTGCCGTGCAGCGACACCTGGAGGTAGGGGCGCAGGTGGTCGATGACACCGGTGAGCGTCCGCGTCTCCGGCGGGAGCCGGTCCGGCGGCAGCACGGACGGCGACCACTCGGGCTGCTCCGGGCCCGCGGGCCGGAAGAAGTGCCGGTGGTAGTCGAGGAGGGTGCGCGGCGCCGGTGTGCGGTGCAGGGCCGCGCCGTCCGGGTCCGCGCAGAGCAGGAAGTGCCAGGACCGGTCGGTTCTCAACTCCCGGTCCATCAGCGCTCGTTCGGCCAGGTGCAGCACCGTGGAGGCGCCCGTAGGTTCGTTGGCGTGCGCGCCCGCGACGATCAGGACGGCACGCCGGTCGTGTCCCACGGACAGCAGCTGAAGGGGTCTGTTCCCCCGGGACAGACCGACCTGGCGTAGATGGCACAGGTCAGGTCGGTGGGTCGCCAGCTCCCGCGCTGACTGGACCAGTTCGGCCGAGGTGGGGTAGCGCTGCTCCGTCAGATGACTCACCCCCGTTGGTGCTCTCGGCGTCAGCAAAACGCAGTACCCCACGCCAGGACCGGACTGTCAAGAAGGCCTGTCCCGGCCGCCGTCCCGCGTCCCGGCACCCGTGCAGGCCACACCCCGCATGACGGGAGAACGTCTCGGCGACAGACTTCGTTCCGGTTCTTCCCGCCGTGCGTCCCGTCCATGGATACGGGACCGGCGGGCCCGGTGTTCATCCCGGTCTCCGCCGAAATCTCAGGCTATGCCCTTACGGAGGGTAGGCGCCATCACTCGTACGGGCGTACGAGGAGAGCGCGCCGGAGCCGCCGGTGGTCCGCTGGGAGGAGCCGCGCGCAGCACCGGTGCGCGCATCGGCGCACAGAGTGGAGCCCCGCGGTGCTGTGCCCTCTCGGACAGGCCTCACAGCCCGGGGTCCGTCGTCACCTCCCCCTCCGTCCCACGCCGCCGCCAAGCCTCGCCGACCCCGACGTGGCCCGTGACCCGTACCCGCTGTACCGCAGGCTCCGCGACACCCACCCCCTCCTTCACGACGAGGTCTTCGGCGCGTGGCTGCTCAGCCGCTACGTGGACGTGCGCGCGGCCCTCGCCGACCCCCGCCTGGTCGCCCCGCCGCCCGGCCGCTCCTTCGCCCACCTCGAAGAGGCCACGCACGACGCCCACCGGGCCCTCGTCTCCCCGGCACTCCAGGGACGCGCGCTGGCCGCGTTGAAGGCGGGCGTCGACCGCACCGCCTACGTGCTCGCGCGCCGCCTGATACGCCTCCAAGAGGCCGACCTGGTCGAGGAGTTCTGCCACTGGCTGCCCGCCGCCGCGGTCGTGGCCGCGCTCGGCCTGCCGCCCGCCGACACGGTCCGCATCGCCCCCTGGTGCCGCACCGGACTGACCCACCTCGGCGGTGTCCCCGCCGACCTCGACCTCGACGCGTTCCTGCGGCCCCACCTCGCCCGCCGCCGCGCACACCCGGGCGGCGACCTCCTGTCCGTGCTGTGCACCGCGCGGACCGACGGGCGGCCGCTGTCCGACGAGGCGGTCACCGGGCTCGTGGCGACCCTGCTCGGCGCGGGCGGCGAGGCCACCGGGCGGGCCCTCGCCGCGCTCCTCGCCAACCTCCTCGACCACCCCGCCCAGTTGGCGCTCGTCCGGGCCCGGCCCGGCCTGGCCGACGCCGCCTGGGCCGAGTCGCTGCGCCGCGACCCGGCCGTGCACATCGTGCTGCGCCGCGCCCTCGCCCCGGTCGAGACGAGCGGCGGCACGATACCCGCGGGCGCCACCGTGGCCTGCCTGGTGGGCTCCGCCGGCCGGGACGCCACCCGCTTCGCCGACCCCGACCGCTACGACGTCTTCCGCGCGGCCCCGGGCCAGCTGGCGTTCGGCGCGGGCCGCCACCGCTGCCTCGGCGTCCAGCTCGCCCGCCTCACCGCCGGTTCGGGCCTGCGCGCCCTCCTGGAGGCCCTGCCGGTGCTTCGCTGGGCGCCGGGCTTCAGACCGGCCCCCGAGGGCCTGCTCACCCGCTCTCCGGCCGCTGTGCGGGTCCGTCTGCGCTGACCTCGTCGGCCCGGACCAGCAGCGCCACCGGCAGCCGTCCGAACAGCTCCGCCGCGCGCGCGTGCCCGCTGAACCGCCGCTCGGGGCCGAGCAGCTCGACCCAGTCGCCGTCCGGCAGCCGCACCTCCGTGTCCCGCCACCCACCCGCCTCCGCGAGCCGCAACGACAGCCGGGTCACGGCCACGATCACGCGCTGCGACCGCATGTAGGCGACGCAGTGCGCCGCACCGGGACCCTCGGCGGACAGCGGTGTGTACGTCGCCCCGCCGCCGAACCAGTCCGGGTGCTCCTTGCGCAGCCGCAGCGCCGCCTTCGTGAGCGCCGACTTCTCCGTGGAGCGTTCGGCGTCGAAGCGGGCCGCCGCGCGGTTGTCCGGGTCCACGAGGGCCCGGTACTCGTGCTCCGTGCCCTGGTAGAGGTCGGGGACGCCCGGCATCGTCAGATGGACCAGCGCCATGCCCAGGACGTTCGCCCGCACGTGCGGTGCCAGCGAGTCCATGAAGCGCAGCACCGCGTCCCCGGGAGGACCGCACGGGCCGGCCGACACGAAGTCGCGCACCGCCTTCTCGTAGGAGGGGTTCTGCTCCGTCCACGTCGTGAACAGGCCCGCCTCGCGCGCGTGCTTGAGCATCGCCCGCTGCAACCGCTCCGGCTCCGCGGGGCCGAGCCCGGCCACCGTCTGCCAGGCCGCCCACGCCAGTTGCGGGTCGGGGGCGCTGGTGCCGCCGCCGTGCGCGGTCCGCTCCGTCACCCCGGCCAGCAGCGCCTCCCAGCGGCCCGGACACTGGGTCAGGACCGAGATCCCCGCGCGTACGTCGGCGCTGCGCTTCGTGTCGTGCGTCGACAGGGCCGTCGACGTGTACGGCCAGTCCCGCTGCACGCGCGCGCAGTACGCGTGGAACGCCTCCGCCGCCACCGCCGGGCTGTCGGGGCAGCCGCCGACCTCCAGGGCCGACAGGAGCGGCGTGTGCCGGTAGAACGCCTTGTCCTCGACCGACTTGGCCCGCAGCGCCGACGCGGTCTGCGCGAACCGGTCACGGAACCCGCGGTGCCGCGGGCCCGTGCCGCGCCGCCCCAGCGCCAGGTCCCGTACGGCGTCCACCGCGCGCGCCTCCTCCGGCACGGCGAACGCGGCCTTCGCGTCCGCCGCGTCGTCCGCCGTCAGGACCGACTCCGGGTCCGCGCCGCCCGTCGCGTACGGGCGGTACACCGGGACCCGCACCAGCAGCTCCCGCAGCGCGGCGCGCAGCGCCACGGCGCGTGGTCGCGCAGCTCCGGCTCCAGGGCGCACAGCGCCACCGCCTCGCGCGTCAGCCGGTCCACCTCCGTGGCCAGCTCGTACGTCACGACCCGCCGGGCGGCGCGGCGCACCGTCGCCGCCCAGTCGCCGCCCTGGTCCGCCGCGGCGCCCGTGAACCGGCGGAACAGGCCCAGGAGGTGACCGGCGCCCGCCGGGTCCGTGAACAGGCCGTCCACGTGCCGCAGGGCGTCGTATCCGGTGGTGCCCGCCACCGGCCAGGCCGCGGGGAGATGCTCGTCCGCCTCCAGGATCTTCTCGACGACCGTCCACCGGCCGCCCGTCGCCTCGGCGAGGCGGCGCACGTAGCCGCCCGGGTCGGCGAGGCCGTCCGGGTGGTCCACCCGCAGCCCGTCGACGACACCCTCGCGCACCAGACGCAGCACCGTCGCGTGCGTCGCCTCGAAGACCTCCGGGTCCTCCATCCGCACCGCGATCAGGTCCGAGATGGTGAAGAAGCGCCGGTAATTGAGCTCCGTGCGGGCCAGCCGCCACCAGGCCAGGCGGTACCACTGCGCATCCAGGAGCTGCGGCAGCGGCAGGTCCCTGGTGCCCTCACGCAGGGGGAATTCGTGCTCGTAGTAGCGCAGTACGTCCCCGTCCACCTTCATGTGGGGCAGTTCGTCGCCCACATGTCGTGCGAGGACCGGGAGCAGCACCCGACCGCCCTGCGCCTCCCAGTCGATGTCGAACCAGCGCGCGTACGGAGACGACGGGCCGTGCCGCAGCACCTCCTGGAGCGGGCCGTTGTGGCGCGCGGACGCCGCCATGTGATTGGGCACGATGTCGACGACCAGGCCGAGCCCGTGCGCGTGCGCTGTGTCCGCCAGCGCCCGCAGGCCGTCCTCACCGCCCAGTTCGTCGCGCACGCGCGCGCAGTCCACCACGTCGTAGCCGTGCGTCGAACCGGGCACGGCCTCCAGGACGGGCGACAGATGCAGATGGGAGACCCCCAAGGAGGCCAGATGGGGGACCGCGACCGCCGCCGCACCGAACCCGAAGTCCGGTTGCAGCTGGAGCCGGTACGTCGCCCACGGGATCGTCGGATGCTGAGGCGTCATGCGAACCTACGTACCCCCATGGGCGGGTTTCGTGTCATCGCCGCATACATGACCGCGTCCGGACGTCGTTAGCGTCGGACGATGAGCGACGGATCGACGAAGGCGAGCGCGACGACACTCGACACCTACCGGCAGGTGGTCGCGGTCACGGGAGGGCTCCTGCCGACCGTCTCGTTCCTCGGCAGGCTCCCCGTCGCGGTGATCCAGTTCGGCAGCGTCCTGCTCGTCACGCGCACGAGCGGCTCGCTCGCCACCGGCGGCACCGTCGCCTGCGCTCTCGCGCTCGGCCAGGTCGCCATGGGGCCCTTCGTGGGCCGCCTCGCGGACCGGCGCGGGCAGCGCTCCGTGGTGCTCGCCTTCGCGCTGCTCAACTCGCTCGCCGTGGCCGTCTACACGCTGGGCGCGCTGAGCCACCTGCCGACGCCCCTCCTGGTGGCGCTCGCGGTCCTCGCGGGCGCCACCGTGCCCGGCATCGGACCTCTCGCGCGGGCCCGCGGTGTCGCCCTCGTCCGCCGCGAGGGGCCGACGAACGCGTCGTGAACGCCGTGCTGTCCCTGGAGTCGACGATGGACGAGCTGTCGTTCGTCCTGGGCCCCGCCCTCATCGGCGTCGCCTCCGTGCTCGCGCACCCCGCCTACGCGTTCGCCGGCGCCGCCGTCCTGGTCGCCGTCTGCGGCACCGCCTTCGCCCTGCACCCGACGGCCGCGGCCGTGCCCGCGCCGCGCCGCGCGGCCCGGTCGCCGAGCGGCCGCGGCTGCCCCGCCAGGTCCACGTCGTGCGCGTGGGCCTCGTGCTTCTCGGCGTCCTGCTCGGTGGCTGCGGCGCCGGAATCACCGCGCTCACGCAGGAGCTGGGCCACGAGGACCAGGCCGGGCTCGTCTACGCCGCGATGGGCGTCATGAGCGCCGTCGTCGGCCTGTCCATGGCGGCCGTCCCCGAACGGTTCGCGCTGCCGCACCGCTGGCGCGTCGCCACCGCCGCCGCGGCGCTCCTGTCGCTGCCGCTGATCGTCACGCACAGCATGCCGCTCCTGTACGTCGCCGTGACCGTCTTCGGCGCCCTGTTCGCACCGAACCTGATCACCGGGTTCGGGCTCACGGAACGGGCCGTGCCGCGCGAACGGCTCGCCGAGGGCATGACGGTCGCCGCGAGCGCGTTCGTCGGCGGACAGGCCGTCACGCTCGCCGCGGCGGGGCGCCTCGCGCAGGCTCACGGCCCCGCCGCCGCGTTCGCGGTGGGCAGCGCGGCCGCGGCCCTCGCCTTCGTCGTCGCATGGCGCGTACGGCCCCTCCAGGCCCCTACGCCGGCCGCCGCAGCACCGTGAGGCTGCGCGCCGCCAGCGTCAGCCGGTCGCCCGCCTGCACCTTCTGGCCGTCGTCGGCGGGCAGCCCGGTCGCGAGCGCCGTGTCCACGACCGCCTCCCACTGCCGGCCGTGATTGACCGGAACCACGAACTCCAACTCCTCCGGCGAGGCGTTGAACAGCAGCAGGAACGAGTCGTCGAGGATCCGCTCGCCGCGCGGACCCGGCTCCGAGATCGCGTTGCCGTTCAGGAACACCGCCATCGAACGGGCCTGCGCGGCGCCCCAGTCCTTCTGGGTCATCTCCTCGCCCTCGGGCGTGAACCACGAGATGTCGGAGAGCTCGTCGTGCGTGCCCTCCACCGGGCGGCCGTGGAAGAAGCGGCGCCTGCGGAACACCGGATGCTCCTTGCGCAGCCGCACCATCGCGCGCGTGAACTCCAGGAACGGCTCCGGCGGGGCGTCCTCCTCGGCCCAGCGGACCCACGCCACCTCGTTGTCCTGGCAGTAGGCGTTGTTGTTGCCGCCCTGCGTACGGGCGAACTCGTCGCCGTGGCTGAGCATCGGCACACCCTGCGACAGCATCAACGTAGCGACGAAATTACGCATCTGACGCGCCCGCAGGTCGAGCACCTCCGGGTCGTCCGTCTCGCCCTCCACGCCACAGTTCCACGACCGGTTGTGGCTCTCGCCGTCCCGGTTGCCCTCCCCGTTGGCGTCGTTGTGCTTGTCGTTGTACGAGACCAGGTCGTTCAGGGTGAAGCCGTCGTGGCACGTCACGAAGTTGATCGAGGCCAGCGGCCGGCGGCCGTCGTCCTGGTAGAGGTCGGACGAGCCCGTGAGGCGGCCCGCGAACTCGGCGAGCGTGCGCGGCTCCCCGCGCCACAGGTCCCGCACGGTGTCGCGGTACTTGCCGTTCCACTCCGTCCACAGCGGCGGGAAGTTGCCCACCTGATAGCCGCCCTCGCCGACGTCCCACGGCTCCGCGATCAGCTTCACGCGTGACACCACCGGGTCCTGCTGCACCAGGTCGAAGAACGACGAAAGCCGGTCCACCTCGTGGAACTGCCGCGCCAGCGTGGCCGCGAGGTCGAAGCGGAACCCGTCGACGTGCATCTCCTCGACCCAGTAGCGCAGCGAATCCATGATCATCTGGAGCACGTGCGGGGAGCGCATCAGGAGCGAGTTCCCGGTCCCCGTGGTGTCCATGTAGTAGCGCGGATCGTCGGCGAGCCGGTAGTAGGACGGGTTGTCGAGGCCCTTGAAGGAGAGCGTCGGGCCCAGATGGTTGCCCTCCGCCGTGTGGTTGTAGACGACGTCGAGGATGACCTCGATCCCCGCCTGGTGCAGGGCCCGCACCGCCGACTTGAACTCCAGGACCTGCTCGCCCCGGTCGCCCCACGACGCGTACATGTTGTGCGGGGCGAAGAAGCCGATCGTGTTGTAGCCCCAGTAGTTGTTCAGGTCCATGTCGACCAGACGGTGGTCGGTGACGAACTGATGGACCGGCATCAACTCCAGGGCCGTCACGCCCAGTTCGGTGAGGTGCTCGATGATCGCCGGGTGCGCCAGCGCCGCGTACGTGCCGCGCAGCTCCTCCGGCAGCGCCGGATGGAGCATCGTCAGACCCTTCACATGCGCCTCGTAGAGCACCGTCTCGTGGTACTCGGTGCGCGGCGGGCGGTCGTCGCCCCAGTCGAAGTACGGGTTGACCACGACCGACGCCATCGTGTGCGGCGCCGAGTCCTGGTCGTTGCGCTCGTCCGGTGATCCGAAGGGATACCCGTAGACCGCCTCGCCCCACTCGATGCTGCCGCTGACGGCCCGCGCGTACGGGTCGAGCAGCAGCTTCGCCGAGTTGCAGCGCAGACCGTTCTCGGGCTCGTACGGGCCGTGCGCGCGGTAGCCGTAGCGCTGCCCCGGCATGATGCCGGGCAGGTACGCGTGCCGCACGAACGCGTCGGACTCCCGCAGTTCCACTGCGGTCTCCGACCCGTCGTCGTGCAACAGGCACAGCTCGATGCGGTGGGCGGCTTCGGAGAAGACCGCGAAGTTCGTTCCGGCGCCGTCGTACGAGGCACCCAGGGGATACGCCTGTCCAGGCCAGACCTGCATGGCTATGACTCTTCCACTTCCGGCCCGGTGATCCGGGCGACATCGGCCAGAGTCTCCCCGAAAGTGGCGGAACCACCCAGGAGTTGGGTCCCTCTTACAGGAAGACCACGCAATACCGGCATGCCCTCCGGTGGGACTGCCGGGGAAGTAGGGGGAAGATGTGCGCGAGCTAGCAAGACGCCATCTCGGGAAGCTGGTGGCGGGGGTGGCCCTCGCGGCCGCCGGTGCCGCCGTGGCGATCGGCACGAGCCTGCCCGGTGACGACGCGGGCGGCGCGGGTGACGCGGCCAGGGCCGGCGCGGCCCAGCGCGACGCCGTGGCTCCGGAAGGCACGGTCGAGGCCGCACCCGCCGAGGGCGACAAGGGCGTCGGACGCGACCCGCTGACCGACGCCGAGACCGACCGGGCGGAGCAACTGGCCGTGGCGGGGACCGCGTTGAGGATGGACGCCAGGGACGTGGAGGGCGACCGCGGCCCCCAGCACCTGTCGACCAACCTGACCGAGGTCGACCCGGGCCTGAGCGCGGCGGACGCGGCCCAGCGCCGCGCCGACGTCGTCTACTACGACTACAAGAGCGACTCCGTCGTCACCAAGACCGTCAACCTCGACAGCGCAAAGGTCGAGGACACCCGCACCGACCACGGCGTGCAGCCGCCGCCCAGCAAGGACGAACTCGCCGAGGCGGCGCAGCTGTTGATCGCCGACCCGCTCGGCGCCGACCTCAAGAGCGACTACAAGGACGCGACCGGACGACCGCTCACCACACAGGACCAACTCCAGTTGAGCGGCATGGTGTTCCGCAAGGAGACCGTCGCGAAGGTCCCCTCCGACCTCACGGAGTGCGGCAAGCACCGCTGCCTGCGCGTCGTCGCCAAGGTGAAGAACGGGCCGTGGATCGACACCCGCGCCCTCGTCGTCGACCTCAGCGACCGCGAGGTCGGCCGCCTGCCCTGATCCGGCGAGCCGTTCCGTCACCGCTGTCTCCTGCCTTCTCCTGCGCAAGGGAGCCCTTTCGTATGCCCGACAAGCACGTCACACGCGTCCCGCACGTCACCAGAGCGGCGCGCGCCCGCAGGCCCGCCACGCTCCTCACCGGCCTCGCGGTCACCGCGCTGCTCGGCACCGCCCTCGCCGCACCCGCCACCGCCGCGCCCCCGAAGGCGCCCGCCGCCACGCCCGCCTGCTCGGCGGCGTACCAGATCGAGCAGACCCTCGACGGAGGCACGACCTGGCGGATGTGCTGGCACTACAACACCCTGTCCGGGCTCGTCCTGGACAACGTCAGCTATCAGCCCAAGAGCGAGTCCACGCCGATCTCCGTTCTCACCAGTGCCCGCCTCGCGCAGGTTCATGTCCCCTACGACGACGGGGAGAACGAATACGACGACATCACGGGCACCGACTTCGGCCTCGCCCTGCAGAAGCTGAAGCCGGCCGAGTGCCCCGGCGGCACCATCAAGACCGTCAAGGTCCCCGACATGGGCGACGTCCAGGGCCTGTGCGCGACCACGCGTGCGCGCGGGCACGCGTACCGCCTCAACGACGACGACTCGACCGGCGGCAGCGGCAAGCTCTACAGCGCCCAGGGCAAGGACCTGCTGGTCTACACGGTCAACAAGGCGTCCTGGTACGAGTACATCACCGAGTGGCGCTTCTCCTCCGACGGCACCATCACGTCGAACGTGGGCGCCACCGGCAGCCTCTCCCCGTACGACTACAAGGGCACCGACGGCAAGGGCTGGCCCATCGGCAAGGGCGCGACCGCCTACGCCGAGAGCCACAACCACAACGTCTTCTGGCGGCTCAACTTCGGCCTGGACGGCTCCACCAAGAGCAAGGTCGAGCAGTACGACTCCAAGGTGACCCCGCCGGTCGGCAGCGGATCACCGACCACGAAGACGACCCGTACCCCCGTCACCAAGGAGCTCGCCGGTGACGTCAAGGACATGCGGTGGTGGCGCGTGGTCTCCACGGCGGGCAAGAACGAGGACGGGCACCCCCGCTCCTACGAGTTCGTGCCCGGCCGCTCCAGCAAGTTCCCCGGCCGCTCGTTCACCAAGCACGACGTGTACTTCACGGAGTACAAGAAGTGCGAGCAGTACGCGAGCGACAACCCGGCGTCCGGCTGCGGCGGCACAAGTGTGGACAAGTGGGTGACGGGACAGACCCTGAAGCACCCGATCACCTGGGTCAACATCGGGTTCCACCACATCGCCCGGGACGAGGACCAGCAGCCGATGCCGGTGCACTGGCAGGGCTTCTCCCTGGCCCCCAGGGACGTGACCGCTATGAATCCGCTCACTCCGGCGGACCTGGCGGGCCAGAACGGCGTTCCCGGAAACGGTAGTTGAGAAACTCTCCTCTCTATCCGGCTGCACCGCCGACCGCTCCCGGAGTACCCTTCCTTGATCGTTGCTGGGGGAGTGCT
Organism: Streptomyces sp. Q6; assembly: GCF_036967205.1. NCBI lineage: Bacteria > Bacillati > Actinomycetota > Actinomycetes > Kitasatosporales > Streptomycetaceae > Streptomyces > Streptomyces citrinus. Next base: position 6,667,775 of record NZ_CP146022.1, read on the forward strand.
CGACAAAAAGCTCGGGGGAGCGGAAGGCGGTGCGGAGCGGGTGAGCTCGGGAGGGCTGGAGCTGCCCCCTGGTGACGACGGTCACGAGGGCCAGGACAGCCAGGAGACAGCCTCCACGGACATCCCGCCCGGAGCGGTGTCGCTGGCTCGGCCCATGGACATCGGGGCGCAGATCGGCCCCGAACTGGACTGGGGCACCGACGCATGGCGTGAGGTCCGTACGCGCGCCCAACGAGCCGGCCGCGCCTATATCTGGCTGAACCTGGTCGAGCAGCGGCTGCGCGCGGTCGTCGCGGCCGTCCTGCGCCCCATCTACGAACCGGTCAACGGGGACGACTGGGTCGTCGCCGCCGCCGGACCCGCCGGGCAGGAGTGGGTGCAGCGGGCCGTCGCCGTGCGCGAGGTCAGCCGCCGCAAGGGCTACCTCCTCGACCCCGCCGACGACAACGTCCTGTCGTTCCTGACCCTCCCGCAGCTGCGGGAGCTGATGGTCCAGCACTGGCCGTGCTTCGAGCCCTACTTCGACGACCGGCGCGACGTCGAGCTCGCCCTCGACGAGCTGGAGGTCACGCGCAACGTCGTCTCCCGCAACCGCGCCCTGTCCGAGACGGTCCTCGCCCAGGCCGAGCGGGCCTCCTCCCGGCTCCTGGACATACTGCGCGCCGGTTCGGACGTCCCGTCGGCCCGCCGGCTGCCCGTCGACGCCGTCGAGGAGATGGTGGGCGACCGGTACGCGGACGTCGTGGGCGTCCACTCCGACCGGGTACGGCTGCTGCGCCAGCTCCCCGCCGAGGACCTCTTCGGCGGCGCGCGGCGCCTCGACGCGATCGGGATAGGCCTCAACCTGCTGGTCCAGAACTTCTCGGGGCGCCGCCTCATGCGCCTCGCCGAGTCGGGCTGCCGGACCCGGCTGCTGTTCCTGAACCCCGCGTCCAGCGCGGTCAAACGGCGCGAAAGGGAACTCGGGATCAAACGCGGCGAGTTGGGCCGTGCCGTCGAGATGAACATCCTGCACATGCGGCGCGTACGGGCCCGCCTCAGGGATCCCGCCGCCTTCGAGATCCAGGTCTTCGACGAGACGCCGCGCTTCACCGCGTACCTCGTGGACGGCGACGGCTCCGACGGCCTCGCGGTGGTCCAGTCGTATCTGCGCCGCACGCGCGGGATGGAAGCCCCGGTCCTGGTGCTGCGCGGCGGCGGCCGGGTGGTGCGGGCGGGCGCCTCGGCCGACACCGGGGAGAACGGACTGTTCGTGACATACCGCGACGAGTTCGAGCAGGCGTGGGCCGACGGGCGCCCGGTGTCGTAGCCGCCGGGTCCGCCGGGGGACGGGTGCCGGACCGATTGTCAGTGGCCCGTGCGAGGGTGATGGTCACTGGGGGAACGCACCACGAAGAAGGGGGCTGCCATGGGCTGGCACCGGGAGCTGTTGATCGGCTTCGACCTGGAGACGACCGGGACCGATCCGCGCGAGGCGCGCATCGTCACCGGCGCCGTCATAGAGGTCAGGGACGGCGCCGTCCTCGGCCACCGGCAATGGCTCGCCGACCCCGGGGTGCCGATCCCCGACGAGGCGGTCGCGGTCCACGGCATCAGCAACGAACGAGCGGCGGCGGACGGTGAGCCGGCCGACCGCGTGGCCGACGCCATCGCCGAGGTCCTCGTCGGGTACTGGCGCACCGGCGTCCCGGTGGTCGCGTACAACGCGACGTTCGACCTGACCCTGCTCTCCGCCGAACTGGCCAGACACGGCCTGCCCTCGCTGCGCGAGCGGCTCGGCGGCATGGACCCCGCGCCGGTCGTCGACCCTTACACGATCGACCGGAGCGTGGACCGCTACCGCCGCGGCAAGCGCAACCTGGAGGCGGTGTGCACCGAGTACGGGGTCACGCTCGCCGCCGCCCATGACGCGTCGGCGGACGCGCTGGCCGCTGCGCTGCTCGCCCGCGCGATAGGTGAGCGCCATGCGAAGGTCGCGGCGCTCGGCGTGGCCGACCTGCATCGCCGGCAGGTGGAGTGGTACGCGGAGTGGGCGGCCGACTTCCAGAGCTTCCTGCGGCGCAAGGGCGATGCGGGGGCTGTGGTGGATCCTGTGTGGCCCGTACGGATCCTGGATCTGGCGGTGGGGGGATAGCGGAGTTCCTGGACTCCGGCCGGCCGGACCGTGGGTCCTTGACGCCGGTGGAACGGTGGCTTTCGCGCCGTCGCACGGAGGGCTGCGCCCCCGGACCCCCGGCCCTCGATCGCCGGACGGGCTTGATCGGCGGCTCAGAACGGGTACCAGCGCACCTCGGGGTCGCCGTCCCGCAGTGATGCCACCCTGCGCCGGAACTCCGTCAGAGCCTTCGGGTTGCTGGGCGCGTGCTGGGCGACCCACGCGCAGGACGCCGTCTCCCGGGCCCCGCGCAGCACGCCGCACCCGTCCCACTCCCGCACGTCCCACCCGTACGCGGACACGAAGCCGTCGTAGGCCTCCGCGGGCAGCCCGTACCGGTCCCGGGACAGCGCCATGACCACCAGGTCGTGCTCGCGCAGATCCGCCGAAAACGTCTCCAGGTCGACCAGGACCGGTCCGTCGGGCCCGATGTGCACGTTGCGCGGCAGGGCGTCACCGTGGATCGGTCCGACGGGCAGCCGGGGCGTCAGCGCGGCGGCGGCCGCGGCGAAACCGTCGCGCCGCTCCCGCAGATAGTCCGCGTCGGCCGGGTCGATCGCGTCGCCCGCGAGCCGCAGCCACCGCTCGACGCCGCCCAGCAACTCCCGCCGGGGCAGCGTGAACCCGGTCGGCGCGGGCAGCGCGTGCACCCGCGTGAGGAGCTCGGCGAGATCGCGCGGCTCGGCGGGGCGCACGGCCGCCGGGATCCGGTGCCACACGGTGACCGGGTGCCCGTCGACGAGCAGCGGTTCCGCCTTCGCCGCGCGGACGGCGGGGACGTCGTGGTCCGCGAGATAGGAGGCGATGGCCAGTTCGCGGCGGGCCCGGTCGAGGAGCTCGGGCCCGGCCTGCTCGATGCTGCGGCCCACCTTGACGACGAGGTCACCGGCGGCGAACACCGCGTTCTCGCCGAGGGCGATCAGCTCCGCGGCGGCCGCGGGGCCCTCCACGACACCGGCCCGCGCCAGCACGTCCCGTGCCCGTGCCTCGTCCATCCTCTTGCCTCCCACGTCTCACCTGGTACGGGGCCCAGTCTCGCACCCGCTGTCACGCGCCCGCCCGGGTGGTGGCCCCGCGAGAACCGGCGGGCGGCGCCGGCCTGCGGGCCGCGCTCGTCGGCGAGGCCGCACCGGACCGGTGGCTGAGGATCGGCGGCGGCCTGCACGTTCCATTGGTTGCACGATACGTATCGTCTCGTCTATGGTGAGGCCATGACGAACCCGGAACACACCACGCCCGCGCACATCGCCATGTTCTCCATCGCGGCCCACGGGCACGTGAACCCGAGCCTCGAAGTGATCCGGGAGCTCGTCGCCCGTGGACACCGCGTCACCTACGCGATCCCGCACCTGTTCGAGGAGAAGATCGCCGAGACGGGTGCCGAGCCGGTCCTCTACCGCACCACGCTGCCCGGCCCCGACGACGACCCGGCGGCCTGGGGGACCACGCTCCTCGACAACGTCGAGCCGTTCCTGGACGACGCGATCCAGACACTCCCGCAGCTCATCGAGGCGTACGAAGGGGACGGCGGGGTGGGCGTGCCCGACCTCGTCATCCACGACATCACCTCGTACCCGGCGGGGGTCCTCGCCCACCGCTGGGGCGTGCCCGCGATCACGCTCTCGCCGAACCTCGTCGCCTGGGAGGGGTACGAGGAGGAGGTCGCGAAGCCGATGTGGGCCGAACCCCGGCAGACACCGCGCGGCAAGGCGTACTTCGAGAAGTTCGACGCGTGGCTCAAGGAGTACGGCGTACCGAAGACCGCCGACGAGTTCTGGGGCCGCTACGACCGCACCCTCGTCCTCATCCCCAAAGCTCTCCAGCCCCAGGCCGACCGGGTCGACGAGAAGAAGAACACCTTCGTCGGCGCCTGCCAGGGCGACCGCGCCGCGCAGGGCGACTGGGAGCGCCCCGCGGACGCCGAGCGGGTGCTGCTCGTGTCACTCGGCTCCTCCTTCACCAAGCAGCCGGACTTCTACCGGGAGTGCGTGAAGGCCTTCGGTGATCTGCCGGGCTGGCACGTCGTGCTCCAGGTCGGCAAGCACGTCACCGAGGACGACCTCGGCGCGGTCCCGGCGAACGTCGAGGTGCGGCAGTGGGTGCCGCAGCTCGCGGTCCTCAAGCAGGCCGACGCGTTCCTCACGCACGCCGGCGCCGGCGGCAGCCAGGAGGGGCTCGCCACCGCCACGCCGATGGTCGCCGTACCGCAGGCCGTCGACCAGTTCGGCAACGCGGACATGCTCCAGGGCCTCGGTGTCGCGCGCCACGTCCCGATGGCGGAGGCGGACGCCGAGACGCTGCGCGAGGCCGTCCTCGCGATGGCCGACGACCCTGAGGTGGCGCGCCGCCTCGCCGTGATCCAGCGGGACATGGCGGGTGAGGGCGGCACGAAGCGGGCCGCTGACCTGATCGAGGCCGAGCTGCCCGGATGAGGAACACGCGTCGACGGTTGCGCGCGCGCCCGTGAAGGGCGTGTGCGCATCGGGTCACGGACGGGCCGTTCCATAACGCTCAGGTAACGCCGCGTCGTCGGGGCATTCCTGAAGATCCCTACCCCCTGTACGACGGTTACCCCCTGGTGAAGGTTGTGCCCGTGCGGTCTTGAACTTCCCGAAAACTCCTTTCTAGCGTGAGGTGAACACGCGAAGGAACACGGAAAGTTGGCCGACTTCATGCCCCGAGACATACCGCCGCTGCGTGACGTGCGACGGATCACCCAGAAGAAGCGCGATGCCTGGTGGACCGTGCTGCTCGTCGATCCGATCGCCACGCCGCTCGTGCGGGTCACGGCGCGATGGACGCGCGTCACGCCGAACCAGATCACCTGGGGGGCGCTGATCCTCGGCCTCGGGGCGGCCGCGTGCTTCGCCATGGGGGACTGGCGCTGGCTGATCGCCGGCGCCGTCGTCTACCACCTGAGCTTCGTCCTGGACTGCATGGACGGCAAGGTCGCGCGACTGACCGGGCAGGGTTCCGTGTTCGGCGCCTGGCTCGACTACATCTTCGACCGCGTCCGCGTCATGGCGTGCGCCGTCGCCCTGATGGCCGGCCAGTACCACCGCACCGACGACCTGATCTACATCTGGCTCGCGGTGGTCGTCGTCTTCCTCGACGGGCTGCGGTACATCAACTCGCTGGAGATCTTCAAGACCCGGCACACGATGCGCAAGCAGATCAAGGCCGGGATGCGGGCGGCCCGCGACGCGGAGAACGAGGCGGGCGTCGCCTTCATGGAGGACCTGCTGCGCGCCAACCCGGACGCCGACGTGGAGCAGGACCTCGGCGGGGCCGCGGCCGCCGCCCAGACCGGCGGGGACCCGGCCGTGACGCCGCGCCGCCAGGTCGTCGACCTGCACCAGGAGTTCCGCAGCCGCTTCCCGGTCTATCTGCGCGCCCGCTCCTTCCTGCTGCGCCACCGCATCCGGACGCACCTGGTGAGCGGCATCGAGTTCCAGATGGCCGTCTTCATCGTCGGGCCGCTGCTCGACCAGGTCATCGGAGCGACGGTGGTCGCCGGCGCGCTGCTGCTCGTCTTCGAGCTCGCCATCGTCTACAAGCTGCTGCTGTCCACGCGCGACTTCGGCCGCACGCTCGACTCCTTCGAGAAGGACGGCCTGTCCACCGCCGCGTGATGCGGTCGGCGAACAGGCCGTCGGGGTGGTGGCGAGCCGGGGCCGCGCGTCGTCAGACGCGCGCCTCCTCGCCCTCCCTGTGCTCCTGGTGCGGCGGCGCGGTGAGAGCGTCGGACGCCTCGTCGTGGGTGAGGTCCGGCATCCGCTCCAGCCACTTCGGCAGGTACCAGTTGCGCTCGCCGAGCAGGGCCATCACGGCCGGGAGCAGGACGCCGCGGATGACGGTCGCGTCGATCAGGATGGCGGCCGCCAGGCCCACGCCCATCTGCTTGAAGGACTGCATGGACAGCGTCCCGAAGATGGCGAACACGGCGACCATGATCACGGCGGCGCTCGTCACCACACCGGCCGTCGTGACGACCCCGTGCCGGATGGCGTCCGTGTTCGTACGTCCCTGAAGACGCGCCTCCTTGATCCGCGACACCACGAACACGTGGTAGTCCATCGACAGGCCGAACAGGATCACGAAGAGGAACAGCGGCAGCCACGAGATGATCGCGCCGACGCCCTCGGCGCCGACCAGCGAGGCGCCCCAGCCGTTCTGGAAGACGGCGACGAGAATCCCGTAGGCCGCGCCCACGGACAGCAGGTTGAGCGCGATCGACGTGATCGCCACGGTCAGCGAGCGGAACGACAGGAGCATCAGCAGGAAGGCGAACACGACGACGAACACGAAGACCGGGACGACCGAGCCGACGATCTGGTCGTTGAAGTCCTTCGACCCCGCGACCTGACCGGTGATCGGCGCCTCGACCCCGTCGACCTTCCCGAGCGTGTCGGGCCGCACCTGGTCCCGCAGCAACGCCAGGCTCTTCTCCGCCTGGTCCTGGTCGGACCCGCCGATCAGCGGTACGTCGATGAACGCGACGTTCTGCCGCGCGTGCACCGTCACCTCGACCGGACCGCGTGAGGCACCCGAACTCACCGCCCGCGCACGGAAGTCGGCGATCGCCGAGCGGACGGCGGGCGCGTCGATGTCGTCCGCCTTCACGACCACCTCGGCCGGGTCGGACCCGCCGGGGAACGCCTCGTTGACCCGGTCGTACGTCGCCACGATCGGCAGCGAGTCGCCGAACTCCTGGTCCAGGGTGAGGTTCTGGGTCTTCATGCCGAGCGCGGGCGACGCGATCGCGACGAGCGCGCCCACCGCGACGACGACGGAGACGGCAGGCCGGGCGAGCACGATCGTCAGCACGCGCTGCCACAGCCGGCTGCCCTCGGGGGAGTCGCCCCTCCCGTCGCCCTTGTTCCGGCGGCGCAGGAACGGGACACGGCCCTTCTCCACGCGCTCGCCGAGCAGCGAGAGCAGCGCCGGCAGGACCGTCACCGAGCCCACCATCGCGACCGCCACCACGATCAGCGAGGCGAGGCCCATCGCCTGGAACTCCGCGAGTCCGGTGAACATCATGCCCGCCATCGCCACGCACACCGTGACACCGGAGACGATGATCGCCCGGCCGCTGGTGGCGGCCGCCACGCGCAGCGCGGTCTGCGGGTCGTGGCCCTTCATCCGCTCCTCGCGCTCGCGCCGCAGATAGAACAGGCAGTAGTCGACGCCGACCGCCAACCCCACGAGCAGCATGACCGAGTCGGCGGTCTCGCTCATCGGCTGGAGATGGCTGACGACACCCATCAGGCCCATCGTCGCCATGATCGCCGTGATCGCGAGGGCCACCGGGAGCAGCGCCGCGACGAGCGCGCCGAACGCGATCAGCAGGATGCCGAGCGCCACCGGCACCGCCGAGTACTCGGCGCGCCGGAAGTCGTCGCCGAACGCGTCGTCGAACGTCTTGTCCATGCTGGCGCCGCCGATCTCCTCGATCCGCAGCGCGTCGTGGTCGTCGGCCACACCCGCGACGGCGGCGAGGACCGGCTCGATCCGGTCGGACGCGGTCTCCGGGTCACCGCGCATGTCGAACTGGACGAGCGCGGTGCGGCCGTCCTTCGACACGGTCTGCGACGCGGACGCGTACGGCGAGCGCACATGCGTCACCGCGCCGGTGCCCTCGACGGCCTGGACGACGTCCTCGACGGCGCGCCGGAACTCCGGTGCCGTGGCGCGGAGTTCACCGTCCTTGCTCTGGACGAGCACGGTCTCGCCCACCGGTTCGTCGATGTCCGCGGCCTCGACGATGCTCGCGGCCCGGCCGGTCTCGCCGCTGAGCCCGTCGCCGTCCGAGACGTCCACGCGTCCGGCGGCCGAGCCGAGGCCCATCGCCAGCACGACGAAGAGGACCCAGATCCCCACCGCCGCCCACCGGTGCCGCACGCTCCAGCCGCCCGCCCGGGCGGCGAAGCCCTTCACCCCGTTCCTCGCCATGAGGTCACCTCCGGATTCGAAGGTAGGGGCGGGACCATCGCGGATCGTCGTGCCGGCCGGTGAGGTCGCGCGGGCCGTTCTCGACGCCCAGGAGGACCCAAGCCCCTTACATCTATGCGGGGTTGAGACGCATGGGGATGATCCGTGACGGGCTGATCTGTCCTTTTTATTATTACGAAACCTTGTTGAGTAAGTCACAGGCGCATGAAGGTCTTGATCTGGTCGCGTCAATCGGTCAGGGTTTCGTCTCAACCCCCGGAGATCTTCCGGAGATTGGCCGGGGTCGCACGAAATTGCGCGCCCCCACGCGCGTAGAACCACCCCCCCCACAATCCCCCCACGCACCACGAGGAGACCTCTCTTCATGGCAACTCACCAGCGCGCGCGCTTCGGCGCCGTCAAGCTCACCGCGGCGATAGCCACCGCTGCCACCGCGGTCGGCGTCACCGTCCTCGCGGGCCCCTTCGCCCAGGCCGCGCCCGCCGAGGGCACGGTGTACGGACAGGGCGTCGAGGGCGCCGTGTCCGGCAGCTACATCGTGCTCCTGGACGGCAGGGCGGACACCACCGCCGCCAAGAAGGACCTGGCCAAGGAGTACGGCGGCACGCTGAAGCGGAACTACGACTCGGCCGTCAACGGCTTCTCGGTCAGCGGCCTCTCGCGGACCGAGGCCAAGCGGCTCGCCGCCGCCGGCGGTGTCGACAAGGTCGTCCAGAACAAGACGTTCCACATCGACGCCACCCAGGACGACCCGCCGTCGTGGGGCCTGGACCGCATCGACCAGGCGGACACCGCGGGCGACAACGCGTACACGTACCCCGACAGCGCGGGCGAGGGTGCGACGGCGTACGTCATCGACACCGGCGTCCGCGTCAGCCACAAGGACTTCGGCGGCCGCGCCTCCTACGGCTTCGACGCCGTCGACAACGACGACAGCGCCGACGACGGCAACGGACACGGCACGCACGTCGCCGGCACCATCGCCGGTGAGGCGCACGGCGTCGCCAAGAAGGCGAAGATCGTCGCCGTCCGCGTCCTCGACAACGAGGGCTCCGGCACCACCGAGCAGGTCGTCGCGGGCATCGACTGGGTCACCGAGCACCACCAGGGCCCCTCGGTCGCCAACATGTCGCTCGGCGGCGGCGTCGACGAGGCGCTCGACGCGGCCGTCCAGAAGTCGATCGCGTCGGGCGTCACCTACGCCGTGGCGGCCGGCAACGAGTCGTCCGACGCCGCGCAGTCCAGCCCCGCCCGCGTCCCGGAGGCCATCACCGTCGCCTCCTCCACCAAGGACGACGAGCAGTCCGACTTCTCCAACTACGGCTCCGTCGTGGACCTCTACGCCCCCGGCTCGGACATCACGTCCGACTGGAACACGGGTGACGACGCCACCAACACCATCTCCGGTACGTCGATGGCGACGCCGCACGTTGTCGGCGCCGCCGCGGTCTACCTCGCCGGGCACCCGGACGCGGCTCCGGCCGACGTCGCGAAGGCGCTCACCGACGGGGCCACCCCGGACGCCATCACGAACGCGTCCGAGGGCACCGCGAACAAGCTCCTGAAGCTCACCGAGTAACCCGAGTGACCCGAGTGACGACTCGGGATCCCTGACCGGCGGCCGTCGTGCCCACCCCCACGGGGTGCGGCGGCCGCCCTATCGTGTGCGCATGACTCAGCGGACACGGCCGGATCGGCGGACGGCCCAGCGATACGCGGCGCTGCTGCGCGGCATCAACGTCGGGGGCAACAAGAAGGTGCCGATGGCTCAACTACGGCCCCTGGTCGAGCGGTTGGGGTGCGACGACGTCCGCACGTACCTCCAGAGCGGGAACGTCACCTTCGCGGCGGACGGCGGCGACGAGGAGTCGTGGGCGGCGGCCCTGACCCGCGCGATCGCCGACGAGTTCGGCTTCGCCGTGGACGTCCTCGTACGCGACCACGCCTACCTGAAGGCGATCGTGGCCGCCTGCCCGTTCCCGGCCGCCGAACTGGAGGGCAAGCAGCTCCACGTCACGTACTTCTCGGAACCGGTCACCGAGGAGCGGTTCGCCGCCGTGGACCGCGCGACGTACGCGCCGGAGGACTTCCGGATCGGCGACCGCGCCCTGTATCTCTACGCCCCCGACGGCCTCGGCCGCTCCAGGCTGGCCGAACAGCTGTCGCGGCCCGGCCTGACCAAGGGGCTGATCGCGACCAGCCGCAACTGGAACACGGTCGTCAAACTGGTGGAGCTCACGAGCGGGACGTGAGCGCGTCGAGCCGCGACATGTCCTGCGCGGTGAGCCGCACGGCCGCCGCGGCCACGTTCTCCTCCAGGTGCGCGAGCGAGCCCGTGCCCGGCGTCGGGCACAGCACGGGGGAGTGGTGGAGCAGCCAGGCGAGCGCGATCTGCGACGGGGTCGCGCCGTGCGCCGCCGCGATCTCGGTGAGCGCCTGATGATCCGTCAGCGCGCCGTTGCCCAGCGGGAACCAGGGCAGGAACGCGATGCCGCGCTCCTCGCAGAGACCGAGCAGCGGCTCCGACGCGCGGTCGAGGACGTTGTAGCGGTTCTGCACGGACGCGATCGGCACGAGGTCCAGATCGAGCGCGGCCCGCAGCTGCTCGGCCGTCACCGAGTCGAGGCCCACGTGCCTGACCTTGCCCGCGTCCACCAACTCCCGCAGCGTGCCCAGCTGTTCGGCCATCGGGACCTCCGGGTCGAACCGGTGCAGCTGGTACAGGTCGACCCGCTCGCGCCGCAGCCGGCGCAGACTCGCGTCGCACATCGCCCGCAACTGCTCCGGCCGCCCCGCGACGTGCCAGGCCTGCGCCGACGTCCGGACGACACCGCCCTTCGTCGCCACCACCAGGCCCTCGGCGTACGGGTGCAGGGCCGCGGCGACCCGCTCCTCCGCGATGTCCGGGCCGTAGTTGTCGGCGGTGTCGACGAGCGTCACCCCCAGCTCGACGGCCCGTCGCAGCACGGCGACCGCGTCCGCGTCGGACCCGCGCGGCCCCCAGGCGCCGGGCCCCGTCAGATGGACGGTGCCGTAGCCGAGACGACGTACGGGAAGGTCGGAGCCGATGAGGAAGGTGAGGTCAGAGGCATCGTGCGTCATGGAGCGACGCTAACCGACGCCCTGGGAAGCACCTCGCGGGGGCCGGTCGGCGCCCGGTTTTGCCGGATCGCAACAGCCGCGTCGATGGCCGCTGCACCTTTCCGTGAAAGGGTCGGCGCATGCGTTACGTCATCATCGGAGCAGGAGCGGTCGGCGGAGCCATCGGCGGCCGGCTCGCGCAGTCGGGGCAGGACGTCGTGCTCGTCGCGCGCGGCGCGCAGTACGAGGCGCTGCGCGAGCACGGGCTGGTGCTGCGGACACCGGACGGGGAGCACACCCACCGGCCACCCGTCGTCGACGGCCCCGAGGCGCTCGGGGAGCTGCGCGCCGACGACGTCCTCGTGCTCTGCGTGAAGACCCAGGACAGCGCCGCCGCGCTCGCCGCCTGGGGTCCGCGGCCCGTCGCGGGCGGTGGCACGGCGGCCGGTCGGCTGCCCCTGGTCTGCGCGCAGAACGGCGTGGAGAGCGAGCGGCTGGCCCTGCGCACGTTCCAGCGGGTGTACGCGATGTGCGTCTGGCTGCCCGCCGAGTTCGTCGAGCCCGGCGTCGTCCGCGCCGACGGCACCCCGCTCACCGGCATCCTGCACCTGGGCCGCTACCCGTCGGGCAGCGACGACACCGCCCACGCCGTCGCCGCCGACCTGGCGAAGTCCCACTTCGAGGCGCCCGTCGCCGACGACGTGATGCGCTGGAAGTACGCCAAGCTCCTGGCCAACCTCGCCAACGCCATCGAGGCGCTGTCCGGCGTCCTGACCAGCGAGGAGGGGATCGCCCTCTTCCGGCGGGCCCGCGCCGAGGGCGAAGCCGTCCTCGGCGCCGCCGGGATCGCGTACACGAGCCGGGACGAGGAGAAGAGCACCCGCGCCGACAAGATCCGGTTCGAGCCGTTCGACGGGTCACCGCGCGGTGGCGGCTCGTCGTGGCAGTCCCTGCGGCGTGGCGCGGGCAGCATCGAGGCGGACTACCTCAACGGCGAGATCGCCCTGCTCGGCCGGCTGCACGGCGTGCCCACACCGGTCAACGACGTACTCCAGGAGCTGGCGGACGACGCCGCGCGGCGCGGGCGTCCGGCGGGCGCGCTCTCCGTGGCGGAGCTGGTGGCGGTGGTGGACGCGCGCGTCGGGGGGTGAGCGTCCACCGAGGCTGTCGCGTTTGTTCAAGAAGGGTGGGGGGCCGTCCCCGTACCGTCCCAGGCATGGAACCGAGCATGCAGAACGTACAGCCCCACCTGGTCGAATGCGCCGCCGAAGCCGCCCGCGTCGCCGCCGGCGTCAAGCCCGACCGGCTCGACGCGCCGTCCCGCTGCGGAGACTGGGACGTGCGCACCCTCGTCAACCACTGGGTCCTCTACGGTGCCCACGGCCTCGAACACCGCGCCCTGCGCGAGCAACTGCCCGACGAGCTCACCGGGCGCGACTTCACCGCCGACGAGGAGTGGGCCACCGCGTTCGCGCGGCAGCTGGACCGGGCCGTCGCCGCGTGGGCCGACCCGAAGGTCTGGGAGGGCGAGGTGGACCTCGGGTACGCGGCGCAGCCCGCCCCGGAGGTCGCCACGCTCCTCCTGCTGGAACTTGCCCTGCACGGCTGGGACGTGGCCGCCTCCACCGGACAGGAGTTCCGCGTCTCGGACGGCACCGCCCGGCTGCTCCTCGACGTCGTCCGCGCCAACGCCGAGCTGTACCGCCAGTACGAGGGCTTCGCCGCACCCGGTGACCTCCCCGCCGGGGCGGACGAGTTCGCGCAGGCGCTGGCGCTCAGCGGACGCACCCCGGGGCAGCAGCCGTAAGCGGCCCACGACGCACCCGGGTGGTCGTGAATGGCCCAGGGGAGTAGGGCGGAAATGGACCAGAGGCCAGGGCCAGTCGGTGACTAGGTTCGAGGCATGACCACGACCTCGCGCACCCGCGTCGACTTCTTCTTCGACCCCGCCTGCCCCTTCGCCTGGATCACCTCCCGCTGGATCCTGGAGGTCGAGCGCGAGCGCCCGCTCGACCTCCGGTTCCGGCCGATGAGCCTGTACCTGCACAACACCGGCAACGAACTCCCCGACTGGTACCGCGCGTTGGTCGACAAGTCGATCGGCCCGGTGCGCGTCGCCGTGGCCGCCGCCGAGCAGCACGGCGACGCGGTGCTGCGCGACCTCTACACGGCGTTCGGCACCCGCATCCACCAGGACAAGAACGAGGACTTCGACGCCGTGATCGCCGAGGCGCTCGCCGAGCTCGGCCTGCCCGCCGCACTCGCCTCCGCCGCACACGACCCGGCGTACGACGACGCGGTCCGCCGCAGCCACGACGCCGGGAAGGAGCCCGACTCGGACGGCTACGTCGGCACACCCACGATCCACGTCGACGGCACGGTCTGGTTCGGGCCCGTCCTGCGCGCGATCCCGCGCGGCGCCAGAGCAGCCGAACTCTTCGACAGTTTCCGGGTCCTCGCCTCGGAGCCCGACTTCTTCGAACTCAAGCGGACCCGCACCGGGGGCCTCGACTTCGACTGACCCGACTGCCCCAGCGGCCGCCCCGGCCGGTCACTCGCCGCGCCACTCCCCGTCGCGGCGCGCCCACCGCACGGCGGGCCCGACCCCCAGACCGGCCGCCACGAACAGCACCCCCAGCACGACCCAGCCGGCCGTTCCGTGCTCGATCGCGGTGACCGTCACCAGGGCGGGCGCCGCCATCGTCGCCGCGGCCTGACCGGAGTTGAACACGCCCTGGTAGACGCCCTGCGCGCGGGCGTCGGCCAGGCCGTAGCCGACCGTCCAGCCGCCCGCCGCCTGGAGCACCTCGGCCAGCACCTGCACCACCGCCGCGACCACCAGGATGCCCAGCGCCCCCAGCGGCGAGAGCCCCGCCGAGCACGCGAAGAACGCGCAGGACAGCGCGAGCAGCAGACCCGAGCGGCGCATCGCGCGCACCGCGCCCGGCAGATCCTCCACACCGCGCGTCGCCCGCACCTGGAGCAGCGCCACCAGAACACAGTTGAGGACCATCAGGAGCGCCGCGGACCAGCGCGGCGCGTCCGTGTTCCCCACGATCCACAGCGGGATCCCCACCTCCATCAGGCTGTACTGCAGGGCCAGTACGGCGTTCAGGCAGGTCACCGTCAGGAACGGCAGATCGCGCACCGCCCGCCACCGGCTCTCCTCCGGGACGTCGGCCTGAGCCCGGCGCCCCGCGCCGCCCGGCAGCCGGTGCACCAGCACCGCCGACCCCACGAACGCCGCCGCGTCGACCAGGATCAGCACCGTGTACCCGGCGCGGCTGTCCAGTTGGAGAGCGAGCGCGCCGAACGCGCCGCCCACGCCCATGCCCACATTGGTGACCATCCGCAGATGCGCCCGGCCCTCCACCCGCTGCCCGGCCGGAAGGACGTCCGCGTACAGCGCGTTGCGCACGCCCATGCTCCCCTGGCACAGGGCCGCGTAGCAGATCGCCGTCACCAGGAACGAGGCGTACGAGCCGATCAGCGTGTACGCCGCCAGGGCCACGCCGCACCCGATCCACAGCCCGGTCAGGACCGGGCGCCGGCCCCACCGGTCCGAGGCGCGCCCCGCGGGCACCCCCGCCACTAGCCCGAACAGCCCGGCCACCGTCAGACCGACCCCCACCGACGTGGCGCCGAGACCGACGAACCGGGTGAAGTACAGGACGCTCACCGGGAAGAACAGGCCCCGCCCGAACGCGTTGAGCAGCGTGAGCAGCGACAGCCGCAGCAGCACCGGTTCGGCGGGCAGCATCCCGCCGAACCGGGTCGCGGCAGCCGCCTTCGGCGGCTTGAGCAGCGAAGTGGTCATGCACACAGAGAACCGGGGTTCCCGGCCCACCGGCATTCCTTTAGCGTGGCACTGAACAGTCGAGGAGCGGTCGGATGGGTGTGATCGAGTTCCGGTTCGCCGTCGGCGACCTGGCCCGGATGTCGTTCGCCTACTCGCCCCTCCAGGAAGTGGTGTACTCGCTGCGCGCCTGGCGCGACCCCGCGCGCTACCCGCACCAGCGGCCGTGGCTGCGCCGCCTCGGCCCCGCCTTCCGCCGCCAGGACACCGAGCTGCTGACCGCGCTCGTCGCCCCGCGCCTGTGGGTCCCCGACTTCCTCACCCCGCGCCCCGACCGCACCCGGCCCACCCTGGCCGCCCAGTTGGAGACGCTGCGCCGCACCCCGCCGCAGGTCCTGGCCCCCGAGATCACCGCCGCGTACGGTCCCGACCCGCTGCCCCCGGTCCTGCGCACGGGCCTCACCGACCCGGAACGCCTCCTCGACCGGATCGTCGGCGCGCTCGACACGTACGGGCACGCGTGCCTCGCCCCGGACTGGTGGCCCCGGGTCCACGCCGTCCTCGAAGCCGACCTCGCGCACCGCGGCAAGGTTCTCGCGGAGGAGGGCGCGGGCGGCCTGTTCGCGAGCCTCGACCCGCGCCTCACCTGGAACGGCGACGTGCTCACCCTGGTCAAGAAGGTCGACCGGCACCCGTGGCCCGAGGCCGACATCCGCATCGGCGGCCGCGGCCTCGTCCTGGTCCCGACGCTCTTCGCCCAGGGCGCCCACACCATGATCGACCCCGCACTCCCGCCGCTGCTCAGCTATCCGGCCCGCGGCCGCGCCACGATCTCCGAGACGCCGCCCCCCGCCTCCGACGCGTCCCTGATCCGTCTCCTCGGCGCCGCCCGCGCCCGCATCCTGCGGCTGCTCGCGGAACCCGCCTCGACGACGGAGCTCGCCCACCGCCTCGGCGTCACCCCGGGCGCGGTCAGCCAGCACCTGTCGATCCTCTACGACGCGGGACTGCTGACCCGCACCCGCAGCGGGCGGAGCGTGCGGTACGTACGCAGTGAGCTGGGGGAGCGGCTGGCGGCCTGAGCCGTCAGGCGCCGAGCGCCGTCAACTCCCGTACGGCGGCGGCCTCGTAGCGTGCGACCAGGACCCGCGCCACCTCCGGCGCGGGACCGAGCACGTCGGCGAGGACGTCCGCCCCGGCCGCGCCCGCCGCGATCCGGTCGGGCAGCCGGCCCGGGGCCAGGACGTACGGGGCGACGGCCACCCGCTGGCAGCCGAGCGCGCGGAGTTCCCGCACGGCGTCGTCCGTACGGGGAAGGGACGCGGAGGCGAACGCAGGCCGCACGGCGCACCAACCGGTGTGCCGCCACTCCCGCGCGATTTCAGCGATCACTGCGATCGCCTCCGGGTCGGAGGAGCCCGCCGAGGCCAGGACGACCCCGGTCGTGGGCTTGTCGGCGGGGGTCAACCCCGCCTCGTACAGGCGTCGTTCGAGGGCCGTGACCAGCAGCGGGTCCGGACCGAGCACGTCCGCCTGGTGGATCCTGAGCGTGCGCGGCGCCTGCCGGAGCACCGCGGGGATGTCCGCCTTCGCGTGGAAGGCGCGCGTGAGCAGCAGCGGGAGCGCCACGACGTCACGGACGCCCTCCGCCGCCAGGGACTCCAGCACCCCCGACACCGACGGGAGCGTGAAGTCCAGGAACGCCGTCTCCACCCGTACCCCCGGCCGCTGCGCCCGCACCTCGCGCACGAGGGCGTGCACCGTCGCGGCGTGCCGCGGGTCGCGGCTGCCGTGGGCGATGACCAGGAGGACGGGGGAGGGGGACATGGAACCGCTCAGTTCTTGACGAGGAGACCGCGGCCGCGCAGCACGCGGCGCTCCAACGGGCTGAAGATCAGCAGGTCGATCACGATACCGACGATCAGGATCAGCAGGATCGCCAGGAAGACCATCGGCATGGAGGACGCGTTGCGGCCGTTCTCCAGGAGCTGGCCGAGGCCCACGCCCAGGTCCGGCGACGAGGCGATGATCTCCGCCGCCATCAGCGAACGCCAGGAGAACGCCCAGCCCTGCTTCAGGCCCGCCAGATATCCGGGCAGCGCCGCCGGCAGCACGATGTGCCACAGGCCGCGTGCGCCCGTCGCGCCGAGGGTGCGGCCCGCCCGCAGGAACAGCGGCGGCACCTGGTCGACGCCGGAGACCAGGCCGTTCGCGATCGAGGGGACCGCGCCCAGCAGGATCACCGCGTACATCATCGAGTTGTTCAGGCCGAGCCACAGGACCGCCGGGGGGACCCAGGCGACCGACGGCAGGGACTGGAGGCCCGAGAGGATCGGGCCGATCGCCGCGCGCACGAACTTCACGCGCGCCACGAGCAGACCCAGCGGCGTGCCGATCGCCAGGGCGAACAGGAAGCCGAGCAGACCGCGCGAGACGCTCGTCCAGATGTAGCCGAGCAGTTCGCCCTTCACCCAGGCCGTCTGCACCTCGTCCCAGACCGCGGACGGCGGCGGCAGCTTCGTCGGGTCGTCGACGACGCCGAAGGAGACCAGGCCCTGCCAGACCAGGAGCACCACGGCGATCGCCGTCAGCGGCGGGAAGATCTTCTCGCGGAACGTCTTGCTGAACGGGGTGCGCCCCGAGTGCACGCTCTCCAGGGCGTCCAGGCCCGCTTCCAGACCCGCGAGGTCGTCCGGCTTGTCCGCCGGCTTGTCCACCGTGGCGGTGGCCGTCGGTTCAGTCCTTGCCATGGCGGCGGATCTCCCCACGCAGTTGTTCGGTGATCTCGACGGAGAGCTCGGCGACCTCCGGGTCCTCGATGCGACGGGGCTGCGCGATGTCCACCGTCCACTCGTGGGCGATCCGGCCGGGCCGCGACGACAGCAGCACGACGCGCTGCGCGAGCCGCACCGCCTCGCGGACGTTGTGCGTGACGAACAGGACGGAGACGTTCGTCTCCCGCCAGATGCGGGTGAGCTCGTCGTGCAGCACGTCCCGGGTGATCGCGTCGAGCGCCGCGAACGGCTCGTCCATCAGGAGCAGCCCGGCGTCCTGCGCGAGCGCGCGGGCCAGTGCCACGCGCTGCCGCATACCGCCGGACAGCTCGTGGACGCGCTTGCCGTACGCGTCCGACAGCCGCACCAGGTCGAGCAGCTCCTGGGTGCGGCCGCGTCGCTCACTCTTCTGAACTCCCCTGAGTTTCAGGGCGAGTTCGATGTTCTTGCCCGCGGTCAGCCACGGGAACAGCGCGTGCTCCTGGAACATCAGGGCCGGGCGGCCCTGTGTCGCGATGGAGCCGGCCGACGGGGCGTCGAGCCCCGCGACCAGGTTGAGCAGTGTCGACTTGCCGCAGCCGGAGGCCCCCAGGAGGGTGACGAACTCACCCGGAGCGACATCGAGGCTGATGTCGTCCAGGACGAGCTGGGATCCGGCGGGCGTGACGAAGGACTTCGACACGTGCTCGATGCGGGCCGCGTTGCCGTCGGTCGCGACGGCGGCGTCCGCGGCCTTGGCGAGGGTCGTCGCCATGGTCGTCACCTCCTGGGAATCGTGAATCCGGACGGTTACTTGACGCCGAGGCCCGCGTCGGCGACCTCGGTGCCGCCTTCGGCCTTCAGCACCTTGTTGAGCGGCTTCAGGTCGTAGATCCCGTTCAGGTCGGGCTTCTCCAGGAGGCCCGCCTTGACCGCGTGCGCCGCCTCGGTGTCGAGGGTCGAGGCCAGCGGGTCATCGGTGAACTCGATCGACTTCCACGCCGGGTCGAGCACGTTCGCGGGCAGCGCCTTGCCCGAGTCCTTCTCCAGCTGCTTGTTGGCGGCGGCCTTCGCCTCGTCCGGGTTCGCGTTGATCCACTTGTTCGTCTTCACCGAACCGCGCAGCACGGCCTCGACGACGTCCGGGTGGGCCTTCAGGAACTTCTGCGACACGATGATGTTCGTGATCACGAACTTCTTGTCGGGCCACAGGTCGGACTCGTCGAGGAGGACCTTGCCGCCCTCGGCGACCAGCTTGGACGCGGTCGGCTCCGGCACCCACGCGCCGTCGATGGAACCGGACTTGTAGGCGTCAGGGGTGATCTTGTTGTCCGTGCGGACCACGGACACGTCGCCCTTGCCGGAGTTCGCGTCGACCTTCCAGCCCTGCTCGGCCGCCCAGTTCAGGAACGCGACGTCCTGCGTGTTGCCGAGCTGCGGGGTGGCGATCTTCTTGCCCTTGACGTCGTCCAGGGACTTGATCTTCTTGGGGTTCACGACGAGCTTCACGCCGCCCGAGGCCGAACCGCCGATGATGCGCAGCGACTTGCCCTGCGACTTGGTGTAGCCGTTGATCGACGGGGAGGGGCCGATCCAGCCGATGTCGATGGACCCGGCGTTCAGCGCCTCGATCTCCGAGGGCCCGGCGTTGAAGACCTGGTAGGAGGCCTTCGTGCCCTTGAGCTCCTTCTGGAAGAAGCCCTTCTGGTTGCCGACGAGGGCGGTGCCGTGGGTCAGGTTCCCGAAGTAACCGATCTTCACGGTGTCGGCGGAGAGCGCCTTGCCCTTGGCGGCGACGTTCTCCTTGCTGCTGTCATCGGCGTCGGAGCCGTAGCCGCAGGCCGTCGCGGTGAGCGCGAGGAGCGGCAGCGCGGCGACGGCGAGCAGGCCGCGGCGCGCGAGAGGCGATCGGTGTGCGGACGTCGATCGGTTGGCAGGCACGGGAGGTGTTCCTCTCGTAGGCCCGGCGGAGCACGCGCGTCTAGGGCGTGGCCGGGCGGTCGGCAAATAGGGGTCTTCGTCGAACGCGGTACGGGGCGTGGGGGGTGAGGGCGCGCAGGCAGTGCGCGTACGTCTTCACACACATCGCGCGACCCCGCCCTGCCCGCTGCCCAGGGCGCCGCTGCCGACGCGGCCGCCCTCTTTCGCGAACGTCCCGTAGTAGTCGATGAGGATCATGCTCAGAAGTCCCAACCCTCGTCGTCGACCAGCGACTTGGGGTCCTCGGCGCTCGCGAAGGACTCGCCCGCCATGCCCGCGGCGAGCGTCGTCCCGTCGGCCGGGTCGATCAGCAGGAAGGAGCCGGTGCGCCGGGAGTCCGCGTAGGAGTCGAGGGCGAGCGGCTCGGCCGTGCGGACCTTGACGAGACCGATGTCGTTGGCGACGAGCTGCCCGGGGTCCGGGTGCTGGGAGAGGTCGTCGAGCGTGAGCCGCGACGGGATCTCCTTGACGATCGCCTTGACCGTCCGGGTCGTGTGCTTGAGCAGCACGCGCTGGCCGACGGTGAGCGGGGTGTCGGCGACGTGGCACACGGTCGCCTCGACGTCCTGCGAGGTCGCGGGCGCGTCCCCGCTCGGCACGATGAGGTCGCCGCGCGAGATGTCGATGTCGTCCTCCAGGAGGAGGGTGATCGACTGCGGCGTCCACGCCACGTCGACCGCCTGCCCCAGCAGGTCGATCCCGGCGATCTTCGACGTACGGCCGGACGGCAGTACGGTCACGGACTCGCCCACGCGGAACGTGCCGGCGGCGATCTGCCCCGCGTACCCCCGGTAGTCCGGGTGCTCCGCGGTCTGCGGCCGGATCACGTACTGCACGGGCAGCCGCGCGTGGCAGCTCGTGAGGTCGTGGCTGACCGGCACCGTCTCCAGGTGCTCCAGGACCGTCGGGCCGCCGTACCAGTCCATGTTGGCGGACGGCTCCACGACGTTGTCACCGGCGAGCGCGGAGATCGGGATCGCGGTGATCTCCGGGACGCCCAAGTGACCGGCGTACGCGGTGAATTCCTCGGCGATCGCGGCGAACACGGACTCCTTGTACTCGACCAGGTCCATCTTGTTCACGGCGAGCACGACGTGCGGCACGCGCAGCAGGGCGGCGACGGCCGCGTGCCGGCGGGTCTGCTCGATGACGCCGTTGCGCGCGTCGACGAGGACCACGGCGAGGTCGGCGGTCGAGGCGCCGGTGACCATGTTCCGGGTGTACTGCACGTGCCCGGGGGTGTCCGCGAGGATGAAGCGGCGGCGCGGGGTCGCGAAGTAGCGGTAGGCCACGTCGATGGTGATGCCCTGCTCGCGCTCGGCGCGCAGGCCGTCGGTGAGCAGCGCGAGGTCGGGCTCGGCGGAGCCGCGCGAACGCGACGCGTGCTCGACGGCCTCCAGCTGGTCGGTGAGGACCGACTTGGAGTCGTGCAGCAGACGGCCCACGAGGGTCGACTTGCCGTCGTCGACCGACCCGGCGGTGGCGAACCGCAGGAGGGTCGTGGCGGACAGGCCGGCCAGCTCTTCGGCCGCGGTGGTCGTGCTCATGTCTAGAAGTACCCTTCGCGCTTGCGGTCTTCCATCGCGGCCTCGGACATCTTGTCGTCGGCGCGCGTGGCACCGCGCTCGGTGAGCCGGGAGGCGGCGATCTCGACGATGACCTTCTCGATCGTCGTCGCGTCGGAGTCGACGGCGCCGGTGCAGGACATGTCGCCCACCGTGCGGTAGCGGATGAGACGGGTCTCGACCGTCTCGCCCTCCTTGGGGCCGCCCCACTCACCGGCGGTCAGCCACATGCCGTTGCGGCTGAAGACCGGCCGCTCGTGCGCGTAGTAGATCTCGGGCAGGTCGATGTTCTCGCGGGCGATGTACTGCCACACGTCGAGCTCGGTCCAGTTGGAGAGCGGGAAGACGCGGACGTGTTCGCCGGGCGCGTGGCGGCCGTTGTAGAGCTGCCACAGTTCGGGGCGCTGGCGGCGCGGGTCCCACTGCGAGAACTCGTCCCGCAGGGAGAAAACGCGCTCCTTGGCGCGTGCCTTCTCCTCGTCGCGGCGCCCGCCGCCGAAGACGGCGTCGAACTTCTCCGCCTGGATCTTCTCCGTCAGCGGCACCGTCTGGAGCGGGTTGCGCGTTCCGTCGGGGCGCTCCTTGAGCACGCCGCGGTCGATGTAGTCCTGCACGTGCGCGACGTGCAGCCGCAGCCCGTGCTCGGCGACGACGCGGTCGCGGTACGCGAGGACCTCGGGGAAGTTGTGCCCGGTGTCGACGTGCAGCAGGGAGAAGGGAATCGGCGCGGGCGCGAACGCCTTGAGCGCCAGGTGCAGCATGACGATCGAGTCCTTGCCGCCGGAGAAGAGGATCACCGGCCGCTCGAACTCGCCCGCCACCTCACGGAAGATGTGCACCGCCTCGGACTCCAGAGCGTCCAGGTGGCTCAGCGCGTAAGGGCTGTCGGTCTCCTCGGAGACCGCGGCTACGGTCGTCATGCGGTCAGGCCCCTCTCGGTCAGCAGTGCGTGGAGCGCTGCCGCGGACTCCTGCACGGACTGGGTGTGCGACTCGATGCGCAGGTCGGGCGTCTCGGGCGCCTCGTACGGATCGTCGACGCCGGTCAGGCCGGTCAGCTCGCCCGCCGCCTGCTTGGCGTACAGGCCCTTCACATCGCGCTCGGAGCAGACCTCCACCGGCGTCGCGACGTGCACCTCCAGGTAGGCGGTGCCGCCCGCCTGGTGCCGCTTGCGCACGGCCTCGCGGCTGTCCGCGTACGGGGCGATGACCGGGACGAGCGTCAACACGCCGTTACGGGCGAGGAGTTCGGCGAGGAAGCCGATGCGCTGCACGTTCGTGTGCCGGTCCTCGCGGCTGAAGCCGAGCCCCGCCGAGAGGTACTCGCGGATCTCGTCGCCGTCGAGCACCTCGACCTGCCGGCCCTCGGCCCGGAGCGTCGTCGCCAGCTCGTACGCGATGGTGGTCTTACCGGCACTCGGCAGACCCGTGAGCCAGATCGTGGCTCCGGTCACTTGCTTCTCCAAAGTCTGTATACGGCTCATGGGTTCAGCCGTGGATTCCGCACTCGGTCTTCGCCCGGCCCGCCCAGCGTCCGGCGCGCGCGTCCTCGCCCTCCAGGAGGCGGCGGGTGCAGGGGGCGCAGCCCACGGACCCGTAGCCGTCCATCAGGAGCGGGTTGGTGAGCACACCGTGCTCACTGACGTACGCGTCGACGTCGTCCTGCGTCCAGCGGGCGATCGGCGAGACCTTGACCTTCCGCCGCTTCTCGTCCCAGCCGACGACCGGGGTGTTCGCGCGGGTGGGCGACTCGTCGCGGCGCAGGCCCGTGGCCCACGCGGCGTACCCGGCCAGTCCCTCTTCGAGGGGCTTCACCTTCCGCATGGCGCAGCACAGGTCGGGGTTGCGGTCGTGCAGCTTCGGGCCGAACTCGGCGTCCTGCTCGGCGACGGACCGGCGCGGGGTGAGCGTGATGACGTTGACGTCCATCACGGCCTCGACGGCGTCGCGGGTGCCGATCGTCTCCTCGAAGTGGTAGCCCGTGTCGAGGAAGACGACGTCCACGCCGGGCATCGCGCGCGAGGCGAGGTGGGCGACGACCGCGTCCTCCATGGACGAGGTCACGCAGAACTTCTTGCCGAAGGTCCGCGTCGCCCACTGGAGGATCTCCAGGGCCGAGGCGTCCTCCAGGTCGCGTCCGGCCCGCTCGGCCAGCGCCTTCAGCTCTTCGGTGTCCGACGAGATCTGAGCTGTCGTCATATCTGTTCCCCTCCACCGTCGTTGCTCTGAAGCCCTCGGGCCAGCAGCCCGAGGAACTTCAGCTGGAAGGCTCGGTTGCACGCTCCGCATTCCCAGGCGCCGTGACCTTCTTCGTTCGGACGAAGGTCCTCGTCGCCGCAGTAGGGGCAGTAGAAGGGCGCGGCACGCTCGCTCACGACAGGGCCTCCTCGGACGCGCGGGCGGCCCACGTGGCGAACCGCTCGCCGCT
Source organism: Streptomyces sp. Q6 (assembly GCF_036967205.1). Lineage (NCBI taxonomy): Bacteria > Bacillati > Actinomycetota > Actinomycetes > Kitasatosporales > Streptomycetaceae > Streptomyces > Streptomyces citrinus. The sequence continues at coordinate 6,691,484 of NZ_CP146022.1, forward strand.
CTCGCGCTGCTCCTGGAAGCGGGTCAGGACACGCTCGACGTAGTCGGGCAGTTCGTCGGCCGTGACCTTCAGGCCGCGGACCTTGCGGCCGAACCCGGCCTCCAGGCCGAGCGCACCGCCCAGGTGCACCTGGTAGCCCTCGACCTGGTCGCCGTTCTTGTCGAGCATCAGCTGGCCCTTGAGACCGATGTCCGCGACCTGGATACGGGCGCAGGCGTTCGGGCAGCCGTTCAGGTTGATGGTGATCGGCTCGTCGAAGTCCGGGATGCGGCGCTCCAGTTCGTCGATGAGCGAGGCGCCGCGCGCCTTCGTCTCGACGATGGCGAGCTTGCAGAACTCGATGCCGGTGCAGGCCATCGTGCCGCGCCGGAACGGCGACGGGTTCACCCGCAGGTCGAGCGCCTCCAGGGCGGAGACGAGCGAGTCGACCTGGTCCTCGGCGACGTCGAGCACGATCATCTTCTGCTCGGCGGTGGTGCGCAGCCGGCCCGAACCGTGGGCGGCCGCGACCTCGGAGATCTTGGTGAGGGTGGCGCCGTCCACCCGGCCGACGCGCGGGGCGAAGCCGACGTAGAAGTTGCCGTCCTTCTGCCGGTGCACGCCGACGTGGTCGCGCCACCGCTCGACGGGCTGGGCGGGCGCCGGGCCGTCGACCAGCTTCCGCTTCAGGTACTCGTCCTCCAGGACCTGGCGGAACTTCTCGGTGCCCCAGTCGGCCAGCAGGAACTTCAGGCGGGCGCGGGTGCGCAGCCGGCGGTAGCCGTAGTCGCGGAAGATCGAGATGACGCCCTCGTAGACGTCCGCCACCTCGTCGAGCGGCACCCACGCGCCGAGCCGCTGCCCGATCTTGGGGTTGGTCGACAGACCGCCGCCGACCCACAGGTCGAAGCCGGGGCCGTGCTCGGGGTGCGCGACGCCGACGAACGCGATGTCGTTGATCTCGTGCACCACGTCGAGCAGCGGCGAACCGGAGATCGCGGACTTGAACTTGCGCGGCAGGTTCGAGAAGGCCGGGTTGCCGATGATCCGGCGCTGCACCTCGTCGATGGCCGGGGTGCCATCGATGATCTCGTCCTCGGCGATCCCGGCGACGGGCGAGCCGAGGATCACACGCGGGGTGTCACCGCAGGCCTCGGTCGTGGACAGGCCGACGGCCTCGAGGCGCTCCCAGATCTCGGGCACGTCCTCGATCCGGATCCAGTGGTACTGGATGTTCTGCCGGTCGGTGATGTCGGCGGTACCGCGCGCGAACTCCTGCGAGATCTCGCCGATGACCCGCAACTGCTCGGTGGTCAGCCGGCCGCCGTCGATGCGGACGCGGAGCATGAAGTACTCGTCGTCCAGCTCCTCCGGCTCCAGGATCGCGGTCTTGCCGCCGTCGATCCCGGGCCGGCGCTGCGTGTACAGGCCCCACCAGCGCATGCGTCCGCGCAGGTCGTTGGGGTCGATGGAGTCGAAGCCGCGCTTCGAGTAGATCGTCTCAATGCGTGTCCGCACATTGAGACCGTCGTCGTCCTTCTTGAACTGTTCGTTGCCGTTGAGCGGCGTGAAGTGACCCACGGCCCACTGGCCCTCACCGCGGTGACGGCTCACCTTGCGGCGTGGCGCGGCGGCAGCGGGCTTTTCAGGGGTGGCAGCCATGGGTGATACGTCCTTCAGGCAGGCAGTCAAGAGGGGGTGGCGCGCAGGGCCTCTGCGAGGGGGGCGGCCGGTGACGGGTGGGCGGCTCTGACCTGCACACTTCGCGCGAGGGCGCGGCGGTGCGCAGGACGACAGGTGGAGCGGGGGAGTCGGCGGGGCTGGTTCCGTCAGCGCGCCGGACAGATGGCGCTGGACATGCGGCCGAAGTCGACGTGCCGTCGACTCACCAAGGCGATTCCAGCTGTAGACATGACGGAAGCGTGTCATGGGACTTTGGGCCCGGTCCACCATCGTCCGCAATATGGACGCAGATGTCTCACCTTATGGACGATGGTGGCGCCGGTCACACGGGACGTGCGTGTTAGGTCGCTTACGCCCTTATTGCGCCACGCGAACCTCGCGCGGCCGCACGTCGGCCTCAGGCGGAGGGGAACGCTCCGGGCCACGGTCCCGGAGTCGGAGCGTCCGGCTCCTCGCCGGTCTCCGTCCGGAACAGCCGGAACCCGCGCCGCTCGTAGTTGGCCATCGCGTGCTCGCCGTCGAGGCTGCACGTGTGCAGCCACACCCGCTTCGTCTCCGTCCGCTCCGGCCAGCGTTCCGCCAGGTCCCAGGCGCGCGCGATGCCGTACGAGAGCAGGTGCCCGCCGATCCGGCGCCCGCGGAAGGCCGGGATCAGACCGAAGTAGACGATCTCGACCGCGCCGTCGTCCTGCGCCTCCAGCTCCACGTAACCGGCCGGCGTCCCCTTCTCGTAGGCCACCCAGGTCTCGGCTCCGGGCCTGCCGAGCTGCTCCTCCCACTGGGCGTACGTCCAGCCGAGACGGTCGATCCACTTGATGTCGCCGCCGACGGACGCGTACAGGAACCGGCTGAATTCCGGCGAGGGCACCTCGGCGCGCACGATCCGCACGTCGTCGCCCTCGGGGGCCGCGGCCGGCCGCAGATCGGACGGCGCGGTCTGTTCCAGCGACCAGGTGGTGACGGTGATGTTGCTGCTGCTCATGGGGTCATCGGATCACGGGTGGGGGCCGCGGGCCAAGGGCGTTCGGTCGGCGTGAACGTGACGCGCTCTGGTCAACCGGGCCGGGCGTGCGGGAAGATCCCGCAGCGCACCGCACCACCCCCCGCATCCGACCTACCGGAGGATGTTTCCGATGCCCCACCGCTCTCGCCGCGTACCCCGCGGTCCGCTCGCCGCGGCCACCCTCACCGTGGCCCTCGCCACGCTCGCGTCCCCCGCCCTCGCCGCGCCCGTCGCCCCGCAGGCCCGCGTCTTCATGGTCAACCCGGTCCAGTCGTCCGGCGACCAGTCCCTCACCGACGCCAAGGACGCGGCGACCGCCGTCCCGGAGAACCAGTACGCCCTCGCCGCCCTGCGCAACCTCGACGCCAGTGGCGGCCTCTCCGGCACGTGGGCCTCCGTCAGATCCGACACCGGCGCCTCCGCGAAGCTCGCCGACGTCGGCACGTACACCCGTCACGACGACCAGTTCGAGCAGGTCATGGCCTACTTCTGGGTCAACGAGGCGCAGGAGTACCTCCAGTCGCTCGGCTTCGGCGGCGACCTGCCCGGTGCCAACGACCGCGCTCAGCCCGTCCGCATCAACCAGTGGGGCGCCGACAACTCCTTCTTCACCGACAAGAAGGCCGAGATCCGCTTCGGCAAGGGCGGTGTCGACGACGCGGAGGACGCCGAGGTCATCGTCCACGAGTACGGACACGCCGTGCACAACGCCCAAGTCCCCGGCTTCGGCACCTCGTTGGAGGCCGGATCGATCGGCGAGGCGTTCGGCGACTACCTCGCCGTAGAGGTCGGCGCGGCCGCCGACGCCACATACGGCTGGCCGATGAAGACCGACCTGGCGTGTGTCGCCGACTGGGACTCGGTCTCGTACACGAACACGGCACCGCACTGTCTGCGCCGCGTCGACACCGACAAGACGTACGCGGACAAGGTCGGCGAGGTGCACGCCGACGGCGAGATCTGGTCGCGGGCGCTGTTCGACATCCGCGGCGCGCTCGGCGCCCGCACGGCGGACCGGATCATCGTGAACGCGCAGTTCGGCTTCGCGCCGGACACGAGTTTCGCTGCCGCCGCCACGACGACGGTCGCGACGGCCCAGAAGATGTACGGGAAGCAGGCCGCGGCCGCCGTGCGCAAGGCGTTCGCGGACCGGGGCATCCCCGGCGTGTGACGCGAGCCGGGCGGCCGGACCCCACCCGGGTCCGGCCGCGCCGGTGGGCTCCGGGCCGCCTCGAAGGGCCCGGTGCGCGCCCGGGGTTCAGGACCCCGGGACGCGCGCTCCGACGACCGCCGGCGCCGTCGAGTGCGGCAGCAGGTCCCGCGGATCGTCGGGCAGCACCACCTCGACGTCCGTGTCCTCCAGGAAGCGGTACGGGCGATGCGCGAGCAGCCCGCCGAGATAGCGGCGGACCCGGGACATCTCCGCGCGGACCGTCACCGTGCGGGCCGGGTCGCCGAACAGGTCCTCGGCCAGGCCCGACGCGCTGCGCCCGGTGCGGTGCAGGGCCAGCAGGTACAGCAACTCGGCGTGCCGCGGGCTAAGTTCGTGCGACCAGGAACCCGCCTCGCCGGACACCTCCACCGACCAGCGGCGGGCCCGGCTCACGTCCAGGACGACCCGGGTCGCGGTCAGCGGCTCCGGCGCGTCGTCCACCAGGATCAGCCAGCCGCCGGGCAGCGGCGCCGCCTTGCACGCGCCGAGCGCGGGTATCCAACAGGCGCCCTCCACCAGGGACTTGGGCAGTGCCACCCGGTCGAGCAGCGGCATCCCGGTGACCGCCGCCGTCCAGCCGTGCGGGTCGACCGCGACGGCCCGCCCGCGGATCCGGGCCAGGACCGGCGCGGCCACCGCCCGCAGCCGCTCCAGGGTCGCCACGTGCCGCTCGCGCAGCCGCGCCTCGGCGAGCCGGGCCACCGACGTCACCCACGACAGCGTCGCCGGGTGCATCGTCTCCACCGGACCGCTGACGTCCACGACCCCGAGCAGCCGTCCGTCACGCGGGTCGCAGATCGGCGCGCCCGTGCACGTCCACTGGTGGTGCGACTCCACGAAGTGCTCGGCGGAGAACACCTGGACGGGCCGCCGCGTCACGAGCGGCGTGCCCACCCCGTTCGTCCCGACGACGTCCTCGGCCCAGTGCGCGCCCACCATGAAGCCGTGCCGGTCGCCCTTGCGCAGCACCGCGGGATGCCCCTCACGCCACAGCAGCCGGCCGTCGGCGTCGCTCACCACCATGATGTGCTGCGCCGCCTCGGCCACCGTCACCAGCGCCTCCCGCAGCACCGGCAGAACAGGCAGCAGCGGCGAGGACCGGCGACGCTCCTCGACCTCGTCGGCGCTGAGCAGCCCGCGCCGCACGTCGCGGTCCGGGGCGACGCCGCCGCGCAGCATCCGGTCCCAGGACTCGCCGATCTCCGGGCGCGGCCTCACCCGGGGGCGGTGCCCGGAGAGCGTCGCGTCACGGACGCCCCTCAGGAGCCGGGACGCGAGCGCCACGTCCATCGCGGAGAGCCGCGTCAGGTCGATCGTCGAGTCCTTGTTCATGCCTGATTCCTCGGTATGCGGGGAGTGACGCCCATCGTGCACCGCCGAGCCGGGGCCAAGGGTGTCCTTGGTAAAAGGAGGTTGCAACCCCCTGCAACCCTGGCGAACAACCGTACGGCGATTGAAACTGGCAACAACGCGGTCAAGGCCGCGTGCAAGCTCCTCAACGGGGCCTGTAAGGCGGGGATGGTGCCGTGTCGGCGCAGCACCATCCCCGCGCGCAGCCCGTTCCGGAGCCGATGCTCACCGGGTTCACACCACCGGACGGGCCCGTTCCACGATGCCCGCCAGATCCAGGGTGTGCGGCAGCGTCCCGAACGCCGACCCCCGGTCCGTGCCGAACCGCGACGCGCAGAACGCGTCCGCCACGTCCGCCGGCGCGAACCGCACCAGCAGCGACCCCTGGAGCACCAGCGCGATCCGTTCCGTGATCCGCCGGGCCCGCGCCTCGACGCCGTCCAGGTCGCCCAGTTCGGTCAGCAGGTCCTTCACCGCCGCGTCCAGGCGGTGATCGGCGCCGCGCGCCCGGCCGATCTCCCGCAGGAACGCGTCGAAGGCCTCCGGTTCACGCTGGAGCGCCCGCAGCACGTCCAGCGCCTGGACGTTCCCGGCGCCCTCCCAGATCGAGTTGAGCGGCGACTCGCGCAGCAGCCGCGGCATGCCCGACTCCTCCACGTAGCCGTTGCCGCCCAGGCACTCCAGGGCCTCGGCCACCACCGGCGTGCACCGCTTCGTCACCCAGTACTTGGCCGCGGGCACGGCGATCCGCAGGAACGCCTCCTCACCCGCGTCGTACGCGGCGGCGAGCCGCAGCGCCAGCGTCGTCGCGGCCTCCGACTCCAGCGCCAGATCCGCCAGCACATTGCTCATCAGCGGCTTGTCGACGAGGAGTCCGCCGAACGCCGAGCGGTACCCGCAGTGGTGGATGGCCTGGGCCACCGCCTGCCGCATGAGCGCCGCCGAGCCGAGCACGCAGTCGAGCCGGGTCGCCGCGACCATGTCGACGAGGGCGCGCACCCCGCGCCCCTCGTCGCCGACCCGCCGCGCCCACGTCCGGTCGAACTCGACCTCGGCCGACGCGTTCGACCGGTTGCCCAGCTTGTCCTTGAGCCGCTGGATCAGGAAGGTGTTGCGCGTCCCGTCCTCCAGGATCCGCGGCACGAGGAAACAGCTGAGCAGCCCCGCCCCGCCGTCGTCCGCCCGCGCCAGGACCAGGAACCCGTCGGACATCGGCGCGCTGCAGAACCACTTGTGCCCGGTGAGCGCGTACGCCCCGTCGGCCGCCAGCGGTTCGGCACGGGTCGTGGTCGCGCGGACGTCGCTGCCACCCTGCTTCTCCGTCATCCCCATGCCGAAGAGGACCCCGGCCTTCTGCGATGCGGGACGCAGCCCGGCGTCGTAGATCGTGGACGTCAGACGCGGCTCCCACACCTCGGCGAGGTCCGGCTGGGCGCGCAGCGCGGGCACCGCGGCGTACGTCATCGACAGCGGACACAGGTGCCCCGCCTCCACCTGCGCCCACACCAGGAACGCGGCGGCGCGCCGCAGATGGCCGCCGGGCCGCTTCCACGCCGCCGTCAGACCGGACGTGACGCCCTTGCCGACGAGCCGGTGCCACGCCGGATGGAAGTCGACCTCGTCGACGCGGTGGCCGTAGCGGTCGTGGGTGCGCAGCTCCGGCGGGTTCGCGTCGGCGAGCCGTCCCCACTCCTGGGCCTGGGCGGAACCGGCGGTGCGCCCGAGCAGCGCCAGCTCGTCGCGGGCCTCGTCCAGGAGAGCCGGGTCGAGGTGCCGCTCCACCGCCGCCACCAGGACCCGGTCGGCCGTGAAGACGTCGTACCCGCTCAGCGGCGGGGGCTGGTTGGTCACCGTGTGCGTGCTGCCTGCCATACCCCGAACCTACCCGCGTCGAGGGGCGTCGGCCGAGACGGGCCGGCGCCGGTTCCGGTTGCGCCGTGCCGACGTCCCGAGGCCGGTCGTCGCGGTACACCGTGTCCAGGTGGCGCTCGCCCGGGTCGGGGGCGAGCGCCACCGCCGTCGGGCCGCGGCGGCCGTACCGCTCCAGCCTCTGGCCCGCCCCGCTGACCACCGTTCCGGTGGAGCCGCCGACCAGGACCCCGCGGCGGACGAGCCGGCGGCAGACCCGGAGGATGTCCGCCTCCTCGACGCGGTCGGTCCGACGCGGGCATGTCCGGGCGCACCCGCCCGCCGTTCCACCGTCCCGGGAACTCACCGGAGCGCCGGTGCGAATGCCGCGGCCGATTCCCCTTCGCGGCCGCAGGGTGCCGCGACAAATCAGGCCAACGCGGACATGACAGATGTTCGTCGCAGGTAGTGGGCCCGGGGGATGGGGGCCGTCCCCGTGTGACGGATACCTTTAGGTCGTGCAGCCAGCAAGTGAATCCCCCGATCGACCGTCGTCCGGCCGTCTCCACCGGGCACGGGTGCTCTACCAGAATGTCTCCAAGCGCAGGACCGCCTGGCTGCTGCTGAAGGACACCGTCAATTCGTGCATGGAGTACCGCATCCTGGGCCTCGCGGCCGAGGCGGCGTTCTTCACCCTGCTGTCCGTGCCGCCGCTGCTGCTCTCGCTGGTGGGACTGCTCGCGTACGTCGACACGTGGACCGGCGCCGACACGATCGCGGGCGTCCGCGACAACATCCTCGAAGCCTCCAGGACCGTCCTCACCGACCAGGGCGTGAAGGAGATCGCCGAACCGATTCTGGACGACGTCATCAAGGGCGGCCGCCCCGACGTCATCTCCATCGGCTTCCTCATCTCCCTCTGGTCGGGCTCGCGCGCGGTGTCGACCTTCGTGGACACGGTGACCGTCATGTACGGCCTGGACGGCGTGCGCGGCATCGTGAAGACCCGGCTGCTCGCCTTCCTCCTCTTCCTCGTCGGCCTGATCGTCGGCTCGATCGCGCTGCCGCTGATGATCGCGGGCCCGGACGCGGTGATCGCCCTCGTCCCCTGGTCGGAGACGCTCGTCCAGGTCCTCTACTGGCCGGTGGTCCTGGTCCTGTCGGTGGCGTTCCTGACGACGCTCTACCACGTGTCCGTCCCCGTGCGTTCGCCGTGGATCGAGGACGTGCCGGGGGCCCTCGTGGCCCTGGCGATGTGGATCCCCGGCAGCTTCCTGCTGCGTCTCTACATCACCAACACCATCGAGGGCCCCACGATCTACGGCTCGCTGGCGGCACCGGTCGCGGTGCTCCTGTGGATCGGTGTCTCCGCGTTCGCGGTCCTGGTCGGCGCGGCCGTGAACGCCGCGATCGACCGGGTCTGGCCGTCCGTCGCCACCGCCGCGGCGCGCGCCGCGAACGAGCGGGTGCGCACGGCCGCCGCCGCGCAGTACGTGGCGCGCGTGGCGGCCCGCACCAAGGCGCACGGCGGAGGCGACGCGGACGACGACGAGGACGGCGAGTTCGGCGAGGAGGCGGACGGCCCCGACATGCCGTCCGAGTTCCCCGAGCGCTGGTCCCGGTTCCTGCCCCCGGAGGACGTGTCGTCGCGCCTGCGCACGCACGTACGCCGGAGCGGGGACACCCAGCACGACGACGAGAGCACCTAGCCGCTCCCTCTTCCCAGCCGCTACTTCCAGGCGCCGTGCGCGGCCGCGTCCGCGGCGAACGCGGCGAACGGCCGGGGCCCGCGCCCCAGGACCCGCCGCACATCGCCCGACAGCGACGCGTTGCGCCCGTCGAGCAGCGTGCCGAACAGCTCCACCAGGAACGCCACTTCCTCCTCGGGCACACCCAACTCCCCGAGCGCCGCCCCGTAGTCACCCACCGGCACCGCCACATACCTCTTCTCCGTGCCGGTGGCCCGCGCGACCGCGCCGAGCGCCTCGCCCCACGTGAGCAGCTCGGGACCGGTCAGGTCGAGGACCTCGCCCGCGTACCGCCCCGCCGGATCGCGCAGCACGGCCACCGCGACCTCCGCGATGTCCCGTACGTCGACGAACGGCTCGCGCAGTCCGTCCGCGGCCGCGAACGCCAGCTCGTCGCCGCGCACCTGCTCCAGGAGCGGGCCCTCGCTGAAGTTCTGCTGGAACCAGGCGCACCGCAGCACCGTCCACGCGGCGCCCGACGCCCGCAGCGCCTCCTCCGCGGGCAGCGCCTGGTCCTCGCCGCGCGCCGAGAGCAGCACGAGACGCCGCACGCCGAGCTCGACGGCCCGGCGGGACAGCGCCCCGACCGCGTCCGCCGCGTCCGGCGCCCCGATGTCCGTCGGGTACGCGAGATACGCGCCGTCGGCGCCGCGCAGCGCCGCGTCCCAGGTCGCCGGCTCCGCCCAGTCGAACCGCACCGCGCCGGAGCGCGAGGCAGCCCGCACGGTCAGCCCGGCGGCGCGCGCCGCGTCGGCGACCCGGCGCCCGGTCCGCCCGCTCGCGCCGGTCACCAGCACGGTCGACAGCTCCGAGGCCGCGTTCCGCGTCGTGTTCTTCGCTGTGTTCGTTTTCTCCGTCATGCCTCCACTCAACTGCCGCGCGGGGCACGGAAACATCGGCGAGCCGCTCACCGCCATACGCGTCCGTCTACGCTGCCCGTCATGGACGTACTCGCAGGGCTTCTGGAAGGGCCGCGGGCGCGCGGGGCCTTCATGATCCGGGCCTGTTTCGAGGTCCCGTGGTCCGTGCGCATCGCCGACGAGGCACCGCTCACCGTGATGATCATGGTGGAGGGCGACGCGTGGATCCTGCCCGCGGACGGCGCCGGGGGCGCCGGGAAGCCGCAGCACATCCGCCCCGGGGACATCGCCGTCGCGCGCGGACCCGACCCGTACGTCTGCTGCGACGACCCGGCGACCGAGCCGCGCGCCGAGATCGGCCCGGGACAGGTGTGCAGGCCGCTCGGCCCCGCGCACGTCGGCCGGTACAAGGACCTCGGCGTACGGGAGTGGGGTGAGTCGCCCGACGGCCCCGCGAAGATGCTCATCGGCACCTACCAGATGCGCGGCGAGCTCAGCGGGCGGCTGCTCGACGCGCTGCCCCCGCTGCTCGTCCTGCCGACCGAGGTCTGGGACTGCCCGCTGACCCCGCTGGTCGCCGACGAGATCGGGCGCGACGAACCGGGCCAGGAGGTCGTCCTCGACCGGCTCCTCGACCTGCTGCTCATCGCGTCGCTGCGGGCCTGGTTCTCCCGGCCCGAGGCCGACGCGCCCGCCTGGTACCGGGCCCTGGGCGACCCGGTCGTCGGCCGCGCGCTGCGGCTGATCCAGGACGACCCCGCGCACCCGTGGAGCGTCACCGAACTCGCCGGGCGCGCCGGGATCTCGCGGGCCGCGCTCGCCCGCCGCTTCACCGACCTCGTGGGCGAGCCCCCGATGACGTACCTCACCGGCTGGCGGCTCGCGCTCGCCGCCGACCTGCTGCGCGACACGGAGCTCACCGTCGCGTCGATCGCGCGGCAGATCGGCTACGGCAGCGCGTTCGCCCTGTCCAGCGCCTTCAAGCGGGTGTACGGGATCAGCCCGCAGGACCACCGCACGCGCGCGGCGTAGCGTGAATCGGGTGAGCGCTGCGGACAGGTACGAGGAGCGGCCCGCGCGGGTGCCGGGCGCCGTCGTGTGGACGCGCACCGTCACCGCCGGTCCGGCGACCGCGGCCGCCGTGCTGCCCGACGGCTGCATGGACCTGATCTGGAGCGAGGGCCGGCTGTTCGTGGCCGGACCCGACACCCGCGCCCACCCCACGGGGCCCGGCGACGGCCGCCGCTACGCGGGCATCCGCTTCGCCCCGGGACGGCACCCGGCTACCTCGGCGTCCCGGCCCACGAACTGCGCGACACCCGGGCCGACCTGGCGGACGTCTGGCGCGGCGGCGAGACCCGCAGGCTGACCGAACGGATCGACACGGCCGCCGATCCCGCGGCCGAACTGGAGGCGCTCGCCGCCCGGCTCGCCCACGAGGCGGGCCCGCCCGATCCGCTGCTCTCCCACGTCGTCAGGGCGCTCGGCGCGGGCCGCACCGTGACCGAGACCGCCGCGGAGACCGGGCTCGACCCGCGCCGTCTGCACCGGCGTTCCCTCGCCGCGTTCGGCTACGGGCCCAAGACGCTGGCCCGGGTCCTGCGTCTCCAGCGGGCCCTGGCGCTGGCGCGCGGTGGCGTCCCCTTCGCGGACACGGCGGCCCGTGCCGGATACGCGGACCAGGCCCATCTGGCGCGCGAGGTGCGGGACTTGACGGGCGAGACGCTCGGCCGGCTCCTCGCCTGAGATCCGATGCCGGGCCTGACGGGTCCTGAGCGAACCTGTGCGTTTGTGTGCGCAGTATTGCGATCCCGTGGCGGCGCCCCGGAAGATCTGGTGTCGATGCGCTTCGATGAGCAGGGTGAGAGCGAAACGATCACCAGGACTTCCCTGAGGACCCGAGGAGCACCGTGTCCGGCCCCGCCCGCCGCACCGTCATCACGTCCGCCGCGCTCGTCGCCGCGGCGGCCCCGCTCTCCTGGGCCGCGTCCCCTCGAAGCGCTTCCGCCGCTTCCGGGTCCGCCGCCGGGAGTGCCGAACTCCACTGGCTGGAGGGCTCCACGCCCCGTGCCCACACCGGGGTCACCTGGGGCGTGCCGTGGGCGCGCGGCACCTACCGGCCGGATCAGACCTTCGCCCTGACCGCCGCCGACGGGACGCCCGTCCCCGTACAGAGCTGGGTCACCGGCAGCTGGCCCGACGGCAGCGTCAAATGGACCGCGCACGCCATCGCCGCCGACGCCCCCGCATCCGCGACGTACCAGCTCGGTTCAGGCACCCCGGCCGCCGCCCACCACAAGCTGACCGTCACCACCAAGAACGGCCGGACCACCGTCTCCACCGGCGCCGTCACCACCGTCTTCGGTGCGAAGGGCTCGTCCGTCGTCGTCTCCTCGGTCCGGCGCGGCGACACCGAGACCGCCCGCGACGGCCGGCTCGTCGCCCTGCGCCAGGCGAGCGCCGACGACGAGGGCCGATCCGCGGGCGCCTGGCAGGAGTTCACCGGACGCGTCGAGAAGACGGTCGTCGAACAGGACGGCCCCGTACGGGCCGTCGTACGCGTCGAGGGCCGGCACCACGGCACCGGGCGCGGGGGCCGGGCCCCCTGGCTGCCGTTCACGCTGCGCTTCGTCTTCACCGCGGGCGCCGACTCCTTCCGCCTCGTGCACACCTTCGTCTGGGACGGCGTCCAGGAACCCGGTCAGGAGAAGGGCGACTTCCTGCGCGGCCTCGGCGTCCGCTTCACCGTGCCGCTCGGCGACGAGCCCTACGACCGGCACATACGCCTCGCCGACTCCGAGGGCGGCCTGTTCAGCGAGGCCGTGCAGGGCGTCACCGGGCTGCGCCGCGACCCCGGCGAGGCGGTGCGCGCCGCGCAGATCGCGGGCGAGAAGCTACCCGATCCCGCTACCTGGGACACCCGGGTCGCCGGTCGCCTCGCCCACCTGCCGGCCTGGGGCGACTACACCCTCACCCAGCCCACCGCCGACGGCTACACGATCCGCAAACGCACCAAGCCGGGCCACGGCTGGATCCAGGCTGCGGCGGGCCGTCGCGCCGGCGGCTTCGGGTACGTGGGCGGCGCGAGCGGCGGACTCTCCTTCGGCCTGCGGGACTTCTGGCAGCGCCACCCCACGCGGCTCGACATCCGCGGCGCCGCCTCCGACGCCGCCGAGGCCACCCTCTGGCTCTACTCGCCCGACGCCGCCCCGCTCGACCTGCGCTTCTACCACGACGGCCTCGGCCAGGACACGTACGAGCAGCAGGCCGAGGGCCTGGAGATCACCTACGAGGACTACGAGAAGGGCTTCGGTAGCCCGTACGGGATCGCCCGCACCAGCGAACTCTTCTTCTGGGCGCACGGATCGACGCCGGACGCGGCCGCACTCGCCGCGCAGGCCGCGGCCACCGCGACCCCACCGCTGCTCACCGCGACGCCCCAACGCCTGCATCAGGCAAGGGTGTTCGGCGACTGGGCGCCCGTCGACCGCTCGAACGCGGCGCGCACCGCGATCGAGGACCGCCTCGACAACCTCTTCGCCTACTACCGCGACCAGCGCGAGGACCGCCGCTGGTACGGCTTCCTCGACTACGGCGACGTGCAGCACACGTACGACAACGACCGGCACGTCTGGCGCTACGACATCGGCGGCTACGCCTGGGACAACTCCGAACTGGGCACGGACCTCTGGCTCTGGTACCACTTCCTGCGCTCGGGGAAGGCCGAGGTCTTCCGCTTCGCGGAGGCGATGACACGGCACACCGGCGAGGTCGACGTGTACCACCTCGGCACCTGGGCGGGCCTCGGCACCCGGCACGGCGTCCAGCACTACGCGGACAGCGCCAAGCAGGTCCGTATCTCCACCGCCGCCAACCGCCGCTTCTACTACTTCCTCACCGGCGACGAGCGCACCGGCGACCTGCTGAGCGAACTCGCCGACGTGGAGGAGACGTTCACCGTCCTCGACCCGCAGCGCAAGGTCCGCTCCGACGGCTACGAGCCCGGCGACCGGCACGCCCTGTCCGTCGGCTTCGGCACCGACTGGGGCGGCATCTCGGCGGCCTGGCTCACCGAGTGGGAACGGCAGGGCCCCAAAGCCGCCAAGTCCCGCACCAAGCTGCTGAATTCACTGCGTACGATCGCCGCCCAGCCGAACGGCTTCTTCACCGGCGCCGGGCTGCTCGACGCCGACACCGGGAAGTTCGCCGTCACCACCGACACGACGGTCAGCGTCTCGCACCTCAGCGCCGTCTTCGGCCTCGTCGAGACGAACAGCGAACTCGTCACGCTGCTCGGCGCGCAGGAGCCGGAGTTCGCGAGGGCCTGGCTCGACTACGCCCAGTACTACAACGCGACGACCGCCGAGAAGACCCGGCTCACCGGCTCCACCTGGAAGTCGGCGCTCCCCGCGGCCCACTCCCGCCTGACCGCCTACGCGGCGCACGCCAAGGACGACCCGACACTCGCGAAGCGCGCCTGGAACGAGTTCTTCACCGGCACCGACACCTACTTCCCGTCCAACGACTGGAAGCGGGTCACGATCAAGGCCCCGGCCGTCCTGCGCACCACCGAGGAGATCCCGTGGATCTCCACCAACTCCTCGGCGCAGTGGGCGCTCGCGGCGATCCAGAACCTGGCCCTGATCGGAACGTCGATCCCGTCATGAGACGCGGCTGCGTTTCCGCTTCACCGGAAGCGCCGCGCACGCCCGCACCCTCGCGCCGCACGCCGGCCGCCGCACGACCCTCCGCACCGCACCCCCTCCCGAGCCATCGCAGGAGCCACCCGATGACCACCCGTCTCCCTGGACCTTCCCGCCGCGCCTTCGGCGCGCTCGTCGCGGGCGCTGCGGCGGGCGCGCTGCTGCCCGCCGCCACCGCCTCGGCGCACGGCGGCCGCCTCGTCGCCCGCGACGACTTCCGCCACGGCCTCGGCCGGTGGTTCGTCGAACTGGAGCAGGGCGGCAGCGTCACCGCGTCCCGCGGCGTCCTCGACGTCGACGTGCCCGCCGGTGCCACCGTCTGGTTCAGGCAGCGCCTGAGCGGCCCGTACGTCCTGTCGTACACGGCGACGCCGGTGTCGGCGGGCGGCGTCAACGACCGGGTCTCCGACCTCAACAACTTCTGGAACGCGACGGACGTCCGCTCGCCCCACGACCTGTTCGCCACGCGCCGCGGCGGGGCGCTCGCCGAGTACGACCAGCTCACGACCTACTACGCGGGCTACGGCGCCAACTACAACACCACGACCCGTCTGCGCCGCTACGTCGGCGAGAGCGGCGTCCGCCCGCTCGTGTACGACTACACGGAACCGCTGCTCACGGCCAACGAGCCCAACCGGGTCCGCATCGTGTCCGACGGCTCGACCGTCCAGTGGTGGAACAACGGCCGCCTCGTCTTCGACTACACGGACCCGGACCCGTACACGAGCGGCCACTTCGCGTTCCGTACGACGTGGAGCCATTTCCGCATCGAGGACTTCGAGGTCCGCAGGCCGGGCGGCGGCCGCCGCTAGGGAGGGGCTAGAGCGGGGCGAACAGGTCGACCTGGTTGCCGTCCGGGTCGAGCACGGCGGCGTACCGCTGTCCCCAGTCGGCGTTCCACGGCTTCAGCTCACCGTGGTACCCGGCCGCGGTGAGCCGCTCGTACACCGCGTCGACCCCGGCGGCGTCCCCGCAGTGGAACGCGAGGCCGATCCGGCCGCGCCCCGGATCCTCGCCGCTGCGGTCGGGGTCGAACATCAGGCGGATGCCGCCCGGCAACTCGGCCTCCACGTGCGGGAGTTGCTCGGCGTCCGGCGGGAAGGTGAGGCCGAGGAGGCGGTAGAAGGCCAGCGACGCGGCCAGATCGGTGGTGCTGACGCCGATGGCGTCCATGCGGACGGTGATCTCGTTCATGTCTCCACCGTAGGGACGCCGCGGACGGCCGGTCTTGTACGAAACGGACGCCCCCGTCTCCGTGGGGGCCGGGTGCGCTGATGCCGGACACGTACCCGCCGTTCCGGCGCGACCGGGGAGACGCCGACCGCTCGCCTCGTAGGCTGCGGGGCCATGACCGTCGACCCCGCCCCCGCGCACTCCGTCGTCCTCACCTACACCCGCACCACCGACTACCGCCACGACTCCATCCCGCACGCCGTCGCCACCCTGCGCCGACTCGGCCTCGCCGTACGGCACACGGAGGACCCGGACGTGTTCGCCGACGCGCTGGGGGAGCGGCCCGCCGTCGTCGTCCTCCTGTCCACCAGCGGGGACGTGCTCACCGACGCGGGGCGCGAGCGGCTCGCCGCGTACGTCGACGGGGGCGGCGGGTTCGTCGGGGTGCACGCGGCGGCGTGCACCGAGTACGGGTGGCCGTACTACGGGCGGCTGCTCGGGGCGCGGTTCACACGGCACCCCGCGTACCAGCCGGGGCGGCTGCTCGTCACCGATCGCACGCACCCGGCGACCCGGCACCTCGGCGAGCGGTGGGAGTTCACCGACGAGTGGTACGACTTCCACGCCGATCCGCGCGCGGCCGATCCGGCGGTGCGGGTCCTCGCGTCCGCGGACGAGTCGTCGTACGAGGGCGCGGGCATGGGCGGCGAGCATCCGCTGGTGTGGTGCCGCGCGCAAGGAGCCGGGCGGGTCTTCTACACGGCGCTCGGGCACGCCGACGCGGCGTACGACGATCCGGACTTCCGGGCGCACCTCCTGGGCGGCATCGAGTGGGCGGCCTCGGAACCCGTACGCGGGCTGTGACGATCCGGCCGTCCGGGCGGCGGGCCCTCAGGCGGCCAGTTCCCGCGCGATCGTGCGCACGCCCTCCGGGCCCACCCGGCAGCACCCGCCGATCAGCCGCGCGCCCGCGCCGGCCCACTCGGTGACCTGCCCGGCGGTGAACGTCGACGCGCCCTTCCAGGCGCGCGCCCGCGCGTCCCACTCCTCGCCGCTGTTGGGGTAGACGACGACGGGCTTGCCGGTGACCCGCGCCGCGATCCGCACCGCCTCGCCCGCGTCCCCGGGCGCACAGCAGTTGACACCCACGGCCACGATCTCGTCGACGTCGGCGGCGAGCGCGAACGCCTCCTCCAGCGGCTGGCCCGCACGGGTGCGCCCGTCCGCCACCGAGTACGACAGATACGCGGGCGCGCCCAGCTCCCGTACGACCGTCAGGAGCGCCCGCGCCTCGTCGGCGTCCGGCACCGTCTCCAGGGCGAGGACGTCGGCCCCGGCGCCGGCCAGGACCTCCAGGCGCGGCCGGTGGAAGGCCGCCAGCTCCTCCACGCTCAACCCGTAGCGCCCGCGGTACTCCGAGCCGTCGGCGAGCATCGCCCCGTACGGGCCGACCGACGCCGCCACCCACAACGGCCGCCCGGCCTGCGCCGCGCGCCCCGCCTCGCGGGCCAACTCCACGCTCTGGACGAGGAGTTCGCGCGCGCCGGCCGCGTCGATGCCGCGCCGCCCGAAGCCTTCGAAGGTGGCCTGGTAGCTCGCGGTGATGGCCACGCTCGCGCCCGCCTCGTAGTACGCCCGATGCGCCGCGACGATCGCCTCCGGCTCCTCGGCGAGCAGCCGCGCCGACCACAGCTCGTCGCTCAGGTCGTGTCCGGCGGACCCCAGCTGGTTGGACAGCCCGCCGTCGAGGACGACGGGACCCGCGGCGAGAGCGGCGCGGAAGGACTCGGGCGTGGCGGTGCTGTTCGGCATGGTCCGACGCTAGTCGACGCGCCGGCCGGTCCTCACCACCCCCGGACCTCTCCTCCCCTCCGAGGTGCCGTCCGGGTGTCCCATCGATCACTTGTGGTGACGGTGTGAGCGGACTCAGGAGTTCCGTCCGACCCGTTGACCTCCCCGTAACACCCCTTTACCGTCGCGGTGTTCGTAATGACGATTGTCGTTCGATATGTCGGACGCAAGGTAAGGGGGCGTGCGCGATGGAGCGCCAGGTCCTGAGCAAGGCGGCGGTACGTCTGCTGCCGTTCCTCGGTCTGCTGTATGTGATCGCCTACATCGACCGGTCCAACGTCGGCTTCGCCAAACTGGAACTACAGGCCGAACTGGGCGTCGGCGCCACCGCGTTCACCCTCGGCCAGGTCTTCTTCTTCACCGCGTACGCGCTGCTCGAAGTACCCAGCAACCTGATGCTGCACCGGGTCGGAGCGCACCGCTGGATCGCCCGGATCCTGCTGACCTGGGGCCTGGTCACGATCGCCACCACGCTCGTGCAGTCCACCTGGCAGTTCTACCTCGCCCGGTTCGCGCTCGGCGCCGCCGAGGCCGGGTTCTTCCCCGGCGTCCTCTACTACCTCTCACGGTGGTTCCCCGCGCGCCACCGCGGCCGCGCCATCGGGGCGTTCATGCTCGCCGCGCCCGTGTCGTTCATCATCGGCAACCCCGTGATGGGCGTCCTCATGGACCTCGACGGAACCTGGGGCCTGTCCGGCTGGCAGTGGGTGTTCCTCGCCACCGGCATTCCCGCCGTCCTCGTCGCACCCGTCGTCCTCGCCCTGCTGCCCGTGACCCCCGAGCGCGCCAACTGGCTCGCCGCGGACGAGAAGCAGTGGCTGGCGGACGCCCTCGACACCGACCGCGCCGAAGCCGGTGAGCAGCCGCACCACACCCTCGCCGTGCTCCGCGACCGACGCGTCCTGACGGCCGCCGTCTTCTTCCTCGCCTTCCCGCTGTCCACGTACGGGCTCTCCTTCTGGCTGCCGACCATCATCGACGGCTTCGGCGACCTGACGACCACACAGGTCGGCCTCGTCTCCGCGATCCCGTACGTGTGCGTGGCCGTCGGTCTCGTCGTCGTGCCCCGGCTCGTCGCGCGCCGCGACACCCCGTACCTGTGGACCGCGGTGATGCTCGCCCTGACCGTCGCCGGATTCACCGTCGCGGCGCTCTTCGCGTCGCCCGTCGTCCAGATGCTCGGCCTGTGCGCCGCCGCCGTCGGCGGCTACGCCGCCCAGCCCGCCTTCTGGGCGCTGATCCCGCGCTTCCTCACCGGCGCCGCCGCGGCAGCCGGCATCGCCGCGGTCAACGCGGTCGGCAACCTCGGCGGCGGCTTCGGGCCGCTCGGCATCGCCGCCGTCGTCGACTCCACCGGGTCCGCCCTGACGGGCCTGCTCTTCCTCCTCGCGGTCGCGGTCCTCGGTCTGCTCGCCGTGCCGCTGCTGCGCCGCGCCCTGACGTCCGAGCCGTCCGCGTCCGCCCCCGCCAAGGAAAGGCAAGCCGTATGAGTCCTGACAGCACCCCTGAACAGCCCTCCCGCAGGGGCGTGTTGCGGACCGCCGCGGCCGCGGGCGCCGTCGCCGCGCTGCCCACCGCGGCGCTGCCGGGAACCGCCCACGCCGCCGCCTCCCGCTACCGCAACCCGCTCGTCGAACAGCGCGCCGACCCGCACATCCACCGCCACACCGACGGCCACTACTACTTCACGGCCACCGCCCCCGAGTACGACCGGATCATCCTGCGCCGCTCCCGCACCCTCCAGGGCCTGACCGACGCCGCCGAGTCCGTCATCTGGACGAAGCACGCCACCGGACCCATGGGCGCCCACATCTGGGCGCCCGAGATCCACCACATCGACGGCGCCTGGTACGTCTACTTCGCCGCCGCGCCCGCCGAGAGCGTGTGGGACATCCGGATCTGGGTCCTGGAGAACACCCACCCCGACCCGTTGCGGGGCACCTGGACGGAGAAGGGGCAGCTCAGGACGGCCTGGGAGACGTTCTCCCTCGACGCCACCACCTTCACCCTGCCCGGGAGGGCCACCTCGGGCGAGCGCTACCTTGCCTGGGCGCAGCACGAGCCCGACCAGGACAACAACACGGCGGTCTGGCTGTCGAGGATGGCGAACCCCTGGACCCTGACCGGCCCCCAAGTACGCCTGACCACACCGGAGTTCGACTGGGAGTGCGTCGGCTACAAGGTCAACGAAGGCCCGTCCGTCATCATCAGGAACGGGCGCGTCTTCCTCTCCTACTCCGCCAGTGCCACCGACCACCACTACTGCCTGGGCCTGCTCACCGCCGACGCCGACAGCGACCTGATGGACCCGGCGTCCTGGACCAAGTCACCGACCCCGGTCCTCACCAGCAACGACACGACGCAGCAGTACGGCCCCGGCCACAACTGCTTCACCGTCGCCGAGGACGGCCGCACCGACGTCCTCGTCTACCACGCCCGCCGGTACAAGGAGATCGAGGGCGACCCCCTCGACGACCCCAACCGCCACACCCGCGTCCAGAAACTCGGCTGGCACAAGGACGGCACCCCGGACTTCGGTGTCCCGGTCGCCGACAGCCTCTGACGTCAGGAGCGCGCCCCGCGCCCCGCAGACAGAACCAGGAGCCCGCATGAGCCGCACCCGCAGACGCCTGTCCGCCCTCCTCCTCGCCTTCGCCCTGGCACTGGCCGGAGTCCTCCTCACCGGTGCCACCGCCCAGGCCGCCCCGCAGACGATCGCCAACGGCACCCAGTTCACGACGAGTTCCGGCGAACCGCTCCACGCGCACGGCGGCGGCGTCATCAAGTCCGGCGCCTACTACTACTGGTTCGGCGAGCACCGCAACGCCGACAACACCTTCCGCTACGTCGACGCGTACCGCTCCACCGACCTGAAGACCTGGGAGTTCCGCAACCACGTCCTCAGCCAGTCCAGCGCCACCGAACTCGCCTCCGCCAACATCGAGCGCCCCAAGGTCATGTACAACGCGGCCACCGGGAAGTTCGTGATGTGGATGCACAAGGAAAACGGCACCGACTACGGCGAGGCCCGCGCGGCCGTGGCCGTCTCCGACACCGTCGACGGGAACTACACGTACCAGGGCAGCTTCCGGCCGCTCGGCGCACACATGTCCCGCGACATCACCGTGTTCACGGACACCGACGGCACCGGCTACATGGCCTCCGCCGCCAACGAGAACTACGACCTGCACATCTACCGGCTCACCGCCGACTACACCGGCATCGCGAGCCTCGTCGCCAACCCCTGGCCCGGCGGTCACCGCGAGGCCCCGGCCCTCTTCAAGCGCGGCGGCGTCTACTTCATGCTGACCTCGGGCGCCACCGGCTGGAGCCCCAACCAGCAGCAGTACGCCACCGCCACCTCCCTCGCCGGACCGTGGAGCGCGATGAAGAACATCGGCGACTCGACGGCCTACGGCTCCCAGACCGCGTACGTCCTGCCCGTCCAGGGGAGTTCCGGCACGTCGTACCTGTACATGGGGGACCGCTGGGGCAACTCCTTCGGCGCCACGGTCAACGACTCCCGGTACGTGTGGCTGCCGCTGACCTTCACCAACGCCACGACCATGAGCATGAGTTGGACCCCGGAGGTCACCGTCGACACCGCGGCGGGCACCGTCACCGGCGCGAGCGCCACGTACGAGACCCTCACCGCCCGGCACAGCTCCAAGTGCCTCGACATCCCGAACCAGTCGCTGCTCGCCGGTGTCGCCGCCGCCCAGTACACCTGCAACGGCGGCACCAACCAGAAGTTCTGGTTCAAGAACCTCGGCGGCGGCTACGCGGCGCTCGTCGGCCGGGGCAGCTCCCTGTGTCTGACGGAGAACGCCACGAACGTGACCCAGGAGAACTGCACCGGCGCGACGAACCAGCAGTGGACCGCCACCACCTCCGGCGGCTACACGACGATCGAGGCCCGCGCCACCGGCGAGTGCCTCGACGTGAACGGCGGCTCCACCGCCGACTCCGCCGCGATCATCACGTACACCTGTAGCGGAGCGACCAACCAGCAGTGGAAACGCGGCAGTTGAGGTACGTGCCGAGGACTGCCGGGCGCTAGGGCCTGTCTCCCAGATCCCTCCTGCCCCGCGACGCCTGGCACGCGCTCTCGCCGCACCGGGCCCAAGGCCAAGTACATCCAGTACGAGGCCCTGCACCCGGCACGCCGAGAGCACGCACCAGACGCCGCAGGGCCCGCCCTTCGGGCGGACGGAGGGATCTGGGAGACAGGCCCTAGGCGAGCAGATCGATCGCGTCGATCGACGTGCCCGCGCTGAGGTACGACGTCGTGCCCGAGCCGCTCGCCACGTAGATCTTCAGCGTGTTGTACGTCCCGGCGTCCGTCTGCCAGGCGGACGCCGGGACGCTGTACGTGAACGTGTAGTTGTTGCCCCGGTACGAGCCGTTCGTCAGCGAGCGGGTGCTCGGCTGGGTGGGAGGTGAGGGGACCGCCGACGTGTAGGTGTCGTTGACGACGATCTGCGGGCGGCCGTTCGCGTACGCCGTCGTCACACCGATGCGGAGGGTGTGCGCCGTCGCCAGCTGCGCCGCCGTCAGCTTGAAGTAGACGGTGATCCCGCTGTTCACGTCCTTCCAGAGGTAGCAGGGGAAGCCGGACGTCTCGGTGCCGCTGCCGATGACGACGTTGCCGGTCCAGGAGGCGGCCCGGACGTCGGAGGGGTGGGCGTACGTCATCAGGTCGGCGTTCTTGAAGCCGGCGGGGGTACCGGTCCAGTCGTTGATGCGCCAGATCGCGGTGGCGTTGGAGGGGTCGTTCGAGGCCGGTACGGCCAGGGTGTTGAGGGTCGTCGTCCCGCCTGCCGTGACGGTCACCGACTGGGTGAGGACGGCGAGTTCCTCCTTGTAGACGGTCAGGGTGTACGTGCCCGGCAGGGCGCCGGTGAGCGAGAAGTAGCCGTCGGAGGCGCGGGCGGTGGTCCAGTACTGGGCGGCGGAGTTGGCGAGGCCCACGGTGTACGTGTACGCGGTGTCGCGGCCGGTGATGCCCACGCCCGCGACCCTGCCGCGCCCGGACGCGCCGACGTAGTTGGACAGGGGCAGGGAGTCGGCCCAGGAGGTGTCTGGCAGGGCGCCCGGGGCGCCACCGGCGGTGAGTTCGATGGCGTACGGGCCCTGGAGTCCGTACCTGCGGTCCTCGGTCTGGTTCTGGGCGTAGTGCAGGATCTCGTAGAGCCCGCCGCCGTCGGCGCTCTGGTGCCGCAGGAGCGAGCGGTAGAAGGGCCCGCCCGCGGCCTTCTCGTGGTTGGAGCGGACCATGTACAGGCCGACGCTCCCGGTGGTCCAGCCGATCGCGCTGTAGTCCTTGACCCGCAGCCTGGAGTAGTGCTTGGAGCGGGTCTGCCCGTCGGCCTTGGCGAAGACGTCGGACGCCTCGACGGTGGTGGGGGCGTACGTGTAGGAGTCCGGCTCGTCGTTGAGGAAGAGGCCGGCCTTGACGCGCAGGATGTACCGCGAGGAGGCGACGGAGTCGTCGGTGATCTGGGTCCACATGTAGACCCGGTTCTCGCCGCTGCGGGCCGCGTAGTAGTGGCGCAGCGTGCCGTACACGACGGTGATCAGGATGGTCGTGCCGGACTGGAGGATGCCGACGGTGGAGGTGCCCAGGCCGGACTCGATGTGGGAGTTCTTGCCGCCGTAGCCCTGGTACTCGGTGCCGTTGTAGACGAGCGAGGTCAGGTCTCCGTTGGTCTTGCTGACCTTGAAGACGAGGCTCGCCCCGGTGTCGACGACGTAGTTCGAGCCGTCGTCGGTGTAGCCGAACGTCGCCGCCGACGCGGTCGAGGACAGCGGTCCCGCGAGCGCCGCCACGGCGGTGGTGGCCGCGGTGGTGGCGAGCAGGGAGCGTCGCTTGATGCCGGAGCGGGAGATTTCGGGCATGCGGGTGCCCTCCTGGGGGTGGGTGAGTGGTGCGGGGACGAGAGATGTGCGTGGTGCGAGTGATTCGGCAGCGTGGCAGTCGAACGGCGTTCGCGAAAGCCCCCGCAACAAAAGGGACTTGAGAAATTCATCGAAATCTTTGAATCGTTGCAAGAGGGCTAGAAAGCGCTTGCCCCTTGGGCTAGGGTCCTGGGCCGTCGCCCGCTGCGGCGTCGCGCCGCCTGTGCACCGCACCCGCCGAAGGAGCCCCCATCGTGAGACGTGTCCTCGCTGTCGCCTGCGTCGCCGCAGCCGTCACCGCCGGTGTCCTCACCCCCGCCCACGCCGGATCCGCCGGCCGCGGACTCGACCACTGCACCGGAACCGCCCCGGTGACCTGCCACTTCGATGTGGCTCCCGGAAACTACGACGTCCGCGTCGTGTTGGGCGGCGAGGCGGCCGGCAGCACCTCGGTCAGCGGCGAGACGCGGCGCGCACTGCTTGCGGAGACGGCGACGGCGGCGGGACAGACCGTCCACCGCTCGTTCACCGTCGACGTCCGCACCCCGGAAGGCGAGCCGACCGGCGCCGCCGGAACGGACGGGCTCGACCTCACCTTCGCCGGATCCGCACCCGAGCTTGCATCGATTCAGGTCAAGCCCGCGCGGCGTACCACCCCGCAGATCTTCCTCATCGGCGACTCGACCGTATGCGATCAGCCGGCCGACCCGTACACGGGCTGGGGGCAGGAACTCCCGCAGTTCCTCAAGCGCGGGGTGTCCGTCGCCAACTACGCTGATTCCGGCGAGAGTTCGGTGACGTACCTGGACAACCCGGCGCTCTTCGCGACCGTCGAACCGCTGATCCGGCCCGGCGACCTCGCCCTCATCCAGCTCGCCCACAACGACAAGACGACCGACGGCGCGACCTACCGGGCCAACCTCAAGACGCTCGTCGACCGGGTGCGGGCGCGCGGCGGCCGCCCGGTCCTCGTCACGCCCATCGTGCGCCGCTGGTTCAACGCGGACGGCACCCTGAACAACGGCACCGCCCTCCTGGTGAACGGACTCGGCGTCGATCACCCCGCCGTCATCCGGGAGTTGGCCGCCACGGAGTCGGTCCCGCTGATCGACCTCACCGCGCTGACGAAGGCGCGCGTGGAGGAACTCGGCGTCGAGGGCTCGAAGACGCTGTACCTGTACAACGAGAAGCGGGACAACACGCACACCTCGGTCCGCGGGGCCACCGAGTACGCGCGGTTCGTGCGGGACGCCCTGAAGGAACAGGGCCTGGTGCGCGCCGAGTCGGTGCGCGGCGCCCTCCCCTCAGGGAGCTGATCACTCCGTCCGGGACCTGATCACCCGAGCTCGCCGTCAGGCGCGTCCGGGCCTCGGCCCGCACCCCAGGAACGGAGCTTCTCGGGGTTGCGGACCACCCAGATGTGCCTGATCAGGCCGTCGGCCGCGACGTCGAACGCGAACACGGTCACGGTGACACCGCTCTCCTGCGCCACCAGACCGGGCCGGCCGTTGACCGTCCGCTCCAGCAGCGTCATGGTGCCGAGCCGCAGCCGGGCGAGCTCGGCCCAGGCGCGCGCGATCCGTTCGCCGCCCTCGATGGGGTCGGCGAACGTGACGGCGCGGCCGCCGCCGTCGGCGACCGCCCTGGCCCCGGGATCGAGCAGGCCGATCAGCGCCTCGATGTCCTTGGCCTCCCACGCCCGTTTGAAGTCCCGTACGACATCCGCGTGGTGCGGGACGGGCGGCACGGAGGGCCGCGCCTCCCGCACCCGCCGCCGGGCCGACGAGGCCGACTGCCGACAGGCCGCAGGGGTGCGGCCCACGACCTCGGCCACCTCGGCGAAGGAGTAGCGGAACACGTCGTGCAGGATGAACGCCACGCGCTCGGCCGGGGTCATCGCGTCGAGCACGACCATCAGGGCCAGGTCGACCGACTCGTCCAGCGTGACCCGGTCGGCCGGGTCGGCCGCGGCACCGTCCGGCCGACCGCCGAGCCACTCCGCGCGGTCGGGCAGCGGCTCGGGGAGCCACTCACCGACGTACGTCTCACGGCGGGCCCGCGCGGAGCCGAGCACGTTCAGGCAGACGCGGCTGACGACCGTCGTCAGCCAGGCGCCGGGGGACTCGATGGCGTCCCGCCGCTCGCGCGACAGGGCGTACCAGCGGATGTACGTCTCCTGCACCGCGTCCTCGGCCTCGGCCAGGGAGCCGAGGAGCCGGTAGGCGATGTTGATCAGCCGGCGGCGCTCGCTCATGACCGCGTCGAGGCCCGGCTCCGGCCGGTCGTCCCCTGTCCCGTCCCGGGTGGTCATGATGCCGACAACTCCTTCGGTCGCGTCCGCCTTCACCCGTCCGACAGCACAGGCCGCCCGAATGTCAGGCGGACCCCGGCCTGACATTCTCGCGGGCTGTCCTGTCGAGGTGCTGAGACGCGAGGAACGCGTCGTCCAGCGCACAGGAAGCCGAGGGACACCATGACCACACCCGCACCCGCACCCGCACCCGCCCCCACCCCCACTGCCACCCCCACGCCCACCGGCACAGCCACGGACGCCGTCGCCACGCCCGCGCGCGTCGCGGCCTCCGGCACCGCCTTCGCCGTCCCGGCGACCGCCGACCGTCTGGAGCGGGCGGCCGCCGCGCTCACCGCACACGGGTTCACCGTGGAGATCGTCGACGACGTCGCCGCCGCGCGGGCCCGTGTCGCGGAGCTGATTCCGGCAGGCGCCTCGGTGTTCACCGGGGCCAGCGAGACGCTCCGCCTGTCCGGCATCGAGGACGACATCAACACCGGCGGCCGGTACGACGCCGTCAAGCCGCGCCTCCTCGCCATGGACCGGGCCACCCAGGGCGACGAGATACGGCGGCTGAGCGCCACGCCCGACGTCGTCGTGGCCAGCGCGCACGCGGTCACCGAGACCGGCTCCCTCGTGATCGCCTCCGGCAGCGGAAGCCAACTGCCCAGCGCCGCGGGCGGGGCCGCTCGCGCCCTCTGGGTCGTCGGGGCGCAGAAGATCGTGCCCGACCTCGACACCGCGCTGCGCCGGGTCGAGGCCCACTGCCTCCCGCTGGAGAACGAGCGCGCCCAGCGGGTCTACGGGATGCCGAGCGCCGTGAACCGCCTGCTCGTCCTCAACGCGGAGTACGTCCCCGGGCGCGGCACCGTTGTGCTGCTGCGCGAGCCCATCGGGTTCTGAGGGCCGGCCGGTGGCCCCCGCCGGTCACCGGCCGCCCGCACAGGCCGTCAGGCGCGCCCCGCGCGCTCACGGCTTCAGCGCGACGGCCCCGTAGATGTTGATGTCCTCGGCCCGTACGTCGCCGATGCCGCGCCGTGCCGCCTGCTCCAGGGGGTCAAGGCCGGACAGGTCCGCGTCCGGGTCGACGGCCGGCAGGTCCCAGGTGCCGTCCGGGCGCCACTCGTGGACCGGGACGATGCCGGGCTCGACGGGCTCCAGGCCGTTGTCGGTGAAGAAGCGCAGGAACTCGTCGCGCGAGCGCAGGGTGAACGGCAGGCCCGTCGCCTTCAGGCCCGGCAGGATCTTCTCCGGATTGAGGTCGGCCGTCAGGTGGCTCAGGAAGACGGCGCTCCCCGACGGCAGCGCGTCCACCAGCGTCGCCACGATCTCGTACGCCGCCGGGGCCTCCACGAAGTGCAGGATCGCGGCCAGGCCGAGCCCCACCGGACGGTCCAGGTCCAGCGTCGCGCGGGCGCCCGCCAGGATCGCCTCGGGGTCGCGCAGATCGGCGTCGAGATAGTCGGTGCTGCCCTCGGGCCCGCCGGACAGCAGCGCCCGCGCGTGCGCGAGGACGACCGGGTCGTGGTCGACGTACACCACGCGCGTCGCGGGGGCGATGGCCTGGGCTATCTCGTGGACGTTCGGCTGCGTCGGCAGGCCGGTGCCGATGTCGAGGAACTGGCGCAGGCCCGCCTCGCGGGTCAGGTGCGCCACCGCCCGCCGCATGAAGTCCCGGTTGTGCCGCACGTCCAGGTAGCCGCGCGGGTTGCGGCCGAGCGCGTGCGTGGCGGCGTCCCGGTCGATCGCGTAGTGGTTCTTGCCGCCGAGCAGCGCGTCGTAGACCCGGGCGGGGTGCGGCCGCGAGGTGTCGATGCGGGCGCGCAGCCGCTCCGCGTCCTCGGCGGCGGTGCTGGTGGGGGCGGACGGGGCGGAGTCGGCCATCGGGCATCCTGTCGCGTCGGCGGGTCACGAGTGTCGGGCGCGTGTGCTGTACGTGTGCGGGGCACGTGAGGGTCGTGCGAGGCTCACGGTAACGCCTTGACCTGTGCCTCGAACTCCCGGTGTCCGAAAGCACGTTGGGATCGGATGCCGTCTCACGCGCCACGCGCTACCGTGGGACACGTGGACATGTCCTCGGAGATCCGGCTGGCCGCTGCCGTCGTCGTGCACGGCGGGCGCGTTCTGCTGGTCAGGCGCAGTGAGACCGAGCGGTTCCTGCCCGGCGTGTGGGGCGTGCCCTGCGGAAAGCTCGAACCGGGCGAGAGTCCCGGGGACGGCGTGCTGCGGGAGCTGAAGGAGGAGACCGGTCTGCTCGGCCGCGTCGAGTGCCGGGTCGGCGAGTCCTCCTTCGTCAGCGACTACCGAGGCCGCGAGGTGAAGAACCGGCAGGACAACTTCCTGGTGCGGCCCGTCGGCGACCGACCCCACACGATCCTGCTGCCGCACCCGGACCAGGCCGCCGCGTGGCTGGCGCCGACGGACCTCGACTCCGTCGAGATCGACGCGTACAACCGGGACATCGTCGCCCAGGCGCTCCCGTTCCTCTGAGATCCGCCGCATCGCCCGCCTCTTTGACGTCCGCCGCCCGCCGTCAGGCCGTGAGCGGGGTCAACAGGCCGATGAGCGAATCCAGTTCGGCCAGGTACTCCTTCACGCCCAGGGGCGTCTTCGCCACGGCCGGCGCGTGCCGCGCCGCCTCCGCGCCGAGGAACACATCCGTGTGCCGCCGGCGCCCGGCCCCCGTCTCCAGGAACAGCGTCACCGTCGGATACGGGGCCGTGCTCCACGCCCGGTGCAGGGTCCGCGCCGACAGCGCGTAGCTGCTGCCCGCCGCGTACTCGGCGACCTGGACGAGCCGCAGCCGGGCCTCGCCCGCCGGTTCGAGCAGCCAGTCCGCGGTCCCGGGGGAGAGGGACTCCTGGTAGCGGGCCGCCGCCTCACCGGCCCCCTGCGGCGCGTCGTCCGCGTACAGCTCCATCCGCAGCGCCCCGTGCACGACGTGCGAGGCCAGCGGGGAGCGGTGGTTGTGGATGTCCTCGGGGCCGCGCGCCTCCGGATGCCACACGTGCGCGCGCAGCATGTGGTGCGGGCCGCCGTCGATGAGCAGCAGCTTGTCGAAGCCGAGGACGTGCCGGTACGAGAGCCGCGCGCGGTCCGCGGAGTCGGCGCCGCCCGCGACGAGGTCCTGCAAGAGCCCCAACAGCCGTTCAGGTGTGCCGAGACGGGCGACGACGTCGTGCGCGGCCCGCGCGAGAACGGCCTCGGGTGCCGTCACGTCGAGGGCGTCGGCGAGCAGCCGCCGCGCCGAAGCCACCTGCCGACCGCCCATGTGCGGGTCCTCCCGGGACTTGTCGAGTCATGGTTCATACATCCATAGGGCATGGGCCCGCAGCGCCGAAAGACCTTGATAGGTCATCCATATCGGCCGCCGCAGCTCGCCCGTGTCGTCCCTGACCCAGGTCCAGATCCCGTCCGTCTGCCCCCGCCACACCGCGGCGGCCGCGCCCGAGAGCTGATCGCGCCGCGGTCGTTCGGCGCCGCTTGCGCGCGCGACCTCCCGCGCACCCGGCGTGAGCAGCGCCCTGATCAGCCAACTCGCGGTGAAGTGGCGGACGTTCAGCACCTCGACGCGGTCCGGGTCGTCGGCGCGCGGGCGGCGCACCTCCTCGCGCAGGTTCTCCAGGTCGAGGCAGCCGTCGTGGGCCGTGTCCGGGCAGGCGAGCAGCCAGCGGACCCCGCCCTCGCGCGCCGCGCGCGCCGCGTCGCTCTCCTCGCCGAGCACCCGGGCCGCGCGGTCGAGCGCCACCACGGCCTGCGCCGTGTGCAGCGCGGACGGCGGGCCCTGCGGGGCGGCGAGACGGTAGCCCCAGCGGGGGTGGTCGGCGCGCTGCGGGTCGGTCACGGCACCGGCCACCAGGATGTCGCGCAGGGTGCGCAGCCGGTCCCGCTCGTCCGGCGCCGCGCGCAGCATGCCGCGCAGCACCGTGGTCACGACGTGCGTCAACTCGTAGCCCTGCCGGTCGAGTTCACGGGTGAAGCCGGCCGCGCAGCGGTCCGCCTCGGCCGCGACCCGGTCCGGGTCGGCGCCCGCGCGGGCCAGCGCGCCGAGCACCAGGGACGTCACCTCGGGCCGCGCCTGCGTGCCCTGCGAACGGGCCGACCAGCCGCCGTCGGGCAGCCGCAGCGCCCACAGCGTCCGCACCAGCTCGCCGGTGCTGAGCCGGCCGTCGGACGCGCCCAGGTCGAGCGCGAGGTGCAGCCCGTACGCCGTGCCCGTCGCCGTCGGCCTGACCCGCCCCGGCTCGCCCAGCGAGTGCGTCCAGCCGGTGAGCCGGGCCCCGGTCACCGGATCGACCGCCGTGCACAGCTCCTCGGTGAGGGTCGTGTACGTCGCCGAGATCAGCGCGGTGAGCCGGCCGGGATCCGTCGCCGGCGGGCTCGACTGCCGTGCCCGCGCCGCCTGTTCGGCCTGGCGGGAGCGGACCAGGGCGGCCGCGAGCCACACCGCGACCCCCGTGCCGAGCCCGCCCGCCGCGGCGATCGCGTACCGCGCCGAGTCCCCGGCCAGGCCGCCCGGCAGCAGCCCGTACAGCGCCTGGAACACGGTGTACGCGGCGGCCACCGCGCCGAATCCGCCGAGCCAGCCCACCAGGCGCTGCGGCGGCGACACGCGGCGCGCCCGCACCGGCACCCCGGCGCGCGGCGGCCGCCGGTTCAGCTGCTGCTGCGACACGGTGGGCTCCCTCCCCCAGGGCTCCACGTGAGTCACGGAGAACTCAAGTCCCCCAGTCTACGGCCGGTTGAGGGAGGTCGCAGGAGGTCGCGGGAGGTCAGGGCCGCCGCCCGCCGGTGCGTGCCGGCGCGGCGACCGGCGGGGTCCTCAAGGCCGTACGGTCAGCACCAGCTTGCCCGTGACGCGGCCCGTCTCGCCCTCCGCGTGCGCCTTCGCCGCCTCGGCGAGCGGGTACGTGCCGGAGACGTGCGCGCGCAGCTTGCCGGACGCGACGAGATCGGCGACCGCCCGCATGCCCGCCTGGTCGTGCTCGACCAGCATGGCCGTGGCCCGCACACCCAGCTCGGCGGCGCGGCCCGGCACGTCCTCCATGCCGTTCGGCAGGATCGACACCAGGATGCCGCCGGGGCTCAGCACTTCGAGGGAGCGCAGCCGCTCCTCGCCGCCCAGCGGGTCGAGGACCACGTCGATGTCGCGGGCCTCCTTGACGACGTCGGCGGTGCGGTAGTCGATGACCTCGTCGGCGCCGAGGCTCCGTACGAAGTCGTGCTTGGCGGCGGAGGCCGTGCCGATGACGTATGCGCCGCGCGCCTTCGCGATCTGCACCGCGACATGGCCGACACCGCCGGCCGCCGCGTGGATCAGCACGCGCTGGCCCGGCCGCACCTGGGCGTTGTCGACGAGGGCCTGCCAGGCGGTCAGGGACACCAGCGGCAGCGCGGCGGCCTCCACGTGGGTCAGCTCCGCGGGCTTGGGTACGAAGGCGCGGGTGGGCCCGGTCACGTACTCGGCGTGCGAACCGGAGCCGTACGGGTACGGGAGCATGCCGATGACCTCGTCGCCGGGGCGGTGGAGGGAGACGCCGACGCCCACCGCCTCGACGACGCCCGACACGTCCCAGCCGAGCGTGAACGGCGGCTCGCCCAGGAAGGCGCCGAAGCGCCGGTGCTTCCAGTCCGTCGGGTTCACGCCCGCCGCGTGCACGGCGACGAGGATCTGCCCGACGCCGGGCCGCGGGCGCTCGACCTCGACCTCCTTGAGCACGTCGGGGTCGCCGAGGGTGTCCTGGCTGATGGCCTTCATGAGCGGGGGTGTCGTGTTCTGGGTCATGGATCAAGCCTGCGCCACGGTTCTCGGCCGGGCAATGGCAAGATTGCCAGTCAACGATAGAATCGTGCCATGCAGCCGATGGAATTCCGCTCCGGGCCACCCCACCGCGTGGTCGTCCTCGCGCTCGACGGCGTGTACCCGTTCGAGCTGGGCATCCCGAACCGGGTCTTCGCCGAGGTCGAGGGGGCGTACGAGGTGGTGACGTGCGCGGCGACCGACGACCGCACGGTGGCGACCAGCGCCGACTTCACGATCACCGTCGGGCACGGCCCCGAGGCGCTGGAGACCGCGGACACCGTGGTCCTGCCGCCGTACGACATGACCAGGATCGCGGCGGAGCCGCCGGAGCCGGTGCGCGCCGCCCTCGCCCGGATCCGCCCCGGCACCCGGATCGTCTCCATCTGCACCGGCGCGTTCACGCTCGCCGCGGCCGGGCTGCTCGACGGCCGTCCGGCGACGACGCACTGGGCGCTCGCGGGGCTGTTCCGCCGGATGTTCCCCCAGGTGGCGCTCGACCCCGAGGTGCTGTTCATCGACGACGGTGACGTGCTGACCTCGGCGGGCGCCGCCTCCGGGGTCGACGTGTGCCTGCACCTGGTCCGCTCCGACCACGGCAGCGCGGTCGCCAACCGGGTCGCCCGGCTCTGTGTCGTCCCGCCCTGGCGGGAGGGCGGCCAGGCCCAGTACATCGAGCAGCCCGTTCCCGACGAGGGCGCCAGCGGCACCGCCGACACCCGTGCCTGGGCTCTGGAGCGGCTCGAACGACCTCTGGCACTGCGGGAGTTGGCCGCGCACGCGGGGATGAGCCCGCGCACGTTCGCCCGCCGCTTCCAGGAGGAGACGGGCACGAGCCCCGGCCGCTGGCTCATCCAGCAGCGGGTGCACCGGGCCCGCCATCTCCTGGAGTCGAGCGATCTGCCCGTCGACCGGATCGCGGCGGAGGTCGGCTTCGCCACGGGGGCGTCACTGCGCCAGCATCTGCACGCGGCGATCGGGGTGTCCCCGCAGGCCTACCGCCGCACGTTCCGGGCCGCGCCCGCGCCGGTGGGCTGAGCGCGCCGCGACCGCCCCACCGCTACCGCGTACGGTCCGGCCACTCGAAGCGGTCGAGGTCCCGCAGCCACGCCCGCGCGTTGCCGTCCGACGGGGCGCGCCAGTCGCCGCGCGGGGACAGTGAACCGCCCGCCGACACCTTCGGCCCGTTCGGCATCGCGGACCGCTTGAACTGGGCGAACGCGAAGAAGCGGCGGCAGAAGTACTCCAGCCAGTGGTGGATCTCCGCGAGGTCGTACGCCGTGCGGTCGGACGCGGGGAAGCCGGGCGGCCAGGCGCCCGCCTCCGTGTCCCGCCAGGCGTGCCACGCCAGGAACGCGATCTTGGAGGGCCGGAAGCCGTACCGCAGCACGTGGAACAGGGTGAAGTCGTGCAGCGCGTACGGGCCGATCTTGTCCTCGGTCGACTGCATCTCCTCGCCCGGCACCAGTTCGGGGCTGATCTCCGTGTCGAGGATCGCGGTCAGCGTCTTGCCGGCCTCGTCGCCGAACTCGCCGGTGCTGACGACCCACCGGATCAGGTGCTGGATCAGCGTCTTCGGCACACCCGAGTTCACGTTGTAGTGACTCATCTGGTCGCCGACACCGTACGTGCACCAGCCGAGCGCCAGCTCCGACAGGTCACCGGTGCCCAGCACGATGCCGCCGTGCTGGTTGGCGAGCCGGAACAGGTAGTCGGTGCGCAGCCCGGCCTGCACGTTCTCGAAGGTCACGTCGTAGAGGGGCTCGCCGTTCGAGAACGGGTGGCCCATCTCCTTGAGCATCAGCGTGGCCGTCGCCGTGATGTCCAGCTCGGCCGCCGTGACACCGAGGGACTCCATCAGCTTGTGGGCGTTGCTCTTGGTGTGGTCGCTCGTCGCGAACCCCGGCATCGTGTACGCCAGGATGTCGCTGCGCGGACGGCCCGCGCGGTCCATCGCGCGGGCGGCGACGATCAGCGCGTGCGTCGAGTCGAGGCCGCCCGAGACACCGATGACGACCTTCGGGCCGCCGATCGCGCCGAGCCGCTGCTGCAACCCCGCGACCTGGATGTTGTACGCCTCGTAGCAGTCCTGCGCGAGCCGCTCCGCGTCCGCGGGCACGAACGGGAAGCGCTCGACGCGGCGGCGCAGGCCGAAGTCGGCGGTCGGCGCCCCGAGGTGGAAGCCGATCCGCCGGAAGGAGCCCGTACGGGCGGCGTGCGTGCGGCGGTTGTCGTCGAACGTGCCCATCCGCTGCCGCTCCTGCTGGAGCAGATCGAGGTCGACGTCGGCGACCGCGTACTGGTCGCCCTGCGCGAACCGCTCGGTCTCGGCGAGCAGCGACCCGTTCTCGTAGATCAGCGTCTGGCCGTCCCACGACAGGTCCGTGGTCGACTCCCCGAGCCCGGCCGCCGAGTACACGTACGCGGCCAGGCAGCGGGCGGACGCCGAACGGCACAGCAGCTTGCGGTCCTCGGCGCGGCCGACGGTGATCGGACTGCCGGACAGGTTCGCGAGCACCGTCGCCCCGGCGAGGGCGGCCTCGGCGCTCGGCGGCACCGGCACCCACATGTCCTCGCAGATCTCGGCGTGCAGCACGAGGTTCGGCACGTCCTCGGCGGCGAACAGCAGATCCGTGCCGAACGGGACGTCCGTGCCGCCGATCCGCAGGGTGCCGCCGCGCTCGTCGTCGCCCGAGGCGATCTGGCGCTTCTCGTAGAACTCGCGGTACGTCGGCAGGTACGACTTGGGGGCGACGCCGAGGATCCGCCCGCGGTGGACGACGACGGCGCAGTTGTAGATCCGGTTGCGGTGCCGCAGCGGGGCGCCCACGAGCAGCACGGGAAGCAGCTCGGCGGAGCCGTCCACGACGGTGCGCAGCGCCCGCTCGACGTCGTCGAGCACCGCGTCCTGCAACAGGAGGTCCTCGATCGAGTACCCCGTCAGACAGAGCTCGGGAAAGACGGCCACCGCGACCCCGTCCCGCGCGCACTGGCGGGCCTGACGCAGGACCGCCTCCGCGTTCGCGGGCGGATCGGCGATGGCGGCGTGGCCGGTGCAGGCGGCGACCCGCGCGAAACCGTGGCTGTAGATCGACCGGAAGTTCACGCGGCCCATCATCTCAACCCGCTCGAACGGTCGCGCGCCCACCCCGTCCGAACCGCCGCTTCGCGGGCGTCGGCCGTACGGGTGGCCGGGCGCGCCGCTCAGCCCCTGACCACCAGGCAGAACGGATGCCCGGCCGGATCGGTCAGCACCCGGAACCGCTCCTTGTCGGGCTGCGACGCGGGCGCCCCCGCCCCCAGCCGCAGCAGCTCCGCCTCGGCGGCGTCCAGATCCGCCACCGCGAAGTCCAGATGCACCTGCTGCGGCACGTCCTGCCCCGGCCACCGCGGGGCCCGGTACCCGTCGACCCGCTGGAACCCGAGGAACAACCCGTCCCCGCGCGTGAGCCCGGCGAACTCGCCGTCCGAGTCCGGATGCGGTACGAGACCGGTGGCCCGTTCGTAGAACGCGGCGAGGGCGAGCGGGTCGGCGCAGTCGAGAGTGATCGCGGCGAGGCGCATCCGCAGGGGCACGGCGGTCTCCAAGGGGTGGCGGGCGCGGAAAGCGCCACGGTAGAGCGACCGCCCGCGCCAGGGCCACCGGGTATGCGCCGGTCGCCGTACCCGAGCCCGGGTACGGCGACCGGCGCATACCGCTAGTCCCCGCCCACCTCCGTGAACGTGAACGCGAACTCCGCGGCCCGCGCCACGAGTTGGTACCGCGGCAGCGGGCCGGGGCCGCACGACTGGGAGCCGATGCCCTGTTGTGCGTGGTCCAGGTTCACCCACACCGTGTCGCCGGGGACGAGGTCCGTGCGGTGGGTGGCCGCGTCCAGTTGCTCCGTGGTCCAGCGGCGGGCCGTGAACCAGAACTCCGGGTCGCCCTCGATGCGCAGACCGCCGATCTCCGCCCAGCGGACGTCGGCCCGCGCGCCGTTCTCCTGCGGGAAGACGTACGGGGTCTGGAGTGCGTCCACGTCGTCGTGCCACAGGCCGAGCGCGGACGCCTGCCGGGTGTCCGGGTACGCCTCGCCGGGGCCGCCGCCGAACCAGCGCACCCGCGACGCCCCCTCGGGCAGCCCGAACCGTACGCCGAGCCGCGGCAGCGCCACCGGCCACTCGCCCTCCGGCGCCACCGACACCGTCAGCCGCAGCGCCGTGCCGTCGGACGTCCAGCGGTAGACCGTGCGCAGGCCGAGGTCGCGGCCCGCCGGCGCGACCCGGCCGCGGACCGTCAGCGCGTCGTCGGTCGCCTCCACCGAGTCCAGACGGTGGCGCATCCGGTGCAGGCCCAGCTTGCGCCACTGCTCGCCGAGCCGGACGTCGTCCTGCCAGCTCGCCCCCGCGTCGTTGTCCGTCGGCGCCCGCCACACGTCCAGGCGCGGCGCGGTGACCGCGATCCGGCCGACGGTACGCAGCTCACCCGTGCGCGGGTCGAACGTGGCCGGGCCGAGCGTGATCAGCCCCGCACCGTGCACCGGCCGCGCGCCCGTCGCCGGCCTCGGCACCGGGCGCGGCGTCGACACACCCTGTCCCCAGGCCACTTCGCGCTCGTCGGCGTCGAGCGCCCGCACCGTCCACTGGCTCTCCGTACCGGGCGCGTCGACCGGCGGTGCGGGCAGCTTCACCTCCGTGGACTCGCCTGCGGCCAGCGGCGGAACGGACAGCGAGCCCGTCTCCACCGTCTCGCCGTCGACCTGGTACGACCATGCGAAGACCAGGTGCGACAGGTCGCGGAAGTCGTGACGGTTGCCGACGCGGACCGTGCCGGCCGGGCCGTCCACCTCGATGCGGACCGGCTCGATCACCTTCTTGAACTCCAGCAGACCGGGCGTCGGCGTGCGGTCGGGGAACAGCAGCCCGTCGCAGACGAAGTTGCCGTCGTGCAGCTCCTCGCCGAAGTCGCCGCCGTACGCGTACCCGTACCGCTCGTCCGCGATCCCGTGGTCGATCCACTCCCAGACGAAGGCGCCCTGGAGCCGGTCGTACGTCTCGAAGAGCCGCTGGTAGTCGGCCAGTCCACCCGGGCCGTTGCCCATCGCGTGCGCGTACTCGCACAGGATGAAGGGCAGCCCGCGGCGCCGGTCGGTTCCCCCGTCGAGCCCCTTGCCGATCTTCTCGACCTCGGCGTGCGAGGCGTACATCCGTGAATACACGTCCGTGTCACGGCAGTTGATGTCGCCCTCGTAGTGCACGAGGCGCTCCGGGTCGCGGCCGCGGATCCACTCCGCCATCGCCGTGAGACCGCGGCCGGTGCCCGCCTCGTTGCCGAGCGACCACATCACGACCGACGGATGGTTCTTGTCGCGCTCCACCATGCGCGCCGCCCGGTCGAGCAGGGCCGGGGTCCAGCGGTCGTCGTCCACCGGATTGTCGCGCCAGTCCTGCTCGACGAAGCCGTGCGTCTCCAGGTCGCACTCGTCGATGACCCACAGCCCGTACTCGTCGCACAGGTCGAGGAAGGCCGGGTGCGGCGGATAGTGGGAGGTGCGGACCGCGTTGACGTGGTGGGACTTCATCAACGCGACGTCACGGCGCATCGTGTCGAGATCGAGCGTACGGCCGTGCTCCGGATGCCACTCGTGCCGGTTGACGCCCTTGAACAGGACGGGCACGCCGTTGACCTTGATGAGGCCGTCCTCCAGCACCACCGTGCGGAACCCGATCCGCAGCGGCACGCGCTCGCCCTCGGTCACCAGCTCACCGGCGTACAGCCGGGGTGTCTCCGCCGTCCACGGCTCGACCGGGACGGTGACCGGCTCGCCCGTCGCCGCGTCGACGCCCAGCTCCGGGACGATGACGCGGCCGTCCACGTCGCTGTCGACGCGCAGCGTGCCGAGGCCGGTCGTGTGGTCGTACGAGGCGTGCGTGAAGAAGTCGAGGACGCAGCCCGCGGGGCGGTGCAGCAGCGTCACGTCACGGAAGATGCCGGGCAGCCACCACTGGTCCTGGTCCTCCAGGTACGAGCCCGACGACCACTGGTGGACCCGGACCGCGAGGACGTTCCCCGTGGGCTTCAGGAGCGAGCCGACCGCGAACTCGTGCGGCAGGCGGCTGCCCTTGAACTCGCCGAGGTCCGTGCCGTTCAGCCAGACCCGGGCGCACGACTCGACCCCGTCGAAGCGCAGCACGGCGCCGCCGCCCGCGGCCTCGCCCGGCCAGTCGTCCGGCAGGTCGAAGGTGCGCAGATGGTCGCCGGTCGGGTTCTCGGTCGGCACGTACGGCGGGTCGACCGGGAACGGGTAGAGGTGGTTCGTGTAGACCGGCGCGCCGAACGCGCCGTCGCCCTGGAGGACCCAGTGGCCCGGCACCCGTACCTCGGGCCAGTCGCCGGCGTCGAACCCCTCGGCGGCGAAGGACTCGTCCTCGGCGTCGGCGGTCGGCGACAGGCGCAAGCGCCAGGAGCCGTTCAGGGAGAGGGAGGCGGCGGACGACGCGGCGTACCAGGTGCGCGGGGGCAGGGCCCCGTGGCCGGGCAGGACGTCATCGACGTAATCGACATGACGGTTGGACATGGATCTCCCGGTGAGTGAGTGAGTGAGTGAGTGAGTGGGTGGGGGCAGGGTCGGTGGTGGTGGGTGGTGTCAGGGGGTGCGGCGCATGGTGGGCGTCGGGGCCAGGGCGCGTTCGAGCGCGAACGTCGCCGCGCCCAGGCACACCGGGTCCGTGGGGATGGGGGAGAGCACGATCTCGGCGCGGGCCAGTGAGTGGCGCAGCGCGTGCCGGGCGACCGCGGTACGCACCTCGCCGAGGAGCAGCTCACCGAGATACGTGGTGACCCAGCTGCTCAGCACGATGACCTCGGGGTTGAGCAGATTCACCAGATCGGCGATGCCCGCCCCGAGATAGCGCGCGGTGTCCCGCACCGCCTGCACGGCGACCGGCTCTCCCGCGGCGGCGGCCGCGGCGAGGGCGCGCACGGTGGCCGTCTGGTCGTCGGGATGCAGCAGCGGTGAACTCGGGCTCAGCTCGCGGAGGTTGAGCATGATGCCGGGCGCCCCGACGTACGTCTCCACGCAGCCGCGGTTGCCGCAGTGGCAGAGCCGGCCGTCCAGGACGAGCGTGGTGTGGCCCCACTCGCCCGCGCTGTTGCCGATGCCCCGGTACAGGCCGCCGCCGAGCGCGAGGCCCGCGCCGACGCCCGTGCCGAGGTTCACCACGACGGCGTCCTCGCGGCCGCGGGCCGCCCCGGACCACAGCTCGGCGACGGTGCCGGCGTGCAGCGGATTGTCCAGGTGCAGCGGCGGATCGACGCGCTCGGCGAGCAGCGCGCGCAGCGGGACGTCGTGCCAGTCCCAGTTCGGCGCGTAGACGGAGACGCCGCCCTCCCGGTCCACCTGACCGGGCAGCGCGACGCCGACCCCCAGGACGCGCCCCGCGTGCCCCGCGAGCACCTCGTCGACGGCGTCCGCGATCAGGGCGACGACCTGCTCCGGCCGGTTCTCGCCGGGGCGCACCTCGCGGTCCGCGCGGGCCACGACCTTCAGCGACAGGTCGAACAGCTCGGCGTGCACATACGTCTCGGCCACGTCCACGCCGACCAGCGCCCCGCGCCCGGCGGCCACGGCGAGCAGACCGCGCGGCCGCCCGCCCTCGGAGTCCTCGAAGCCGACATCGGTGAGCAGTCCCAGG